>DASYKM010000031.1:0-5007 GCA_035995425.1 Steroidobacteraceae bacterium
GTTCTTCGCTCATGTGCATCTCCCCACGGCTTCAGCGTTTACAATAAAGCGGTCGCTCAAGGGGATCATAACCATGTCCACCCGTGCTCTCGTGACGTTGTTCGCAATACCGTTGCTTGCGCTCGCCGCATGCAGCCGCGAAAAAAGCGACTGGCGGTCGGCGCAAGCCGCCGACTCGCCCGAGTCGTACGAGCAATTCATCGCGGGCCATCCGGAGAGCACGCTGGTCGCGATCGCGCGCGAGAGGCTGCAACAGCTCGCCGAGGAAAAAGATTGGCGCGCCGCCGCAGGCGCGGATACGCGCGAGGCGTATCAGCAATTCCTCGCGCTATATCCGGCCGGCAAGTGGGCCAAAGAGGCGCAGGTGCGCATCGACAACTTTGCCGGCGGCACGGGCGCGGTTGCGGACGCAGCGGGCGGTGCGGCAAAGGCAGTGCCGCCAGCATCGGGCGAGAGCGCGGCGCTTCCCGCTGCAGCGAACGCGGCAAACGTCAGCGACAGCGGATTCGGAGTGCAGCTCGGTGCGTTCTCCTCGGCTGAACACGCCAACGACGAATGGAAAAAGCTGCAGAAGGATGCCGCGGGTACGCTCGATGGCCTCGCGCCGCGCGTGGTGGTGGGCGAGGCGCAGGGAAAAACGATCTATCGTCTGCAGGCCGAGGTACGCGACGAAGCACAGGCGCGGGCGATTTGCGGCGGACTCAAAGTGGCGAAGAAACCCTGCGTCCCTGTGATCCCGGCGCATTGATTCAAGAGCACGGCAGCTTCTAACCTGGATTCGCGTCACAAGCTGACGCGCGACGTCACTTTGATCGGGTCCCGCCGGGATCCAGTTTCCACAAGTCATTGATTTAATTGCCATCACCCACCTGGCACGGGCATTGCTTTGTCCTACATGTGATGGCGAGATCCACAGTAACGCTGATTCTTCCCCACGCGCAGGGCGTCGCGAGCATGCGGCCGGCGATGGCGGGAATGATGGTCAAGCGTCGCCGCGGTGGCAGCGTGATGTTCGCGCCCATCGATGCGCGACTCGCTCGGGCCCAGCTCTCTGCGATCCACGCCGTCAAGGTTTCGAGGTAGTACCGCAAAGAGGGAGACCTCACAAAGGACTGCGAACAACTCTTCCCCGGTGTTCGCTTCTTGGCGCCGCAAACGACTTCCCCCGTGTGCGGCGCTTTTCTTTTTCCTTGTATAAGCTGCGCATCCTGCCGAGGTGTGTCGCATGCTCAAATCTCCCGCTCTTCGTGCGCTTTGCCTGTCCATATCGCTGATGGTGGCCGCTGCCACCGGCGCCGCCACCCCCGCCAAATCAGCTGCGCCCATGCGCGTGCCCGGCCTCGATCAGGTGCAGGCCATCACGCTCGCCAACGGCATGAAGGTCATCGTCTGGACCGATCGCGACATTCCGAATATCGCGCTTTACAACTGGGTGCGCGTCGGCAGCCGCAACGAAGTTCCGGGCATCACCGGTCTCGCGCATTTCTTCGAGCACATGATGTTCAACGGCACCGCGAAGCGCGCGCCCGGTGAATTCGACCGGCTCATGGAGTCGAAGGGTGGCTCCAACAACGCGTTCACCAGCGACGATGTCACCGTGTACCAGGACTGGATCCCGCGGACGGCTCTCGACCTGGTGTTCGATCTGGAGGCCGATCGTCTCGCCAACCTGTCGTTCGACCCCAAGGTCATCGAGAGCGAACGCGGTGTCGTGTATTCCGAGCGGCGCCTGCGCACCGAAGACAGCAACGACGGATTCCTCGCCGAGCAGGTGCAGGCCACGGCTTTCGTCGCGCATCCCTACCAGATTCCGACCATCGGCTGGCCGGCCGATATCCAGGGCTGGAAGGTCGAGGACCTGCAGAAGTTCTTCAAGACGAACTATGCGCCTAACAACTGCACGCTGATCCTGGCCGGCGACCTGTCCGCCGAAGAGGGATTCGCGCTGGCGAGGAAATATCTCGAGCCGATACCAAGGCAGGAGCCGCCGCCGCCGGTGCGCACCACCGAGCCCGAGCAGCTCGGCGAGAAACGCGTGTTCGTGGCGCGCGATGCGCAGACGCCGCTGCTCGACTACGCCTACAAGTCGCCCGCCGCCAACGACCCGCAGGGGCCGGCCATCAACCTGTTGTTCTCGATCCTCACCGAGGGAGATTCCTCGCGCCTGCATCGCCTGCTGGTGGAAGAGAAAAAGATCGCGATCGAAGTGGGTGGCTACTTCCAGGAAGGCTTCGATCCCGGGCTCTCGTGGCTGCAGCTGACGTTGCCCGAGGGCGCCAGGGTCGGCGAGGTCGAGCAGACGCTCGACGCCGCGCTGGCGCAACTCGTGGAGCAGGGCGTCACCGATGCGGAATTGACGCGCGCCAAGAATCTCTATGCCTCGTCGTTCTGGAAGCAGATCGCCACCATCGATGGCAAGGCGCACTTGTTAGGCCAGTTCGAAGTGTTCGAGGGCGATTTCAGGAAGCTGTTCGACTCGCCCGCGGCCTACGAAAAGGTGACGCGTGAGGACGTGCAGAAAGCCGCGGCCCTGGTGCTCCAGAAGAATCACCGCACGGTGGGTTTGCTGGAGACCAAGCCATGAGCACGATGCTTCGGAAAATGTTTGCCGTGCTCCCGGCGCTGGTGTGTGGCAGTGCGCTGCTGGCGCCGCCGGCGAGCGCCGCCGACCAGGCTGCAGCCATTGGCGTGAAGGTGCCCGCGAACCAGCGCTTCGTGTTGCCGAACGGTCTCACCATCGTGCTCGTGCCGAAAAAAGAAGTGCCGATGATCGCGTTCAGCGGCTTCGTGCGCGGCGGGGCTCTCGCCGATCCCGCCGGCAAGCCGGGCGTGGCGTCGCTGGTTGCCGGCTTGCTCGATCGCGGCGCGGGCAAGCGCACGGCTTTCGAATTCGCCGATGCGGTAGAAGGCGTGGGCGGAAATTTCACCGCCACCGCCGGCTCCGAATACATTGCCGTGAACGGTCAGTTCCTGGCGCGCGATCGCGCGCTCATGATCGAGCTCGCGGCCGACGCGCTCATGCGTCCGCATTTCGATGCCGACGAATTCGCCAGCTACCGAAACCGCGAAATAGAATTCATCAAGTCGGCCAAGGACTCCGATCCCTCGCAGATCATCGGCATCTATGGCCGCGCCGCCTTGTTCGGCGCGCATCCGTACGGCCGGCCGCAGGGCGGCAGCGAGCGCTCGCTGGCGGCGATCACGCAAGGCGACGTGGTGAGCTATCACGCCGCGCAATTCGGCGCGGATCGCACCACGCTGGTATTCGCCGGCGATCTCGATCCCAAGTGGATGCGCCAGGCGCTGACCACCGCCTTCGCGGGCTGGGCGAAAGCGAGGACAGCCGCCAGCGAGCTCAAGCCGCCGTCGCGCGTGACCGGGCGACGCGTTGTGCTCATCGATTCCCCGGGTTCGGTGCAGACCTACTTCTGGCTCGGCAATGTGGGTGTGGACCGGCGCTACAGTGGCCGTCCCGCGCTCGACCTGGTCAACACGTTGTACGGCGGGCGTTTCACCTCCCTCCTCAATACGGAGCTGCGCATCAAGTCGGGTCTTTCCTATGGTGCTTCGTCGCGCTTCACGCGCGGCTCGGTGCCGGGTGAATTCGCGATCCGTTCCTTCACGCAAACCGACAACACCGCCAAGGCACTCGATCTCACGCTCGGCACGCTCGAGCAATTGAAGCGCGGCGAGCTCGCACCGGAGATGCTCGAATCCGCGCGCGCCTATGTGCTCGGCCAGTTCCCGCTGCAACTCGAGACCGCGGCGCACTGGGCGACGGCACTCGCGGACCTGGAGTTCTACGGATTGGGCAAGGATTACATCGAAGGTTATGGACCGGCGCTCGCCAAGGTGGACCTGGCCGAGGCCGCGGCCGTGACCGCGGATGCCTTCCCGCGGCCAACGGATCTGGTGATGGTCCTGGTCGGCGATGCGGCCAAGATTCGTGACGCCGTGGGCAAATATGGCCCGGTGACCGAAATGAAGATTTCGGATCCGGACTTCGCGCCCGCGGCTAACTAGTGTCCGACCACGGTTCGTCCGCCAAGGCGATTCTTTACGCGTTCATCGCGAACCTGGGAATTGCGCTCGCCAAACTTGCGGCGGCAATCTATACCCACTCGGGCAGCATGCTGGCCGAGGCCATCCATTCGTTCGCCGACTGCGGCAACCAGGTGCTTCTGTTCGTGGGCCTGCGCCAATCCCAGAAGCCGCCGGACGCCCGGCATCCGCTCGGTTACGGCAAGGTCACGTATTTCTGGAGCTTCGTGGTCGCGCTGCTGCTGTTCTCCATGGGCGGCCTGTTTTCCATCAATGAAGGCTGGCACAAGCTGCATGCCACCGAAGAGCTCAACAAGCCGTGGGTGGCACTGGCGGTGCTCGCGGTGTCGGTGGCGCTGGAGTCCGGTAGTTTGCTCGGGTGCCTGCGCGAGATCGCCAAGCTGCGCAAGGACCGTTCGCTCGCGTACTGGCTCAAGAACACGCGCAACGCGGAGCTGGTGGTGGTCCTGGGCGAAGACGTGGCGGCGCTGATCGGTCTGGTGATTGCGTTCGTGTTCGTGGCGCTGGCGGCGTACACCGGCAACGGCGTGTTCGACGCCATCGGCTCCATCGCCATTGGTGTCGTTCTCGTCTGCGTATCCATCTTTGTCGCGGTGCGCATCAAGGGCCTCATCGTCGGACGCTCGGCCGAAGAAGATCTGCAGGAGGCGCTGAAAGACGAAGTCGCGTCCGACCCGGACATCGATGAGCTCTTGAACGCCATCACCATGCAGATGGGGCCGGATGTCATGCTGGCGTTGAAGGTACGCATGCGCGCCGGGCTCACGCTCGATGCCGCGGTTGAGTGCATCAACGCGCTCGAGCGGCGTATCAAGACCAAGTTTCCCGAAGTCGCCTGGTGTTTCGTCGAGCCCGACGTCGCTGACTGAGGTGGTACCGGGTTGGGATTCTCGTGAATGGCGGCGATCGCGCAAATGGACTCGAAGCGTAGCGCCGCCATTCACG
>DASYKM010000032.1:0-64217 GCA_035995425.1 Steroidobacteraceae bacterium
TGAAGCGGACTATCCCGCCGCAGCCTATGGCCTGCCGCTCTCCATGAGCCGCGACGGTCGCTTTCTCGCGGCAGGGAGCGTCCGAGACCCGGCTGACGGCACCGGCGTGTTGTATCCACCCATCGTCAACGGCAACAACGGCACCACCGGTGCGGTGTACGTGTATGAGCATCGGCCCAGCGGCTGGCGCCTGCGCCAGTTCATCAAGCCGAATTTCGCGCCCTTGAATGTCCCGGTGTTCGGCGTTGCCGTGTCGCTGGCGAGAAACGGCAAGGACCTCGCGGTGGGTGCCCTCGGAGACCCGAGCAACGCGCGCGGCATCGACGGCGACCAGTCAGATGTTTCCGCGCCGGACCGCGGGGCCGTCTGGTTGTACTGAGCGCACTCTGAAAAATTCTTAATTCCCCACGTCGTCCCGGCCTGCTCGTCCGTGATCGCTTCTGAGCGGATTTGCGGTATCTTCCGCTGAGCTGAGCCACGTCCTGGCCGGCCTATCTCGTGGGGGACATATAGATGAGTGACTCGACCATTGATCGGCGCCAGTTATTGAAGACCGCCGGCGTCGCCGCCGTGGGCATCTCCACGCTGGGCTACGGCGCCACCCAGCGCCGCAAGTTCGTGAACGTCGGCGTGGGCTCGCGCTCGCGCATGTACCTCACCGCGATCACCAAGACCTTCGCCGCCGGCAACGAGCTGGTCGCGGTCTGCGACGTGAACCAGGGACGGCTCGATACGGCCGAACGTTTCGTGGCACCGAACGGTGGCAAGCCGAAAAAATACCTGGCCGCCGACTTCGACAAGATGATCAAGGAGACGAAGCCGGATTGCGTCATTGTCACCTGCCCCGACGGCTTTCATCACGAATACATCGTGCGCTCGCTCGACGCGGGCCTGGACGTGATCACCGAGAAGCCGCTGACGACCACGCCGGAAAAGGCGCAGCAGATCGTCGATGCCTGCAAGCGCAACAGCAAGCACGTACGCGTGCTGTTCAACTACCGCTACTCGCCGCCGCGCACGCAGGTCAAGGACCTGCTCATGAGCAACGCCATCGGCGACATCCTGTCGGTGGATTTCCACTGGATGCTGAACACCCTGCACGGCGCCGACTATTTCCGCCGCTGGCACAGCCACAAGGAAACCTCGGGCGGCCTCATGATCCACAAGGCCACGCACCACTTCGACCTGGTGAACTGGTGGTTGGGCAGCGAGCCGGAGATCGTGCAGGCCTACGGCAAGCGCGAGTTCTACACGCCGACCATGGCGAAGCGGCTGGGTCTCGAGAGCTACCACGAGCGCTGCCTCACCTGTCCCGAGAAGGCGAAGTGCACGTTCTATCTCGACATCGGCGCGGACTCGAACTTCAAGGAGCTGTATCTCGACAACGAGAAGTACGACGGCTATTTCCGCGACCGTTGCGTGTTCCGTCCGGACATCAACATCGAAGACACGATGAACGTCATCGTGAAGTACAAGACCGGCGCGACCCTGTCCTACTCGCTGAACGCGTTCAATGCCTGGGAGGGCTACACGATCGCGTTCAACGGCACCAAGGGGCGGCTCGAACACCGCATCGTCGAAGGTGGCGCGACCTCGGCCGGTGCCACTAACTACCAGGGCGAGGAAAGCGACGCGGTGCTCACGCGAGTCATTCCGATGCGCGGCAAACCGCAGGTCATCGAGCCGTGGACCGGCGCCGGCGGACATGGCGGCGGCGACACCGTCATGCTCGCGGAAGTGTTCGGCACGGCCGATCCGGACAAGTACAAGCGCGCCGCCGACGAGCGCAGCGGCCTGTACTCCTGCCTCATCGGCGCGTCGGCCAACAAGAGTTTCCTGTCGGGCAACGCGGTGAAGATCTCCGAGCTGGTGAACGGGCTGACTTCACCCATGGTCGCGCCCATGCCCACGCGCGACATGCCGGTGCCGATGCCCGTCAAGGCGTAGTCGAGCGGGAAAAGGGGACATTCCTATTTTTCGCGCGGCGCGAAAAATAGGAATGTCCCCTTTTCCAATACAGTGAGCGCGCTTTTCGCGGCAACTGGGCCGTGCGACGGGGCGGCTTTCTCCTAGAGTATTGCCATGGCGCTAAACACTTTCCTGCTCTATCTCGCGACCTGGACGCTGGTCGCGCTCTCCCCCGGCCCCGCGGTCATGTTCTCCATGTCGCAGGCGGCGCGACACGGCATGCGCGGCGCGGTGGCGGGAACGGCCGGCATCCTCCTCGGCCACGTCTTCGTGTTCGGCGCCGTGGCCTTCGGTCTCGCGGCGCTGCTCGCGAGCTATAGCGGCGCGGTCACGACCATTCGCATCGTCGGCGCGCTCTATCTCATCTATCTAGGCGTGAAGATGCTGCTCTCGAAGCCGCGCGGCACCGCACCGGTGGTGGCGGCCGATGCCCCGCGTCACGGCGGCCTGGTGTTGCAGGGACTCGGCGTGCAGCTCACCAATCCCAAGCTGCTGCTGTTCGTGCTGGCGCTGCTGCCGCAGTTCATCAGCCCCGACCATCCACTGCTGCTGCAGCTGGCGATCATGCTCACGGTGACCGTGATCATCGACGGAATCGCGCTGCTGGCCTACGCGCACATCGCGGTGCGCGGCGCGCGGGCGCTCAAGGGGTCACGCGCGCTGGCGTGGCTCGAGCGCGTCTTCGGTGGTGCGCTGATTTTCTTCGGACTGAAGCTGTTGATCAGCCGCAAATAGTGCCGTACGGCCTCATGGCCAGCTGATGGCATGACGAGAGGATGCCGCGAAGCGCGCATTCCCGCCATACTACAAACATGAATGTCGGGGATATGAACATCCGCAACGTGGTCTTCGATGTGGGCGGCGTATTGCTCGAATGGAATCCGCCGGCGGTCATTGCTTCGATGTATCCGGATCGGGCAACGCAGGAATTGATTCGCCGGCAAATGTTCGAACACGCCGACTGGCTCGAGTTCGATCGCGGCGCGTTGAGTTACGCGGCGGCCATCGACCATTTCGCGAAAGCCACCGGCCGTTCGACCGAGGAGACGCGCACGCTGATCCACGCCACGCGCGAATCGCTGCGGCCGATCGCGGGCACGGTGCAGTTGGTCGAGCAACTGGCCGCGGCCGGCGTAAATCTCTATCTGCTGTCCAACATGCCGGTGAGCACCTTCGAATACCTGATCCAGAAGCACCGGTTTTTCGGACATTTCAAACACCTGGTGATCTCGGGCGCCATCCTCATGGTGAAACCCGAGCCCGCGATCTACAAACACCTGGTCGAGAAGACCGGCATCGCGCCCTCCGAAAGCGTGTTCATCGACGACCTGCTGAAGAATGTGATCGCCGCGCGCGAGTGCGGCTTCCACGCCATCCAGTTCACCGACCCCGACGATTGCCGTGCGCAGCTTCTCGGCTATCTACCTGGCATCAATCTCTGACGAAGGAAGCGACCATGCCCCCGACCCGCAGAACCTTTCTCGAGCAGGCGGCCGGCGCCGCGCTGGCAAGCCGCGTCGCGGCCACCATCGCCGCGGGCGATACGGCGGCGCCGCGCGCCGGCGGCGAGCTGTTGAGCCGAATGAGCTGGCTCAATCCGCCAAAGGCGGAACACTACAGCGAGGGCGTGCTGACGGTGCGCTCGAAAGGCAAGACCGATTTCTGGCGCAAGACTTTCTATGGGTATGTGACCGACAACGGCCACTTCATGCACCTGCCGCTGGTCGGCGAATTCACGCTGCAGGCGCGCATCAACGGTGACTACGGCGCGCTCTACGACCAGGCCGGCCTCATGGTCCGGCTCGACGAAAAGCACTGGATGAAATGCGGCACCGAGTTCGTCGACGGCAAACGCTGGGCGAGCGTGGTGTTCACTCACGATTTCTCCGACTGGTCGACGATGGAAGACGTCTCGCAGAACGGCGCGGTCTGGTGGCGCGTGGTACGCAGACGGGACTCGATCGAGGCGCAATGCTCGAAGGACGGTGAAAAATTCCTCACCATCCGCCAGGGCTACTTCCCCGCGGATGTGCAGGTGATGGCCGGCGTGATGTGCGCCGCACCGGAAGGCGCCGGATTCGACGCCACTTTCGATCAGCTGTCCCTCAAGAACGCCTAGCTTCTTTCAAAAGCGCTCGCGTGAATTCGTATGTTTGAAATTGTTGTGAGCTGATCGGCGTTTCCGCCCTTAGGTCTTCAGATCAACCGCACCAGGCCGTTACCTACTAGCCGTGAACAGCCTTCCCCAAAACAGCGAATCCGAAGCCGACGAGGAGGCGCAGACGGCCAGCGCCGAACGCCGCAATCTCGCCGACGCGCTGGCGCACGAACGCAACGTTCTGCGCACGATGATCGACCTGATTCCCGCGTTCATCTATGCCAAGGACGCCCACAGCCGCTTCACCGCGTCCAACAAACTGGTGGCCCACCGCATGGGCGTCGAGCCGGAAGACCTCATCGGCAAAACCGACTTCGACTTCTTTCCGCGTCACATGGCCGAAAAGTTCTTCGCCGACGAACAGGCGTTGATCAAATCCGGCATACCTCTCGTCGATCGCGAAGAGATCGCTTACGACAAGACGCGTGGCATGGACCGCGTGATCCTCACCTCCAAGATGCCGTTGCGCGACGCCGCCGGCAATCTCACCGGCATCGTCGGCACGGGTTTCGACATCACCGAGCGCAAGGCGGCCGAAGAGCGTGCCTCCTCGAGCGACCGGCTCGAATCCATCGGCCGGCTCGCCGCCGGCGTGGCGCACGAGATCAATACGCCCATCCAGTACCTGAGCGACAGCGTGTCCTTCATTCGCGAAGGCGTGCAGGAGCTGCTCGAGTACATCGATGTGTTGCGCGCCGCGATGCCGGAGCCGCCGGCCGCGGATGAGAATGTCGAAGACCTGCGCAAGGAAATGCCGCCGGCGCTCAAGCTCGTGGCCGAGGGCCTGGGCCGCATCGCCGAGATCGTGCGTTCGATGAAGGATTTCGCGCACGCCGACCAGAAAGAGATGAGCAAGGTGGACCTAAACCGGGCCATCGCCAGCACGCTGGTCATTGCGCGCAGCGAATACAAACCAGTCGCCGAAGTGGAAACCGACTTCGGCCAGATTCCGCCGGTCACCTGCCACGGCGGGCAGATCAACCAGGTGGTTCTCAACATCGTGGTGAACGCGGCGCACGCCATCGCCGACAAGGTTCAGCGGTCGGGCGCCGTCGGCAAGATTTCAGTCAGCACGCGCGTCGAAGGCGAGCAGGTGGTCATCGCCATCAGCGACACCGGCAACGGGATCCCGGAAGCGGTTCGCGCGCGCATCTTCGATCCGTTCTTCACCACCAAGGAAGTGGGACGCGGCACGGGCCAGGGCCTGTCGATCGCCCACGCGGTGGTCGTCAAGGGTCACGGCGGCGCGCTCGATTTCGTCAGCGAGATCGGCAAGGGCACGACTTTCTTCGTCCGCCTGCCGCTCGCCTGATCACAGGTAGTTAGTGACGGCCGGCGGATTCTGCCAGTTGTCGTTTTTCCCGTCGCAATACTGGATCGGCGCCGCCGCCAGCTCCCCGGGGGTCGCCTCCTCCAGGCACCCGAGGTTCACACCGATCACCCTGCCGGCCGCCGGATCGTTGCCCACCCCGTAGGCGCGGACCCCGCAGGTCCTGCAGAAGTAGTGCTCGTTTCGCATCGAATTGAACAGGTACTGCGTGACCGCGGCCTCGCCCCCCGAGCAGGCGGAATGCCGGCGGTTTCACCACCGCCGCCCAGAACCGGTTTCGCGCGCATATTGAACAATTACAACGGTAAGTGGGCAGCGAAAGGTCGATATCCGCCTCAAAGCGCACCGCCCCGCAGTGACATGAGCCGTGATAAGTCTTGAGCACCGGTTTCTCCTAGTTCACTGATGTAGCGTCCGGGGCGTGGCAGAATCCTACCCGCAGCATTCCAAATATGATGATTTCGGGGTCTCAGGCTAAGTATGGATTTTGTTCCAGGCGGTGAGTTGTCGCGCCGAATTCGGCAAGGAGACGTCTCCGCCGAAAGCGAGCTCATTCGGCAATTCGAGCCCGGCCTGCGGGTGCTGCTGCGCCGCCGTACCGGCGGGGATTTCGGGCTGTTGCAGGACCTGGTCCAGGAGACCCTGTTAGTTGTCATCCAACGCCTACGTGGCGCCGGCATCGACGATCCGCAGAAACTGGCCGCATTTGCGGCACAAACCGCAAGAAATCTCGCCATCGCGTCACTGCGCAAGGCTGAGCGACAGAGAACAGATGTCGACAGCGATGCGACGGAGCGGAACGCCGACCCGGCACAGAGCGTGGATGCCATTGCGGCAGATTTCGAGGCGGCTCTCGCGGTTCGTGCGCTATTGCGCGAATTGCCGCAACCCCGGGATCGCCTGATGCTCAAACGCTTTTATCTCGATGATCATGACAAAGAGATCATCTGCCAGGAGATGGATCTGACCGAAGCGGCGTTCAACCAGGCGCTGAGCCGTGCGCGCAGGCGGTTCAGGCAAATTCTCGAAGAGCGGGGGTTCGCCAAGCGCGACCTTCTGAGTCTCGGTTTATGAAACAGCATCTCATCGAACATTATGTCGCCGGGCGGCTCGACGAAGCCGAAGCCCAGGCGTTCGAGGAGTATTGCCTGGCGAATCCCGAGTTCGCCAAACAGGTCGAATTCGAGCAGCGCCTGAAAGATGGCATCCAGCAGGTGGCGCGTGGGTCCACTGCGGAATTCGTGCGCTCGAACAATCAAATGCCCTGGCGGCTGGCGGCCGCGGCGGGCGTGCTGCTCGCCGTCATCAGCATCTTTTATGCCTGGAATCACCTGCTGCCGTCGCATGCGCCAGCCATCATGGCGACGGTGCTCAACGAAGATCAGCGCAATGGTTCGTCGCTGCGGCTCGCGCTGGTGCGGGGCAGCGACACCGCGCCGGCACTGCAGCCCGGGATGGTTCGCGTCCAGATCGTCGGGCTGTTCGATTCGGGTTTTCACTACACCGTTGCGCTCGATCGGCTCGAGCGGAACAAGGATGTCGACACTGTCGCGACGCTATATAGCCAACATCCCACCTCGCCCACCACGCTCGAAGTGATGATCGACAGCGATCAACTGCGCGCGGGCACCTATTCGCTGCGGGTGCGCAAGCAAGCCGCCGGCGAGGACTACCTGGACTTCGGCTTCGTCAAATTTTGACCCCTGTGTCATGGCTGGCCGCCTCATCGCAGAAAGCCATCTGCGGCCCATTCCTAATGAAGAAAGCCGTTCGCCAAGGCAAGGGACGGATTCATGATCATTGCGGCGGCCAAGCAAGGCCGCTTCGGGGCAGCTTTCGAATGGCTCGGAGTCGAACGCGCGTGGACGAGGACGCGCGGCGCCCCTGACGTTGTCATCGGCATCGTCGATGAAGGTGTGCAGCTCGATCACCCGCTGCTCGGCCCTAACATCCAGAAGGACCTGACCCACCTCCCCGCCGCCGCCGGCGCTCGTGAAATTCCAGGCACGCACGCGGCCGGCGTCGCCGCCGGCCGGGAAAGTGAAGCGGAACATTTCTCCGGCGTCGCGCCCGCGGCGCGATTGCTCCCGGTGCGTTTCACCACGGGCACGGGTCACCAGGCGCTCGATCTCGCGCAGGCGATCGAATATGCGGCCGAGATGGGCGCCTGCATCATCAATGTCTCGCATGCCGGCGATATCGACGCTCCGGCCACCCAACGCGCGATCCAGTACGCGGCCGCACGCAATGTGCTGGTGGTGTGTTCCGCGTCCGAGACGTCGCGCGCCGAACCGCGTGGCGAGATCGACGATCCGGTGCCCAACCAGATCAACGTGCTGTCGGTCGGCGAGAATTTCGAGCCGCTGGTCAATTGCCCGCGTCGCGCCGCGCACCTCGGCGCGCCCGGATTTGCGCGCGTGCCGCACTGGCGCGACAGCGGACACAGCGTGCTCATCGGCTCGGCCATGGGCGCGCCCTACGTGAGCGGCTGCGCCGCGCTGGTGAAAGCACTCAATCCCGGTTGGGGCTATCACGAGCTCAAGGAGCACCTGCTCGTGAGCGGCACGGCGTGCGCGCAGCTCGAAGGCCGGTGCCTGACGGGCAGCGTGCTCAGCATTGCGAATGCCGTGCTGGGGCCGATCGAGCTCGTCACCGAAACGAGCTCGCTCACCTGGTCGTCGCTCGGCGACGCGGAGATTGCCTGGAGACTTCGCTATCGCTCGGCGCTGTGCGCCAACGCGGTGGCGCTCTATCGCCCGCACGGCGATGAACACTGGCGCGAGCTCGGCTTCGCGCGCGCGGGCGCGCTCAGGATGACCATCCCCGCCTCGGCACTGCGACGCTCGTCGGGCATGCTGCGCATCGCCTGTCGCGAATCGAACTTCCATACCGACGAGATCGCGCTGACGATTCGCTGAGCCGCGATTTTGCATTTTCTACACGCGGCCGACACCCGCTGCGTCTCATCTGACACGCCTGCGCGTCATGCGCTGATGGGGCACGGACTTCTCGATCCATACCATCGCGCTCCTGCCCCAACGAACGAGAGGAGCTCCCATGACAACCGCATCCGGCCATACCGAAGTGATCCGTGCCAAGAAGGTGATCGGTACCAGCGTGAAGAATTCCGCTGGCGAGAAGATCGGTCAGATCGAAGACATCGTGCTGGACAAGCTGTCTAACAACATCGTGTACGCGGTGGTCGGCTTCGGCGGATTCCTCGGTGTGAACGAGAAATTTCATCCGGTGCCGTGGTCGGCGCTCGACTATGTCGAGAGCGAAGACAGCTACGTGGTGCCGTTCACCAAGGAAGAGCTGAAGGCCGCCCCGGCCGACTCACTCGACAAGCTGACCAAGAGCGATGGCGCCGCGGCGTACAGCCTGAGCGCGAAGGCCTATTACAAGGTTTCGTAGTACCCGTTGAAAGCGAGGTCCCTCGGTAGCCCGATTCCTCCCAATCGGGCACCGGGTGGGCCTCGCGCCTTTCCGCGCGAACAATCTCACGGTTTCGCGCCGTCCTTCTCCACCAGGTAGACGATGCGCGACAGACGCCGCTCGTGCGTCAGGCGGTGCACGGCCGCCAGGAATTTCTGCACTCCCTCGTAGCGCTCGCCGCCTTCCATCTGCAGCAGCTCATCCCGGAACTGTTCCCGGGCTTCGCGCCAGCGGCGTGAAACCACCGCCGCGTTCTCGGTCACATCGTGCCGGGCCAGAAGCCGCAATCCCGCATCGGCGATGAGCTCTTCGTTGAGCGTGCGCGGCGTGAACACGAAGAGTCCGATAGAACTGCGTTGCGCCAGCTCCTCGTTGGTCACGGGTCCGGTGATCACCACCGGATCGGTGAACACGGCACGACCGCCGGGCTTGAGCACGCGACACCAATCGCGCAGCGTCTCGCGCCGCTTGGGAAAGTGATTCATCGAGTCGATACACAGCAGCGCGTCGAACTTGCCGTCGGCGAACGGCAGCGGATCGTTCGCGTCGGCCACTTTGAACATCGCGCGGCGGCCGGCCTCATGGCGGCCGGCGGCTTGTGTGGCCGTGGCGACCCCGCGGGGATTCACGTCGACACCGGTAACGCGACAACCACTCCGGCCCGCCAGATACAGCGCCGGACCGCCGGAGCCGCTCGCCACCTCCAATGCGTGCGAGTCGCGCGTCAGCCGCAGCCACTCGAGGAAGCGGTCGTACTCATCGACGGTCACCCAGCTGTTCTGGCCGATGTCCTCGCCGTAAGTCGCCGCGCGCACCGACGCCAAAACGCGGTCGGTGAAGTTCGCGTAGGTGTTGTAGAAGAGATCGACGGGCCTCGCCATCATTTCACGCGCTCCGCCTAGCTACCGACGCAGGCTCTCGTCTGGAGAACGGCAGCAGACCCGGCACGCGCTTCTTGTATTCCGCGTACTCCGGATGCGCAACGATGAGGTCATGCTCTTCCAGCTGGATGCCGATCAGGATGTAGGCGGTCGACATCACCGCGAACACCAGGTGCGCCACCGTCATGGTGGGCGTCGGCCAGATGATCATGAGCCAGCCCACGTAGATCGGGTGGCGCACCTGGCGGTACAGCCACGGCGTCACGAACTTGAGCGGCGTGATGGGCTTGCCAACCAGCTGCAGCCATATCTGCCGCAGGCCGAACAAATCAAAATGGTTGATGAGAAAAGTGGCGTACAGCAACAGCGCCCAACCCGCGGCGTAGATGGCGTACGTCGTGTCGATGCCCGCCGCGGCGCTGATGTTCCAGATCACGCCGCCCATGGGCTGCCAGAACCAGAAGAGCGCGATCAAGGCGAGGCTGGAGAACAACACGTACGTGCTCCGTTCGGCGGACGCCGGCACGATGCGCGTCCACCATCGCTTGAACGCCGGCCGCGCCATGACGCTGTGCTGCACGGCGAAAAGAGCGAGCAAGCCGAGGTTGACCAGCAGCGCCGTTCCGAGATCGACATCACGGGGCGAATCGATGGACTTCGGCACCCACAGGTTGCCGATAAACCCGACGGCGTAGAGAAAAGTGGCGAAAAACACGGCGTAACAGGCGATGCCGTACAAAAAAATGCTGAAACGTTTCATCTCGGACTCCCTCAAAGAGGACAGACGGCGCCACGCGGCCGGAGCGGACGCTTGTTTCGCCGGAATTGATGTGACAAAAGCTTATCCGCGGCACGCCTCCCGAATCCCGGGAGGACGCCGGGATTTCTCCGGGACCACATGGACAGGCAAGTCACATTCGGAACTTTCCGCTTCGAGCCGGCGACCGCGCGGCTCTGGGAAAACGACGCCGAGGTCAAGCTGACGCGCAAGGCGGCGCAGGTGCTCGGCGCATTGCTCGAGCATCCCGGGGCACCCGTGTCCAAGCAGGCGTTGTTCGCAAGCGTGTGGCGCGGCACGGTGGTCAGCGACGACGCGTTGGTCACCTGCATCCAGGAGTTGCGCAAGGCGCTGGGCGATGACTCCCGGCAGCCTCTATATATAGAGACGCGCCACCGCCTGGGCTACCGCTTCGCCGCGCAAATCGGCGCGCCGCCCGAGCCGCCCGCCTCGGACGCGGCAATTGCCGTGCTGCCGTTCACCGACATGAGCCCCGAGCGCGACCAGGACTATCTATGCGAGGGTCTCGCGGAGGAATTGATCGACGCGCTCACGCACGTCGACGGCCTGAGGGTTGCGGCGCGCACCTCGGCCTTCCAGTTCCGCGGCAACCACGACCTGCGCGAGGTGGGGCGCAAGCTCGGCGTCGGCAGTCTGCTCGAGGGAAGCGTGCGCAAGGCCGGCGACCGGCTGCGCATCACCGTGCAGCTCATCGACGCGGCCACGGGTTATCACAAGTGGTCGGAGAAGTTCGAGCGCTCGGCCGCCGACGTATTCGCGGTTCAGGATGAAATCGCGGAAAAGGTCGCGACGCTGCTGCGCGGCGGCGAGCTATCTACGCGCGAGCGCCGCGCCGTGCGCCGCCAGACCACGGCCATCGAGACCTTCGAGTGCTTCCTGCGCGGCCGCCAGCGCATGCACACCATGCAGCAGCCGCACATGGACGAGGCCCGCGCCATGTACCAGCGCGCCATCGAGCTCGACGCCGAATACGCGCCCGCCTGGGCCGGGCTCGCCACGCTGCACGCTCTTCTATATGAATGGTGGGGATCCAACGCCCACGACCTGAGCGAGGCCGAGCGCGCCAGCCGCATCGCCATGGAGCTCGCGCCGGACCTCGCCGATGCGCATCTCGCGCGCGCTTACACGCTGTCCAACATGCGCCGTTACGAAGAAGCGCGCCCGCATTTCGAGGCGGCCGCGCGCATCAATCCGAATCTGTTCGACGCCTACTACTATTACGGTCGCGCCGCATTCGCGGCCGGCGACAAAGAGAAGTCGATCGAGCTGTTTCGCAAAGCGGCGGAAGTGCGGCAGGAGGATTTCCAAAGCCCGGTGCTGCAGGCGCAGTCATTGGAGCAGTTAGGCCGCATCGAGGAAGCGCGCGTCATCAACCAGGAGGCCATACGACGCGCCGAGCGGTTGCTCGAGCTCAATCCGAGCAATGGCCGCGTGTTGTCACTCGGCGCCGCCGCATTGCAAAAGGATGGTCAGGACGAGCGCGCGCTGGAATGGGCGCGTCGCGCCGAGGCGCTTTATCCCGACGACATGGGAGTGATCATCAACGGCGCGCTCGGGCGGGCGCGCGCCGGCCGGATAGAAGAGGCGCTCGACCTGCTGGAGCGCATGTTCAACAAGGGCTGGGGCAAGAAGGATTGGGTGGAGAACGATTCCGAGTACGACTGCCTGCGCCAGGAGCCGCGCTTCATCGCCATGATGGCGAAGCTGAAGTGACCGCCGCGTCAGCCAACGGCACGAAGGTGCCATCGGTGCGCACATAGCCGAACTGCGGGTCGCCGGTGTCCGGTGTGGCGAGGTCGATCGAGGACGCCGCAGCGGGATCGACCCACACCTCCCCCTTGGGGACCCTCGGCGGCGAATGGGCCAGCAGCAACGACAGCGCCACACAGAACACGACCCAGCTGATCGGACGACGCATGACGTAAACTCCCCGGTGATTCACCGAAAAAGCGTACTCAGCCCTGGTCGCGGATCTGTCGCTACAGTTGCGAGAATTCGTCAAATTGTGTCCGTGCAGTGTCGACACTTTTCTACAGTTTCCACACAGCTTTGCGTGATGCTTTTCCAGGCTGCGCGCACCGCCATCGCTAGAATGTCTTCATGAAGATTTCGAGTTTGCAGTCCCCACTCATGATGGCCGCGCTCTGGGCGGCGGCTCAGGTCGCGCACGCTCAATCCGCGCCCGCGGTGCCCGCGCCGCCGCCGGTGCCCGAAGAAAAACATTGGCGCCTCGGCATTGCCCTCGGCTACGGCGAACGCACCAATCCACTGATTCAGTCGGACGATATTCCGCTGCTCGTGGACCTCGACATCGCCTGGTTCGGCGAGCGCTGGTTCTTCGACAACGGCGATCTCGGCTTCGAGCTCCTCAACCGCCCGAGCTTCACCACGAACGTGGTGGCGCGGGTCAACAGCGACCGCGCATTTTTCGGCAAGACCAACACGCGCTTCGTGAACTTCGCGGTCACGAGCGGCGGCGTGAAGCTGCCGATCACCGATCCGTTGACCGGGGAGCCCGCCCCCTCGGCCACGCCCGCGGCTCTCAAGGTTCCCGATCGCGACTACGCGATCGAGCTCGGCTTCGAGACTCTGATGGATGGCGAGTGGGGCCACGCGTCGCTGCGCGCATTCCACGACGTGAGCGGCACTCATCGCGGTTATGAAATCGCCGCCGATTACAGTTACCGCTGGATCCGCGGCCGCCTGTCGATCGCGCCCTCGGTGGGAGTGGCATTCAAGAGCGCCAGGCTCAACGACTACTATTGGGGCGTGCAGAGGAGCGAAGCCGGTCCTACCTTGCTGGAGTATCACGCCGACGGCGGCATCGGCTGGGAAGCCGGGCTGCGGACTAGCTACTATCTGACGAAGAACACGCGCCTGGCGGTGTCGGCGAACTACGAGCGCCTGCAGGACAGCGTTGCATTGAGCCCCCTGGTCGAGCGGCCCTATGTCCTCGGCTATTTCGCCGGCATCGCCTGGCAGTTCTGATGCGCACACGGCTGTCCATATTCATCGCAACCTTCCTCGGCGCGGCACTGCCGGCAGCGGCGGCTGATCCGCCGCCGGTGCGGCTCACGGTGAAGCCGCTGCTCTGTGTCATCGACAAGGGCATCAGCTCCTGCGCCGTGACCTTCGACGTACGCTGGAAGAGTGTCAACGCGGCCGAGTACTGTCTCAACGCCACCGCCCAGCCGGCACCGCTGCGCTGCTGGCCGAGCGCGCTTTCGGGCGAACACCTGCAGGAGAAGAACGTCAGCGAGGAATTCTTCTTCTGGCTGTCGCCACCCACTGGCACGGAACGCGTGGCCGAGGTGAAAATCGAGGTGTTGCGCGTGGGTTCTGACGACCGGCGCCGCGAGCGACGCGCGCGGCACGTGTGGGATGTTCTATGAATTCGTCCACGGTCGACGTGCTGCTGATCGAGGATGACACCCGCCTGGCGGAGCTGACCGCCACCTACCTCGAACAGAACGGTCTGCGCGTCGCGATCGAAGAGCGCGGTGATCGCGCCATGGAACGTTTCGGACGCGAAAAGCCGCGCCTGGTGCTGCTCGATCTCCTGCTGCCGGGAAAGGACGGTCTGTCCATCTGCCGCGAGCTGCGCCGCGTGCACGACGTTCCGATCCTGATCCTGACCGCGCGCGACACCGATCTCGATCACGTCATCGGCCTCGAAGCCGGTGCCGACGACTACGTCATGAAGCCCGTCGACCCGATGGTGCTGCTGGCGCGGGTGCGCGCGCTGATGCGCCGCGCCGAGCGCGGCAGCACGAGCGCCGCCGATCGCAAACCGGACATCCTGTTAGGCGCGCTGCGCATCAGCGAGACTTCGCGCGAGGTGTGGCTGCACGGCCAGCCGGTGTCGCTGACCACCCAGGAATTCGAATTGCTGAGCCTGCTCGCGCACCGCGCCGGCGAGCTCGTGAGCCGCGACGAGGTGTTCCGCACCATGCGCGGCATCGACTATGACGGACTCGATCGCTCGATCGACGGCCGGGTTTCCAAGCTGCGCCGCAAGCTCGGTGACGATGCCGCCGCACCGGCGCGCATCAAGACTGTCTGGGGCAAGGGATACCTGCTGGTTCCGGACGCCTGGGAAGCCCTGGCTTGAGGGAGTGGGCGTGATGGGCAACCGCGGGTTGTTCATCCGCTCCTATGTGGTTCTCGCCGGCGGCTTGCTGGTGATGGCCATCCTGCTCGACCTCGGCTTCAACGCATTGCAGTCGCACCAGGGACGCAGCGCGGATCCCTGGCTCGAATCCACGTTCCGTCTCATGGAGGCGCAGCTCGCGGCGGTACCTGCGGCGGACCGTGCGGCACTGGCGGAAAAGCTCGCGCAGAACTCGAAGCTCGACATCGACGTGCTCGATGCCGCCGAAATCGCCAGCGTCGGGCCCGCCCAGGCCGGGCCACGCGAGCTCGAGAGCGGCGACGGCAAGATCTACTACCTGTGGAATTCGGCGGCGTTGCACGGCGCCATTCGCCTCGGACCCTTCGAACCGCTGCACGAGAGCGTGGTGGTCAGGTTCCTGCCGGTACTCTTTTACGCGTCCATCCTGCTCATCGTCGGCCTGTGGCTGCGACCC
The DNA here is from genome assembly GCA_035995425.1 of Steroidobacteraceae bacterium. Lineage (GTDB taxonomy): Bacteria > Pseudomonadota > Gammaproteobacteria > Steroidobacterales > Steroidobacteraceae > CADEED01. The sequence goes on from DASYKM010000032.1 coordinate 15,158, forward strand.
CTGCTGCGCGACCTGCGCGTGCTCACCCTCGCTTCGCAAAAATTCGCGACTGACTACCGCGAACCGACCGACACCGCATCGCGCACCACGCAGCTCACCAGTCTCGCGACGCACCTCGACGACATGTCGGCGAAGGTGAGCCAGCTGATCCAGTCGCAGAAGGAAATGACGGCGGCGTTGTCGCACGAGATGCGCACGCCGCTGGCGCGCGTACGTTTCGCCGCCGCCGTGCTCGAGGGCGAAGTGGATGAGAGCCTGCGCGGGCAACTGCGCGCGGTGAATGCCGACGTGCAGCAGATCGACGACCTGATCTCCGACATGCTCGACTACGCGCGGCTCGATCATCCCGGCCTGCGCATGAACAGCCAGATGGTGCCGCTCGCGCCGTGGTTGCGCCAGGTGTTGCTGTCGGGTCCGCCGCACGAGAAGACCGTGAAGACCATCCAGGTAGACGACCTCGACAGCGCCTGGATGGAGCCGCGACTCATGGAGCTCGCGCTCAGCAATCTGCTGGCGAATGCATTGCGCTACGCCCGGCGGAGCGTGACCGTCACCGTCATGCGCGACGAGGACCTGTTTCGCCTCGTGGTCGAAGACGATGGTGAGGGAATTCCGGAAGGCGATCGCACCGCCGTTTTCCGCGCGTTCACGCGCCTCGATACCAGCCGCAATCGCGACACCGGCGGTTTTGGTCTGGGCCTGGCCATCGTGGCGCGCATTGCCTCGCTGCATCGGGGCCGCGTGATCGCCGAGACCAGCGCGACTCTCGGTGGAGCGAAGCTTGCGATGGAATGGCCAGGGCCCGTCTAGTCGAAGTAATAGTGCAGCGTGGCGCCGCCGCTGTGCGTGTGCCCGAAGTCTTCGAAGGTCTCGCGCAGGAACAGCCCTAGCGCGAGATGCCCGCGGATCCGGCGCACAGCCGATGCCTCGATGAACGGCGCGGTGGCGTACACCATGTCGGTGAGCTCATCGTCCGGCGGGAACAGCAACGGACCGCTGGTAGTCAGCTTGGAACGCACTACGCCCACTTTTGGCGTGAATCGCCAGCGGTCCTTGTCGAACTGCCAGCCCACGGCGCCCGAGTATTGGTAGTTGCCGATGTTCCGTTCGAACAGGTCGCCGAGCAGGAAGTCGTTGTACGAGGCGTGCAGCAACGACACTTCGAACAGCAGCCCGCGCGGCAGGCGATAGGCCACCGCCGCGCCGACCACCACGCCGTGGCGCTCACCCCGGTCATTCCCTATCGCAGCATCGTCATCGACCCGCAGGTTCTGCCTGCCAAGGTACGCGGCGAGCTGCACCTCTCCCTGGCCGGCCGCCAGGATCGGCGCGCCAGCGCCCGCCATCAGTACCGCCGCTAACAACATTGTTCTTTTCATTCCCTGCTCTCCTTGCCGCGTTATGTTTCGCGGTGGCTGGAACGTATGAACGATGCGCTCGCACAAACAAGTGAGAAATACTTCGTATCGGAATGCGATACCGCCGCGCCCGCCCGGTGATGCGCACACCGGCATTTACTAACTACCTGCCGGCGCGCATGCGGCCACTCCCGGCCGGGAATCGCCCCCGGCCGTCGTTCTGGCCACCCGGCAGCCGCACGGGAACGGTGGTGCGCGATGCGCACGGCACGGTGCTCGCCGACGGCGACAGCGTCACCGTCATCAAGGATCTCAAGGTGAAGGGATCATCTTCCGTGGCGCAGGTGGGCACCAGGGTGAAAGGCATTCGCCTGGTCGATGGCGATCACAACATCGATTGCCGCATCGAAGGGATCGGCGCGATGGCGCTGAAGTCGGAGTTCGTGAAGAAAGCGTGACTGGCACGCATCAATAGAAAAGCGCCGGCGGTCCATCGCCGGCGCTGCCCTAACAAGAGCGAACGATCAGTTGCAATCGTCGCCCTTTCCGCCGTGACCGTTGTGGTGCTTGCCTGCAAGCAAGCCCGCAGCGAACCAGGCGGCCGGAGTCGCCAGCGTGCCCGTGGTCGAGTTCGCAGGCGTTACCGAACGGATCAGCAGGATCGGACGGTTGTCGACGGTGTCACCGCAGTTGAGCGGCGGCGTGGCGCCACCCTCACCCGTGAGCTTGCCGTGCAGAACGAAGTCGCCGTCTTCATCGAGGTCGACCGGCTCCGAGTTGAAAGGTATCGGGTTCAAAGCACCCGTGATTGCCGGCGCGACCGGCGCGACACGGCAAAACAGCGAGAGGATCAGCTGACGCGGGCCCGCGCGCGAGCCCAGGCCATCGGCGCCGTACAGCAGCACGCCTTCGCCGGTGCCGCGGATGTCGCCATTGGTCTTGATCGTGACGTCCAGTCCGGTGATGCCCCACGGCGCCCCGGCCGGGTTCACACCCGCCACCGTGTTCAACGCGGGAACGCCGCCGGCGCCTGAACGGAACACCTGGTTGCCCAGGCCGCCGTCGAATTTGAAGAGGACGGAAGAATTGCCGCCGCCGCCCGCAACTGCGGTCCCCGCCGCAACGAGGCCTGCGACCGCCAGGAATCGAGAGATTTTCATATTGAGGCTCCTGCCTTGGTTTTTGTTACGTGGGGTGAGTAACGCAGGAATGTGAATTGGTTCCTCGATCCCGGAACGGTTCGATGAGAGTCGGAATCGGCCGACGATCGACGCCGTCTTGCCCGGATCGAAACGCCTTTGGCCCTCGCTGTATATGGGGTGATGCAGCTCTTCCCTTCACCGACGTGGACCCATGGCCGCAAATCCGCAAGTCGCGGCGCGGGCGCCCGGCAGACGATCACGCGGCTGCTAGGCGAGTCCGGCGTGCGGATCGATGGACGGAACGCCTGGGACATTCGCGTGCTCGACGAGCGGTTCTACGAGCGCGTGCTCGCGAATGGCTCGCTCGGTCTAGGGGAGTCCTATATGGACGGGTGGTGGGAGGTGGGCGACCTGGACGGTTTCATCTTCCGCCTGCTGAGCGCGAAACTGGACCGGCGCATGCGCAACTGGCGGGACGCGCTGGCGTGGGGTATCGCCGCTCTCGCAAACCTGCAAAGCGTGGCGCGCGCATTCCAGGTGGGCGAGCGCCACTACGACATCGGCAACGAATTCTACGAAGCGATGCTCGATCGCCGCATGATCTACAGCTGCGCCTACTGGCAAAACGCGCGCACGCTCGATGAAGCGCAGAAGGCCAAGCTCGAGCTGGTATTCGGAAAGTTAGGCCTCGACGCGGGCCAGCGCGTGCTCGACGTCGGTTGTGGATGGGGTGGCGCGCTCAGCTACGCGGCGGAACGATACGGGGTCTCCGGCGTCGGCATCACCATCGCGCGCGAGCAGGCAAAATATGCGCGGGAAAAATGCGCCGGGCTGCCGCTCGAGATCCGGCTGCAGGACTATCGATCGCTGGGCAACACCTTCGACCACATCTACTCCATCGGGATGTTCGAGCATGTCGGTGTGCGCAACTACCGCAACTACATGCAGGTGATGCGCCGCTGCATCCGTCCCGACGGGCGATTCCTGCTGCATACCATCGGCGGCTTCGATTCGACCAATCACATCGACCCGTGGATGAACCGGTACATTTTCCCGAACGCGGTGTTGCCCTCCCAGCAGCAGATCGTTCGTGCCATCGAAGGCCTGTTCGCCGTCGCCGGCTGGCAGCGCATCGGTCCGCACTATGACGCCACGCTGCTGGCGTGGCGCGCCAACTTCGAGCGCTTCTGGGTCCGCGGCAAGCACCATTTCGACGAACGCTTCCGGCGCATGTGGCACTACTACCTGAGCGCCTGCGCCGCTTCGTTCCGCGCCGGCACGGTCGATGTGTGGCAGGTGTTGTTAGCGCCGCTCGGACGCGGAACCTGAAGCGGCGACACCGGCGCCGCGCGGCAGCGTGACGATGAAGCGGCTGCCGCCGTGTTCACGCGCCGCGTATTCGACGCTGCCCCCGTGCGCATGAGCTATCTGCCTGACGATGGCCAGCCCCAGGCCCGTGCCGCTACTGCCCGTGGCGGCATCCGCGCCGGTCAGCGACCGATAAAAAGGCTCGAATATCCGCTCGCGATCCGCATCCGGCACGCCGGCACCGGCGTCTTCGACGATGATGCGCGCGCGGTGCTGGTCGCTCTCGATGCGCACATCGGTGGCGCCGCCACCGTGCAGCCGCGCGTTGTCGAGCAGGTTACGAACCAGCCGTCGCAGCAGCAGGGGATCGGCCGTGATGGTCAGCGGTGTACCGCCGACATCGCGATCGAAGTGCGCGGCCTCTTCGGCCGTGAGCGCCAGCAGGTCCACCGGCTCGGCCCGATCGAGACCGCTCGAAACCTGGAGCCGGCTGGAAAGCAGCATTTCGCCGATGAGCGCATCGAGCTCCGCGATGCTGCGCGCCAGCTCGGCACTGACCTTGGGATCGGTGCCCGGCACCCGGTCGATACCGAGGCGCACACGCGCCAGTGGCGTGCGCAGTTCGTGGGAGCAGTTGGCGAGCAGCATCTGGTGCGCGCGAATCAATTGCTCGATGCGGCCGGCCGATTCGTTGAAACTTCTGGCGAGTGAAGCCACTTCATCGCCACCCTCGACCTTCACACGCGCCGCCAGGTCGCCACCGCCGAATTGCAGTACGCCGGCCTGCAGTCGGCCGAGGCGGGCGGTGATGCCACGTGAAATCGGATAGGTGAGCATCGCGAGAATGATCGCGGCGGTGGTGAGCAGCAGCCCCGTGTGCAGGCCGTACAGCACGAAGCCACTCCGCGGGTGCACGATCAGGTGCCGGTCGTTCGCAAGCCAGTAGTTATACGTCGGCCCACTCTGGGTGATATGCCAGCCTCCTTCGGCGATCTGTTCGCGAGTCAGCGGATAGGCCTTTCCGCTCGTGTGCACGCTGGCGCCCGCGGCGTCGTACAGCGCGACGTCGGCGTGCAGTTGCCCGGCGAGAGAGTCGATGACTTCGCGTTCGCGTTCGACCGTGGCCGCCCGGTCCACCATCCATGCGGCGAGACCCGTGGCGCTTTCGATGCCGGCTATTGCCGCCTGCGGCGGCGAGAGATGGTGCCAGATCATCACCCCGCAGAGGAGGAACAGCATCAGCGTGCCGACGATGGCCAGGTAGAACTTGAGATGCAGCCTGCGCATCTATCTATCCTGCTCCTTGGCGAAGACGTAGCCGGCACCGCGCAGCGTGAGGATCCGGCGCGGGCGCCTGGGGTCGTCCTCTATGGCGGCGCGCAGCCGCGAGATGTGCACGTCGATCGAGCGGTCGAAGTCCTCGAGCGCCGCGCCCTTGGTGAGATCCATGAGCGCCTCGCGCGACAGCACTCGCCCGGCGCGCTCAGCCAGCGACAGCAGCAGCGCGAACTGATGCGCGGTCATCGACTTGCGTTGTCCGTCGAGACGCACCTCGCGCGCGCCCTTGTCGATCTCCAGCCGCCCGAAGCGCAACACGTCGGAGGATCCCGCGGCGTGGCGCCGGCGCAGGATCGCGCGCAGCCGGGCCAGCAGCTCGCGTGGCTCGAAGGGTTTGGGTAGATAGTCGTCGGCGCCGAGCTCGAGGCCGACGACGCGGTCGAGCGGGTCGCCGCGCGCGGTCAGCATGAGCATGGCGATGTCGGACTTGGCGCGGATGGCGCGGCACAGGTCGAGGCCATCCGCGTCCGGAAGCATCAGGTCGAGGATGACGGCGTCGAAACCATCGGTACCGATGGCCTGCTTGGCCGCGGCGCCGGTCGGCGCCACCACGACCCGATAGCCCGCCTCGCCCAGATAGTCGGCGACCATCGCGGCGAGGCGGGAATCATCTTCGACCAGCAGGACGCGAATGGCTGTCATGAGTAGCCGCGCAGGAATGGGAGCCGCATATTGCGCCCGGCGACGACTTGCCAGCTAGCAGGGCCAGCGACCAGGCTCCTAGCCACGGTGATGGTTTTCGATCTCCTTGGCGAGCGCGGCACGCTGATCGGGACTCAACACTTCCGCCGCGTCGCTGATGGCGACGACCAGGCGCTTCGAGGCTTCGTCCAGGAGTTTCACCTGCTCCACGCGCAGCGACTCGAGCCGCGCGCGATCGATGCTCGGCGCGGAGATCGCCTCGTGGAACTGCTTGAACGCAGCGAAGTGAGCGTCGTGCGTCGCCTTCATGTCGTCGAGCGCCGGCTTCAGAATGGCTTCGATCTGCGTCTTCTGCGCCTCGGAAGCGCCGATCCTGGTGAGCATCATCTGCACGTGCTCGAGATGATCCTCGGCCGACTGTCCGGCCATCGCCGGTCCGTGATGTTCACCCGCGTGCGCGAAAACGAGCGCGCCGCCGAGGATCGCCACGAGCGAGGCCGCGATGGCCAGCACCGTGATGTGGCGACGTTTTGGATTGGTAGGGGTCATGGAAGCACTCCGTTTGTTGGTGACGGGTGCATGTTGTCGGCGCAGCGTTGCGCGCGAATCGCGGCTGTGTAAAGTTTTGTAAAGATGCGGGGAGGTAGCTAGGTTCCGGAAGACATCGAAATGGCAAAGGGGCTCATCACGGCGTCCCGCCGGCGGCGCGGCATTGCGCTTCGAGATTGGGGGCGGCGGGTGAGTTGCGGGCGCGCGCATTGCGTGCCGCGGCGCAGATCGGCGGGTCCACGGCGAGCGCCGCACGCGGAGTCGCAGCAGTGGTTGCCGCCGGTATCGTCGATGCCCCCGACACCGGCGCTTGTTCAAGTGCGGTCGAGTCGCGCGCCGAGCCAACTTCGTGGCCCACGCGCCCGAGTGACTTCACGCCCGGCTGGCTCTTGCGGCATTGCTCGACCAGGTTCGGCGCCGCCGGCGAGTTTCTCGCCAGCGCGTCACGCGCGCGCTCGCACAGCGACATGGGCGGGCCTGCGGGCGCGGAGCCGGTGTTCACCCGCCCGAGAGTCGAGTAGGTAGTCGGCTCGCCGCAGATGAGGCCCATGCCGTCCAGCCAGATGCCGGAGCGTCCTCGCAGTCCGACTGCCACGCGGCCGGGCGGGCAGGTCTGTTCCCCGCTGGTTCCGCTGGCGCGACGTCCGGAACTGCCGAAACCAAGTCCGTAGCGCGTCATCTCGGGCATGTAGCTAGGACCATCAAAGCCCGGCAAACCGTTGGTGGGCAGCCCGGCGGGCTGCGTGGTGGCGGCCCAGCCGCAATGCAAGCGGAAATCGTTGACGATGATCGTGTCGACACCTTCGGCGCCGACGTCGAGACCGAAGACGATGGGAAACTGGTCCGTACAAACAACCCTGTGGTACGCGCCGCCATCGCCGCCGTGCCAGGTGGGATCCGCGGGCGCGGCGCTGAACCGTACCGGTCCCTGCGCGTTCACGCAGACCAGGCGGATCGCATCCACGTCGTCGGCCCCGCGTATTTCGAAACCGTGCAGCAACGAGCCCATCGGGCAGCGCGTGGCAAATACCCCGCCGCCGGCGCCGCCGATCGACGCGAGGTAGTCGTCGTCCGCGGAAGCCGGGCCCGCGAAGGCCGCGGCATAAATGAGGACCGCGCAGATGATGAATTTCAAGACGTCTCCCCTCGAGAACGAGCTCTCTTACAAGGGATACGCAAAGCGCGAGGCGCCTTGGACATCGCGCGTCGCGCGCTGCTTGCTTAGCGGGCGGCCCTGGCGCGATCGAGCAACGCAACCGTCTCGGCGCGTTCCGGAGTTTCCTGAAGCTGAGTTTCCTTGAACAGCGCAATCGCCTGTTCGAGTGGCGCCACGGCTTCCTTCGCGCGACCCGCGGCTGACAACACGCTGCCCAGCCTTGCGAGGCTCTGCGCACGCAGCGTCTTCGACGGCAGCTTGCTCAGGCCTTCCACGCCGGAGCGGGCGAGCTTCACCGCCTCATCGTGCCGGCCCTGCAAACTGCGCAACACCGCGATGCGACTCTCGAAAGTCGCCTTGGTGGTTCCCGTCAACGACTTGGACTGCAGGGCCGCGAAAATCTTTTCCGCCTCGGCGAGGCGCCCCAGGCCCACCAACGCATACGCATGAGCCGAGTACGCGCCCAGCGTCAGTGCCACGTCGGCGCCGGCGGCGTCGGTGAAATTGCGTTCGGCCTCGAGGTAGTGCGGCAAGGATTCTTCGCGTTCGCGCGCCGCGACCAGTGCGGCGGCCAGCGTCAGGTGAATGTAACCGAACGCCATCGAATTCAACGCCGCGGGATGTTTGAGCGCGGAGTCGAGACAGAGTTTGTACATCTCGACCGCGCCGCGCACGTCGCCGGACTCCAGACGTCCGCTGCCGAGAAAGTTCGCGATCTCCACGGTCAGCGGATGGTCCGCGCCGAGCAGCTTGAGACTGTCGGCGTAGGCACGCTCCAGCTCGCGCATGCCCTGCGCGACATCGCCTTCGCGTATCAATCCCTGGCCTAACACCACGCGCGCCTGCGATTTGTGCGGCGGGTTACCCTTCGCGTCGAGGAGGTCCGCGAAACGCAAGGACTCGCGCGCCGCCGCCACCACGCCGGGCCTGCGATCGCTGTTGAGCGTGTTGGCGAGCGACAATTGCACCAGCGCGGCGCTGAGCAGGGCACGCCGGCCGACAGGCGCCGGCCCGAGCCGGGCCACCGCCGTCTTCGCCGACGCGATGGCGTCGTCGAAATTGCCGTCGGCCACCTGCGCCATGCTGAGCCAGCGCCAGCCATCGGCCTCATCCTCGAACGCATGCAGCTCATGCGCCTTGGCGATGGCGGGTTTGAGGATCGCGATGGCTTCAGCGGTCTTGCCGAGATCGCTCAACGCCTCGCCATACATCACCTGGGTCGCCACGGTGCGCAAGTCGTCCCGGCCATTGACCTGAATAGACAGGGCGATCGATTTCTCGAGCAGCGCCGCGGCATCTTCCGGGCGGCCCTGCCCTAACAATCCATAGCCGATGGCGCTCATGAGCTCGGCCGCGATCGCGGGCCGGTCGCCGAGCTCGGCTTCGACCCGTGCGCGAGCCTGCTGCAGCAGATCGACGGCGGTCGTTTCCACGCCGGCGCCGTGCTCGGTGTCGGCGCTCTCGATGAGTGACAGCGCGAAATTCTTGACCTGTTCGGCGCGATCGGCTTCGAGTCGCGCTTCATGCGCCTGCCACAGTGCGACCGCGGCGCCCAAGCTCAGCGCGACCACCACGGCCGACCCCGCGGCCACCGCAAGCTTGTGACGGCGCAGAAACTTTCCGGCGCGGTAGCGCGTGCTGCCGGGATGCGCCAGCACCGCCTGGCCGCTGGTGTACCGGACGATGTCCTGCGCGAATTGCTCGACGCTCGCGTAGCGCTCTTGCGGGTCTTTGCGCAGCGCCTTGAGCACGATGTTGTCGAGATCGCCGCGCAGCTCGCGGGCGAGCGCTGTCGCCGAAGTGCCGCGCGACGTCGCGGCTTCTGGTTTGACGTTGCGGCTCGGTGCCAGCGCCTCGGCTTCGACGATGGCGTCTTCGAGCGCGCCGCGCGAATCCCGCTTGAGGTAGTAAGGCCGCGAGCCGCAGAGAAGCTCCGAGAACAGCACGCCGAGCGAGTACACATCCGAAGCCGTGTTGATGGCTTTGCCGGAAATCTGCTCGGGTGAGGCGTAGTCCGGCGTCAACACCCGGCCGCCGAACTGCGTGAGCGCGGTTTCCGCGCTCGCGCCTTCGGTGAGCAGCTTGGCGATGCCGAAGTCGAGCACCACCGCCACGCCTTTGCCCGTCACCAGGATGTTGGCGGGTTTGATGTCGCGATGGATCACCAGGTTGGCGTGCGCGTATTGAATCGCCTGCAGCACCTGCGCGAACAACCCGATGCGGTCGCGTACCTTCAGCGCGTGCCGATCGCAATAGTCCGTGAGCGGCACGCCTTCGACGTATTCGAGCGCGAGATATGGCTGGCCCGCGGCCGTAACGCCGGCGTCGTAAAGCCGCGCGATGTTCGGATGCGTCAGGCTCTCGAGGATGTCGCGCTCGCGCGCGATGCGCTCGACCAGCTCCGCATTGAAGAAGCCGGCGTGCGGTAGTTTGAGTGCCACGAGCCGGTTCATGAGCCCTTCGGTGCGGCGCGCGAGCCACACCGTGCCCATGCCGCCGCGACCGAGCTCGCGAATCAATTCATAGGGACCGACCGCCGAGCCCGCGTTTACGGGCGGCGCCGCGAGCGTGGCGGCACCGGCAACGGCGGCCTGCACGTGGCGGCCGATGCGCAGCACGTCGGCGGTTTCCTGCGCCGCCGCGCCTAACAACAACTTGCGCAGCGTCGGCTTCAGGTTCTCGAAGCCCTCCGGGAGGCCTTCGATCCAGGTCTCGCGCTCTTCGGGCACGAGCTCCAGCGCGTCGTCGAGCAACTTCGACAACATGGCAAGTTCAGCGGGGTCGCGTTTCATGGCGGCGCCGATCTTACGCGTGAATCAATCGGTGAATATTTGTTTGAGGTTGAACTTGTACCAGCCGGTGGCGACGCGCTTGCCCTCGGGGAATGCCCAGCGATCGGTGCCGTCGAGATGGCCATTGTGCCGGTACCACATGAGATCGCCGTTGTCCTGCACGGCGTAGATCACGCCGTCACCACCGGAGAACACCTTGATGAATCCGCCCCAACCCTGGCCGATTTTCTTCAAGCCGTCCCAGCGGAAGGTGCCGTCGCCGCGGCCGAGATGGCGACCCCACATGAGATCACCGTTTTCCTGGATGGCGTAGACGATTCCGTCGCCACCGTAGAACACCGTCTTCATGGCCGACCATCCGGTGCCGACCACTTTGGGCCCTTCCCAATGGAAGCTGCCGTCTTTCTGTCCGACATGGCGATACCAGAGAAGGCGTCCGGCGCGAACCGGCGTGTACGGTTTCCCGTAGACAGCCGACGGTCCTCCGGTCTCGGGCTCGACTCCATAGATGATGTCGCCGCCGCCGGAGAACACATTCTTCAACGCACTCCAGCCGGTACCGACTTGTTTGCCTTCCTCCCAGCGGAAGCTGCCGTCTTCGCGTCCGAGGTGGTGGTACCACATCAGCTCACCGGTGTTCTTGATGCCGTATAGATAGCCCGAGCTCGCGAACAGCTGCTTGAAGTCCCAGCCGCGACCGACTTGCTTGGCTTCGGGCGTAGCCCAGGCAGCACTTCCATCGTTGCGCCCGTCGTGGCGGTACCACATCAGGTCGTCGTTGAGCGTCACGCCGTAGATCACGCCCTTCGACAGGATGACGACCGGCGGCGGTGGTGGCGGCGGCGGCATCGGCATCCGCGTCGACACCCAGACAGGCAGCGAATAGTTGCTGCAGCTCGAGCCAGCCAGCGTGGTGTTGCAGCCTTGAACGATGAAGTGGTAGTTGCCGGGGTGCAGCCCACCGACCGTCAAAGTCCGTCCGGAAACTCTCTGTTGGCCATCCTGATGGCCGTCTTCGGCCCAGCGGACCTGGTGGAAGCTGAAGCCCGGCGCGGAATTCCAGTTCACCGTGATGCTGTCTACCGTGGACGAAGAGCTGGTGAACACCGGCGCGCCCGGCACGATCATCGTGCCTGCCGAGCCATCCATCGTCGTCGCGGCCATCCATGGCGTGCAGTCGGGATTGCCCGAGTAGATAGCGCACACGCGATAGCGATAGGTCGTGCTGGCGTTCAGTCCGAGATCGTTGAAGCTGTTCACCAGCGCGACGAACGTCCAGGTGTTGGCCGGACTCTCGCGCTCGAGCGTGATCGAAGACGCGCCGTCGTTCGGGTGTTCCCAGTCGATGGCGATGCCACCGGGCGCGAACACCCGAACCTGCGCGTACGGCGCCGCGGCCCTGGCCGTGCCGGTGAGCAGCGCGAGGAACAGCGCGATGAAAGCGAAGCTGCGGCGAATGTTTGCGTTCATGAATTTTCCGCCTACGGCGCCACGCCGACCGGGCAGCTGGCCTGCGCCGACAGCGTGAAGTCCACGCTGCAGATACGCTCGGAGTCGCTCGCGACGATGTAGTTGTTCGTATGGACGACGCAGTGCGGGGTCCAGGCGACATTCATGTTGGCCAGGTACGGCGGACCGTCTTCCCAGCCGTTGAATGCCAGGACCTGCCCGGTGCGCACGACCGCGCCGGCGCTCTCCAGCCCGCAGGCCGGGTTGACGTGCAGCGAGAACGGCGCCGTGCGTGCCTCCGCGGGTCCCGAGCCGAACACGACGAACCCGGTGAAGAGATTGCCGCCGCCCTGGTCGACGTCGGTCTTCAGGAAATCCGCGCTCGGCGTCCAGTAGTTTGCCGGCACCGGCACGATCTCGCGCGTGGCGACGAAACGCGTCTGCCACGCGGGCGACCGCGCTTTGTCGGACCGCTCCACGGTCAGTGACATCACGTGGTCGGGCACGCCGGAGACGGCGGGAACGAAGGCGCGGATCTCCACGTCGTTCCAGCTCTCGAACACGAATTTCATGTTGCCGCCGGCGAACTGGCCGATCACCAGGACCGCGCCGGTCGTATCGCCGAAGCAATTGCCTTCGATCGTGAAGCGTCCGTTGGGCGTCACGGTGCCGCGCACGCGCGAGATCTCGATCGGGTGCGTCTTGCAGTAGTTCTTCATCTCGGTGTACGAGAGCGCGGGCTTGGCGGCGATCGCCGACTCACGGCCGAGGCCGATGGCCGCGGCACTCGGCGAGTCGGCGCGCGCATCGATGCGGTCGCTCGGCGGCCGGATCGCCTTGGGCGGCGGTGCCTTGTGAGAACCCCCTTCCCCTGGCTTGATGAGCGGCCCGAGTGGTCCAAACCCTCCGCCGAAACTTCCTCCGCGCACCGGCTGGCCGGCCAGTCGCGAAGCAGTGCGCATGGTGGTTACGGGACCCGCGGTTTGCCGAAGCTCGGCGGCCAGCTGGCGCTTCACATCGCCAGCCACAACCTGCTTGCCGCCGACAATGATTATGGCGCGATCCTCCATCCGGAACAGGTTGGCGGGAATGACTTGTTGGCTGACCGTGCTGTACGGCGTGGTCTGCAGCGCAGCCGTGGACGTTCGCGTCGCGGGAGCCGTGGGCCGGATCTGCGGAACCGGCCGCACCTGCTGTGCTCTCGTGGCGGTTTGCGCGGCCGCGGTGGCGGCGAGCGTGGTCAGCAGGATGGCGAGAGCGGCGCGAGCGTTTTTCATCTGAATTCCCTTACGGCGCGGAAGCGCCTCATCAAGGGATACGCAAAATCGGGGGCGCCGTGGACAAAGGCCGCTATTTGCCGAGCAGGCGCATGGCCCGAAGCGACGCCGGCGCTATGAGCTGCGGGGTCTGCGGGCCGATACGCCGGTCGCGCAGCTGGTTCACGAGCTGCGCTGCCACGCGGAACCACTCTTCGACCGTGACGTTGCCGTCGCGGTCGATATCCACATCGACACTCGACTCCTTGCCCTTCAGGCCCTCGAGCAACGCATAGGTGAACAGGCCATGCTTGCCCGGCTCGTACTCCTGCGACTCCTCGTTGCCTTGCGCCGCCAGCACGAACGCGATGCGCGACGAGGCCGAGCGCTTCACCAGCGAATAGTCCTGGAAGTGCCCGGAGATCTGCCGCGCCTGGCAGGTGTCGACGATCAACAGCCGGCGCCCCGCCACGTTGCGCAAAGCATCGAACACATCCTGCCAGCCTAACAACGATGCATCCTGCGCCACGGTCCTGCCATTGATGATGGCGTCGACGTCGGTCCGGGCCGCGTCGCGCGGAATGAAGAAGTAATTGCCGGCGGCGTCGCTGACACCATGCGATGCGAGGAACACCACGACGGTGTCCTCGGCGCGCGCAGCCGACAGTGATTTGAGCGCGCTCAGGATGCTGGCGCGTAGCGGCAGACGCCCATCGTCATCGAGCGTCTGCACGTGCAGCTTGCTGAAGCGGTCGGGTGGCATGGCGCGCCAGGCCGCGGCGAACTCCTCGGCATCGCGGGCGCCATAGGACAGCTCCAACCCGGCGTCGAGGTGGGGAAACTTGTTAGCTCCCACCGCCAGCACGTACAGCTCGCCGACCGGGGTCTCGCGCGGCGTCGCCTCGACGTATTTCTCCGCCGTGCCGAGCGAGCTGCCGTTGAACACCTCGACGCGGATGTCGTTGTCGCGCGCGGCGATGGGCACTTCGAACTCGCGCACGAAGCGGGTTTTCTCGGCGGCGCGCAGCGTGCGATCCGCGAACGTCGTGACCGGGATGTCGTTGACGTAGGCCACCACGTCGCGCATCGGCAATCCCAGGCTTTCCGCGCTGACCCGCACGCGGCGCATGCCGAGCGAGCGCGTCGCGGACGGCAGGACACTCACGCGGATGCGCGGCGGCGCGAAATCGAGCAGTGGCTGATCCGCCGGCGTGGCAGGTACGTCGGCGGCGACGCTGTCGAGCGCCGTGGCGATGACCTCGGGCCGATACAGCACCCGCTCGAACTGCACCGCGCGAAAGAAGTCCGGCGCCGTGTCGAGGCCGCGATTGAGCTGCCAGCCGGCGAAGGTGTCGCCATAGGTGGACGAGGCATAGGTTCCATCGGGAGTCCACGCCAGCCAGCTCTCGCCATCGGCGTGGATGAACAGCGACAGCACCACCGCGCCGTCGCTGAGTCGATGCCAGGCGATGGTGCCATCGGCGAGCACCACGACCGCGAAACGTTCGTCGCCCGATACGTTCACCGCGCGCACCGCGGTCGCCGTTCGCACCAGCCACTGCGTCGCGCCGTGTTTGTCCAGCCGGCGCAGCGCCCATTCGGAGCCGAGCAGCACGGTGCCGTGCTTCGGCGCCAGCGCGTACGCGCGCGCGGTCTCATAGGGTTCGAGCGCGGGCTTCTGGCCGTTGACCAGCGGTCCACCGGCCTCGTTCCAGCGGCTCACCCTGAGAGCCGGCGCTCTAACTACCGCCGCGTGCAGGTCGGGTGACGATGCCGTCACGCGGGTGAGCGCGCCGCGCGCAATCGAAAAGCGACGCAGCGCGCCGGCGACGGGCGCGATGGCGATCTCGACCGCCGAGGCATCGGCGGCCACCCGCAACGACTCGGTGGCGGCCCGGTAATCCGGCACTCCCGACAGCAGGATGTACTTGCGCGCCCCTTCGTCGCTCAGCATCCCGATGACCGGGTCATCGGCGGCGAACAGGATGTCGCCGGCGCGCGTGATCGCGAGATCGCCGATACGCCCGCGACTCGCCATGAATTGGCGTGGTGCTTCGTCTTTCAGGAACGACCAGCGGATGAGGTTGGTGTTGCGTCCGGCCTTCGGCTCGCCGGCCACATACACGACGCTCGAATCCGGCGACCAGGCGACCCGCGTCAGATTCGCGGGCGCGTCCTCGGAGCGCACCTCCAGCGTCTTCACCACCGCGAGATCCGTGGCACGCAGCACGTTCGCCTTGGCCAGGTCGTTGAACCCGAGCGCGACGTAGCGGCCGTCCGGCGAATAGCGCACGCCGAAGGGCTGTTTGCCGGCGAGGTCGGCGTCGATGCGGCCTAGCAACTTGAATGACGGATCGTAGAGGCGAACGTAGCCATCGAGGCTGGTCGCGACCAATGCGCTCTTTCCGGGCGCCGGGCTGAAGTCGAGCTCCAGCAGCTTGTCGCGATAGGCGCGATCCTCGGCTTCCTGCGCGCCATCGCTGGCGCGAAACACGCGCAGGCCCTGCGCCATGAGCCCCACGGCGAGGTGCCGGCCGTCGGGCGAGTACTTGATGGTGGCAATGACATCCGAAAGACCTCGGATGCGTTTACGGACCTCGCCGGTCTGCGCGTCGAGCAGGTAGACGCAGGCGGTGCCTTCGGCATCCCAGCAGGTCCAGCCGCCCACCGCGAGCGTGCCGCCATCGGGAGACAGCGCGAGCGCATAGGCCTGGCCCTCGGCCCGCTCACCGGCGGGCAGGCGAAAGGTGTCGAGCGGCCGGCCATCGGCGATGCGCCAGGCACGCACGGTCTTGTCTTCGGAGGCCGAATAGAAGCGGCCGGAGTTTTCGTCGAGCACCAGCGCGTGGATGAAGGCGCCGTGTCGGCCCGTGTCGATATGCAGTATGGGCGTGGTGGGCAAAGGCTCGGCGTTCGCGCCACTCAGTGCGACCACACCGAGCAGCGCGAATGCCAGGCGGATCACAAGCTGACCAGCAACCCGAGAAAGACCCGTGCGTCGCGATTACCTTCCGCCGCCACATCGTGATCGAGCGGCGCCGCGAACTCGACGAAGCCCTGCCATGCGCCGCCCTCACCCGAGAAGCGCAGGCCGGCGCCCGCCGAAGTTGCGTGCTCGCGCGCCAGTTCGTTGATGGGGTCGAGGCGTCGCACCTGGCCCCAGTCATAGAAGCCATAGACCGTGTAGGCCGTGAGGCGCAGCGCCGGCAGTGCGCCTGCGTAGCGCAACTCGAACTTCGCCGCCTCGCCGGAATCCCCCGCCAACTCTGAAGGGTCATAGCCGCGCCCGAAGTCGTCACCGCCGACGGCAAACAACTCCGGCGCCAGCAACGTATCGAAGGCGTGCTGCGCCGAAGCGGCGAGCAGCGCGGACCAGTGTCCGCCGAGGGACTGCAGCCGCGCGGCGTACAACGTCACCTTGCTGAAATCGGCGCGGCCGCTTTCGCGCGACAGCGGATTGTCGGGCGCGCCGACCAGGCGCGCGCCGAGTGAGTCGAGGCCCTGGGAATATTCGACGTCGAGCGTCGTCACGCCGCGGGCGCCGTCGGCCCAGTCGAACTCGGCGCCGATGCGGGCCGCGCGGATCCGGTCCTCGGACAATGGCAGGCTCGAGAACTCGCTGTGGCCATCGAAGGTGGTGAGCGAAGCGCGCAGATTGAGGTTCACCGCCCGCGAGCGATACACCGGCAGGCCGATCTGCAGACTGCCGGCCAGCGATTCCGCTTCCAGATCTGCGGTGGTGATGTTCTCGGCCTTGCCCGGCTTGGACCGCGCGCCGGTGGCGCCGATGTTCCAATACATTCCGTCGTGGCCCAGCGGCGTGCCAAACCCGACGCCGGCGTAGCTCAGGCGATTGCTGAGACTCGAGCCACCCTTGAAAGAAAGATGATCCCAGTGGCCCATGAGCCCATAGACATCGAAGTCGAGCGTCATGCGTTCGCTGCCGAGCGCGCGGCTGTTACGGTTGTTAGCCGCCACCGCGAGCGTCACGTCGTCGCGCGCGAAGTCGACGATGAGATCCGCGGCGCCGGTCTGGTCCGCGGATGGCACCAGCGTGCCGCGAGCCGCCACGTGGCCGAGGTCGTTCATGAGCAGCAGGCCGCGTTCGAGCACATGCGCGGTGAGCGGGCGCGCCGCGCGCAACCGCGCCGAGTACGCCGCCAGCAGCGCATCGTCCGCCGGAACCTTGCCGCGGTACTGAACCTGCGCGATGAATCCTTCGACCGCGAGCAGTTTCACTTTCCCGTCGACGACGCCCTGCGCCGGCACCAGCACCTGCGACAGCACGTAGCCGTCATTGCGGTAGCGTGCGGTGAGCTGGTTCGCCAGCGCGAACAGGCGGCCGACATCGATTTCAGTGCCAATCAGGTTCTTGTAGGTCGCGTCGAGCTCGCCCGGCTTGTAGACAGTCGCGCCTTCAATGGTGACCGAGCGCAGCACGAACTTGAGCTGGCTCGCATCGTCGGGCGCGACCTGTTGGGGAGTCGGCGGCGCCACGCGCAGGGAATCGTGCTGCGGGACGCGCATGCGTTCGAGGCTGCGCTGAATCTGCCCCGGTTCGACGCCCGATGGAATGGTGACCTGCGCCCAGGCCGCGCCGGTAGTTAGCGTGAGCAGCAGCGTGGCGAACCGGTGTGTGTTGGATGACTTCATGGCGATTTCCGGTTTGCAGGGCTAGAGGTGGTGCAAGGTGATGGTGACCTGGCGCGGCGCGAACTGGCCCGAGCTCATTTCATTGGCGCTGATGGGGTCGAGCGCGAAACTGGTGCCGCCCTCCATCGAAACCTTCTTGATGTCGCGCGTCTTTCGCGGCTTGATGCCGCGCGTGATCACGTCGTTGCAGGAAGCGATCTGCGGACCCATGGCCGGGCTCGAGGTGTCCTGTGATTTCACGATGTCACGCGTGACGGACATCATCGTCTCCGTCACGCAGGGCGACAGGCGCAGGATCAGGGTTTCCTCGCCGGTCAGGTTGGTGAACTCATACGGGCCCAGGGACGCGAGCTCGCCGGCCGCCACATTGATGTTGTCGATCTGCGCGTTCTGGCCGGCGGCGTTCACGTTGAACACGTCGACGCGGCCCGGCAGTGCCGGACGGTAGTACACGCGGAACTGATCGCCGGTGCGAAACGAGTAGGTCGCCGGATCCACCGCGGTGGTGGCGCCATTCGCGCTCACCAGGTGGATCTCGAAAGCGATGCCGGCGTACATCTGCGACTTGTTAGTCTGCCCGCCACCGCCCGGGTCGCCGGTGCCCTGCCCCATGTTCGGATCCGGTGAATACGGCGACGGCTGTGTCACCTGCGGACTGCCGCCCATGGATCCGTCCGCGCCGGGAAACGGGACGCCGTTGGGAAGCGCGTTCGGGTCGTAGGCCGGCGGCAGGGACGTGGGCACTGGATATCCACCGACATTCTGCGGCTGCGGCGGCGCATAACCCTGAGGTTGCGTGTATCCCTGAGGTTGCGCGTATCCCTGCGTCGGTGGCATCGCCTGCTTCATGCGGCGGCGATCGAACCAGTCGCGCAACGCGCCGGTCAGTCCATCGGCCACCACCACCATCGCGCCGGAACCGGTGGCCTGCGCCACCTGCAGCAGGCTCGCGGCGAACTGACTGCGCATGGTTTGTTTGGGGCTCGGCGCCGACACCATGCCGTTCGCCGGAGGGTAAGCGGCGGGCTGTGGATACTGAGGATAATTGGCGTTGGGGTCGGTGCCTTGCGCATGCACGGTTGCCGCGGTCGCGAGAGCCAGCGCGATGAATAAAACCTTTGAGTTCTGCATGTGTGCGTCCCCGAGCTGTCTTGTCTAAGAGTGAATACGAAATCGAAGGGGCCGGATGGACATCGCCCGGCATTGTCCGGACGACGCCCCGCAATGCGTATCACTGAAGATATGAAGCGAGATGAACGCGACTATTTTCTTTTGTCCAAACTTCTCGATGAGGGGCTGGATCGCCCCCGCGAAGACCGGCGCCGCTGGCTCGAACAGCTGCCGCCCGCTCACGCCGCGCTGAAGCCGCAGCTCACGCGCATGCTGCTCACGCAATTGCGTGACGAGGCCGACGACCTGCTGGCGGTGGCGAAACTCATTCGCGCCGCGCTGCTCGACCTGGCGGCTTTCAAGGAGTCGATGCTGTCGCAGCGCAAGACGCTGGCGGTGGCCGCCGGATTACTCGATGGCGGCCCACGCAATTCTCATGAGCGCGTGGAAGCCCTGGCCGACGCCGCGCGCGCCATCGGCGCGCACGATGAGCTGGCGGTGGCGATGCGCCAGAAGCTGCTGGTCGAGCTCATCCACCAGTACCAGGACATCCTGCGCGAGACGTTCCGCAAGGACTGACGCTATTTGCAGGCGTCGCGGCTATACGGCGAGCGGCATAGATAGTCGGCGATCTGCGTGTCGCCCACGCCGCCGCGCGGCGCCAGCACATGAAAGTTGGCGTTGAAGACGTCGACACTGGCGCCGCCTGCCGAAGACGAACGTCCCAGGTCCGCGAGCTGTCCGACGCCCGGTCCGCCCACCCACAGAGTCATGGTGCCGATGTCATTCACGCCGCGGCTCGATTGACCGTTGGCGTGATCGCTGGCGCTCGCCAGCACCACGTCGGTGGTCGACTGCGTGACGAGGTTGTTCACCGCGCCGCTGTCGAGCGGCTGCGCACTCAGCGTGATGGGAATCGCGCCCAGCGCATCGGCGCTGCCCGCGACCAGGCTCGACGGCGCGCCGCCCGTGGGGCGAAGCGTGCCGACGGGATGTTCCTTTTCGCTCGCGAAGATGTTCGACCCCGGACCGCCGATCGGTGGCAGGTCCGCGTCGTAGGTGTGGTCTCCCTCGTTGACCTCGGCGGCGTAAGCATGAAACAGCAGCGGGAAGTCGGTCTGGCGATGATTGCCATCACCGTCTTTATTCCTGACGTAGTTGCGCGTGCCCAGCGCCGGATCTGCATCGTAGATAGCGCGGGTCACATCGATCGGAATCTGGTTCGCGGTATCGCGCAAGTCGATGGACACGGCCGCGTTCACGTCGAGCGTGTTGCCGATCGCGGCAATGAAGCCCGGAGTCTGGCCTTCGCCACTTCTCGCCTGGAGATTCGCGCTCGCCGCGAGCTGCGTGAGGCCGTTGTTGGAGATCGTCTCGATGGTGCCGGCCTGCGCCAGCGAACTGGCGTTGACACTGAGACGGCCCGCGACCGTGGTGCCTGCCGCCGAATACGCGCGCACCACGCCACCGGCGCCGGTGCCGCCGCTGCCATCGGCCGCGCAGGTCGCCGTACCGCACGCCAGCGCCTGCGAACCAGCGTCCACGGCGATGCGTTGAGTCTCAGTATTTGCAGTGCCACTTGCGTAACTGCCGCCGAGGATGACGCGTCCGCCACCGCCCACGCCCGAGGCGTTGGCGAGCGCGGTGTTAGTCAGATGGACGTTGCCACCGATGACTTCGATCTCGCCGCCGGCGACACCGGCTACGGCCGAGGAGACGTCGGCAGTGCCGCTGATCGTGATCGATCCACTCCCCAGCAGATCGATGGAACCCCGCTGGTTCGCCGCGATGCTGCGGGCACGAACGACGCCGGAGAGATTGATGGCGTCGTTGACGAGGCCCGCCGCTGCCGGCACCGACAACAGAACCACGCGACCACCGTCGGCAGTGAGCTGGCCGCCGGCCGTCACCTGCGCGGAGAGCGGCGCGCCGTTGGCATCTTGCAACGACGCCGCGACCGAATCGTTGAGTGCCAGCCGCACCAGGTCATCGCCCGCCAGATCGAGCGTGAAGTGCGTGGCCGAGGCGAGCTCGATGGTCCCGAGCCGCGCGGTAATCGTGCCGGTATTCTTGACTCCGGGTGCGACCAGCGCCACCAGGCCGCCATCGGCGACCGTGATCGTGCCGGCGTTGACGATCGAGGCCGAGCCCGCGCGGGTAGTGAGCTGATCGAAACGGTAGCGGCCGTCGACGGGGTCGGCCATGAAATCCGCGGTCGCGATGTTGGCCGTGGTCGCGAACAACGAGCCTGCATTGATCGTGGCGCCGGCCGAAATGAAGACGCCGTTGGGATTCACTAGATAGACCTGGCCGTTCGCGCGCAGCGAACCGGCGAGCGTCGAAGCCTGTGTTCCGGTCACCCGGTTGAGCACCGCCGACTGCGCCCCCGGCTGCACGAAGGTCACCGATTCCGCCGGCGCGGTGCTGAACGAGCGCCAGTCGATGACCGCGCGATTGGATGTTTGCGTAATCGTGGTGCTGGTGCCGGACTGCGCGATGCTCGCGGTACCCGCCTTCACTGCGCCCCCGGTCGGGCCGGCGTTCGCCGCGCTGCTGATGGCCAATCCAGCCACGGCCATTCCCGCAACGACAATGGCGGCTGGCTGCAACAGGGGGATGCTTCTCATGGCGGACTCCGGCGTTGATATGTCGCAGACGCGCGCGCAAATCGCGCCCACGCCCGTCTCATAGATGGATACGTAATGGCGGCGCCCGATTGGACAATCGGCGGCGTTTTTCGTGTGTCGCCGCGGTGGCGATGAGGGATACTCGCGGCCGATGACAGGTGAGAGCACAAGCGGTGTCACGGACATGCTGGCGGCGGCGGGCCAGGGAGACCGCGTCGCCATCGGGCAGCTGTATTCCATTCTGTATCCCGAGCTGCACGCGCTCGCGCACCAGCGAGTGCGCAACATGTACAACCTCAACGTGCTCGACACCACCTCGCTGGTGCACGAGTCATATCTGCGGCTGGTCAAGGGCGGCAAGCTCGCGGTCGAGAATCGCAAGCATTTTCTCGGCTATGCCGCGCAGGTCATGCGCTCGGTGGTCGTGGATTTCATCCGCAACGCCAACGCGCAGCGGCGCGGTGGCGATGAGCTGCACGTGACACTCAACTCCAATCTCGTCGACTCGGTCGAGTGCCCGGCCGACGAAATCATCCGCCTGCATGAGTTCCTCAACGAGCTCGCAACGGTGGACGCGCGCCTGGTCAGCGTGGTCGAAATGCGTTACTTCGCGGCGCTCGAGAACGACGAGATCGCCGAGTGCCTCGGCGTGACTACGCGCACCGTGCGACGCGACCTCGAGAAAGCGCGCCTGCTGTTGCGCGACTCGGCCGAATAACGGCTAGCCGGGCCTTCGCGCGGCGTGCGCGACATAGGCTGACAATTCTGTAGTCCATGCGCCGATGCCCCCATGGCGGCAACGGGAATAGCCTGTCTGCCCCGAAGGCAAGCTTTGGAGAAAGACATGCCCACCGCATCCGGCCACACCATCGCCATTCGCGCGCGCAAAGTCATCGGCACTCCCGTCAGGAACAACGACGGCAAGCTCATCGGCAACATCGAAGACATCGTGCTCGACAAGACTTCCGACCGGATCATGTTCGCCATCGTCGGGCTGGGCGGATTCCTGCGCGTGAAAGAGAAGTTCCATCCGCTGCCCTGGTCCACCCTGCGCTTCGAGGAGGCACTGGATAGTTATGTCGTGCCGTTCACCCGCGAGCAGCTGCTGGCCGCGCCGGCGGACACGCTGCAAGAACTGACACGCGGGGACGGCGCCGCTGCATTCAGCGATCGCGCCCATGAGTACTACGACGAGATGTCACGATCGCCGCACTGAGTTTCGCTGCGTCGCACCCATCTACGAAGAGCTTCGTTGACAATACGAAATCCTTCGTAGTAGCCTTCGGTCCATGAAACAGGACCCGAAATTCCAGCCCACTCCTTCCGAGCTGGCCATCCTTCACATCCTCTGGTCGCGCGGTCCGTCGACGGTCCGCGAGATTCACGATGAGCTGGCCAAAGAGAAAGACGTGGGCTACACGAGCGCCCTCAAATTCCTGCAGATCATGACGGCCAAGGGGCTGGTCACGCGCACGGAAGAGCAGCGCGCGCACGTCTATTCCGCGCAGCAGCCGGCGGAGAAAACCAAGCAGCAGTTCGCGGCCGACGTGCTCAAGCGCGTATTCCACGGCTCCGCCAGCCAGCTCATGCAGCACGCGCTCTCCGGCCGGCGCGGTTCGAAGAAAGAAATCGAAGAGATGCGGCGCATGCTCGACGAATATGAAAGGAAACTCCCATGATGGCTTCCGCTCACTTGATGCAAGTCCTGGCGTGGTCCCTGCTTCATTTCCTGTGGCAGGGCGCCGCCATCGCCGCGCTCGCCGCCGCGGTCATGTTCGTGTTTCGCACGCCGGCAACGCGCTATCTGGTTGGCATCGGCGCCCTGGCGTTGATGCTGGTTTCGTTCGCGGTCACCTTCACGCTGATCGATGGCGCGTCCGCTGGTGCGGAGATTTCCGCGGCGGGTGCACCGGTAATCGCGCCCGAAGCCACTAGCTACTTCGCCGGGACCATCGAGCCGTCAGCGCCGGTTGCTTCGGGCGTCGATCCGGCCGGCACCGACTTCCTCTGGATCGCGCGCGGATGGTTGTTCGGTGTGTTCTGTTTCGCGCTGCGCATCGCCTGCGGCCTGCTGCTGCTCGAGCACCTGCGGCGCAGGAATCTCGTCGCCCTTCCCGAGGCGCTGGTCGTGAGGTTCCGCATCCTGCAGCAGCGCCTCGGCATTCACCGCGTCATCCGCTACTGCGAGTGCCGGTTGTTAGGCGTGCCGGCGGTCATCGGCTTCTTCCGCCCCATCGTGCTGCTGCCGGTACGCGCGCTCACCGGGCTCAGCGTCGAGCAGCTCGAGGCCGTCATTGCCCATGAGCTCGGCCACATCAAGCGCTTCGATGTCGCGGTGAACTTCTTTCAGGTCGCCGCGGAAAGCCTGTTCTTCTTTCATCCGGCGGTGTGGTGGCTCAACAAGCGCATCCGCGCGGATCGCGAGGATTGTTGTGACGACGTCGCGATCGCCGCGTGCGGAGGCACCGTGGGCTATGCCCGCGCGCTCGCCACCATGGACACCTGGCGCGGCGTGCCGGATTTCGCCATGGCCGCAACCGGAAGTCCGGTGGCCGCGCGCGTCGCGCGTCTGCTCGGTGTGCGCCAGCACAGCACCGGATCGCGCACTGCGGGAGTGCTCACCGCGTCGCTGGTGTTGGCCACCGCGCTGATCGCCGGTGCCGTTTCGATCGGCATCGCGAATCCCGCGCTGGCGCAGGCCGCACAAGTTGATTCGCCCCCACCCCCGCCGCTCACCGAAGTCGCGCCGCCACCGTCGCCGCCCGCTCCGGTCGCCCCGGTCGCGCCAGTGGCACCGGTGGTGCCGGCTTTCGCATCCGATGTGCCAGCCGCGGCACCGGAAGCCGCCGCCGCGCCAGCGCCCGCCGCCAGGGCGAAGCCTGCGCGCGCGCCGAAGCCGGCACGCGAAGCGAAGCCTGCCCGTGAAGCCCGACCCGCTCGTGAAGAGAAGGTCGAGCGCGAAGAAAAGATCGACCGCGAGGAACGGACCGAGCGTGAGGAGCGGGTCGAGCGCGAGGAGAATCGCGCCCCCAAAACCTCGTTCATCCGTGAGATGAAGTCGGTCGGTTTCGACAACCTCGATGCCGATCAGCTGATCGCGCTCAAGGTTCAGGGCGTCACACCGGAGTACGTTCGCGAGCTCCGTGACGTAGGCGTCAACGTGGACGTCAATCAGCTGGTCTCCATGAGAGTTCAGGGCGTCACGCCCGAGTTCGTCAAGGAGGTCCGCGCGCTCGGCTTCAAGCCCGGCGCCGATGAGCTCATCGCGATGAAGAGCCAGGGCATGACGGCCGAGTACGTCAAGGGCATGCGCGATCTCGGCGTCAATCCCGACACCGGTCAATTCATCGCCATGAAGGTTCAGGGCATCACCCCCGAATACGTGCGCCAGATCCGCTCGGCCGGGTTCGCTCCTGACAATGAAGAGCTGATCTCCATGAAGGTCCAGGGCGTCACACCGGAATACCACCAGGCGCTCGAAGCCGCCGGCTACAAGCTGGACGTGGCGGACACGATTGCCGCGAAGGTCATGAACATCACCCCGGAGTTCATCGCGAAAGTGCACGCCAGCGGCTTCAAGAACCTGACCATCGACAAGCTGATCCAGCTGAAGAACGCAGACATCCTCTAGTTGGGCGCGGAGTAACTCATGAACACGAGAAAGACATTCATCACCCTGGCGCTGTGCGCGTGGACGCTGGTGTTTGCGACCGCAGTGCCCGCCGCGGATGAATTCAAGGGCAGTTGGACCCTCATGCAATCCGAAACTCCCGGCCACGTCCGTTTCGGCCTGATTCATCATCTCCATGATGGCAACTCGCAGCATGAATCGGATTGGCCCACGGGCGCTTTCAAGGGCGTCGATCTCGCCGCGACCGGCAAGCACGACGTGCAATTCAGCATCAGCGGTGACGCGGGGCGATTCGATTGCGAAGGGTTCCTCGACAACCGCGAAGGCGCCGGCATCTTTCACTTCACGCTCGACCGCAACTACCCCCAGGCGATGAGCGCTCTCGGATTCACCGGCATCGACGATGAAATGCAATTCGTGATGGCCGTTCACGACGTGACGCTGGATTTCGCGCGGCAGATGAAGGGCGAGAAGGTTTCGGGCCTGGATACCGACAAGCTCATCGCCTTTCGCATCTTCAATGTCACGGCACAGTTCATCCATGATCTGCGCGCGGAAGGCCTGCCCGGGACCGACAGCGACAAACTGGTGGCGTTTCGTATTCATGGCGTGAATGTCGGCATGATCCGCGCACTGCGCAGCGCCGGCATCAAGGCGAGCGAAGACCAGCTCATCGCCATGCGCATTCACGGCGCCACGCCCGACTGGATCGCGCAGATGAAGAGCGACGGCTATGACAACCTGGATATCGACAAGATGATCGCCTTCCGTATCCATGGAGTGTCGCCGCAGTTCATCGAGAAGATTGCCAATCTCGGCTACAAGCATCCGGACCCGGATCAGCTCGTCGCCATGCGCATTCACGGCGTGACGCCGGAATTCATCGCCGATCTCAAGTCCCGCGGGATGCAGAACCTGACCATCGATCAGCTGGTCAACCTGCGCATCCACGGCATCGATTGAGGCCTCGCCGGTGTCTTCGCGCCGTGGTCGCTGCAACGGCCACGGCGCGGGGACGCCGGGTTATCGAGTGAACGAGAAGATGGTTACCGGCGCCGCCGCGCCGCCCACCGCTCGATAGAAGTCGAGCGCGTGCGCATCTTCTTCGTCCGCGGCGACGAAGAGATCGCGAATGCCCGCCGCGCCTGCGGCCTCACGCAGCGCCGCCATGAGCTGGCGGCCGATGCCGGCGCGCTGCAGGTCCTGGCGAACGGCGAAGTCGTAGATGAACACTTCGGAGGACTCCACGCGGGTCATGGGAAGCGTGTGGGCCGTCGCTCCGCCAATAACTTCCTCGCCCATGATCGCGGCGATCGCCCAGAAATCGGCTCGTTCCAGCAGCCGATCGATATAGGCATCGCTCAGCGGACCCGGCTCTTCGGCGAACACATCCGCCAACAGCGCAAACATCTTCCTGGCGATTTCCCGATCGCCGGTGACCAATCTTCTCGCATGTATTGCATTGCGGGTGATCATGCCCGCAGTCTAGGCCAAGGGGTGTTGCACATGCGAACGCGGATCATCGTCGGAATTCTTCTGCTCTGGTATGCCGGCGGCATTTGTGCGGCAGCTGACGCCATTCACGAACAGGGATTCGTGAAAATCGGCGGCATCGAGCAATGGATCACGATCAAGGGCGCCAGCCGCGACAATCCCGTGGTGTTGTTCATTCATGGCGGCCCCGGCAACGCCATGAGCGCCTACGCCGACGCCATGTTCGCCGGCTGGGAAAGGAACCTCACGCTGGTGCAATGGGATCAGCGCGGTGCCGGCAAGACTTTCGGCCGCAGCGGCCCGTCCGTCGAGCCCACGCTCACCATCGAGCGCATGGCCATGGATGGCGTCGAGGTCGCCGAGTACCTGACCAGGCACCTGCACAAGAAGCGGATCGTGCTCACCGGCAGCTCGTGGGGATCGTTGTTAGGCGTGTATATCGTCAAGCGAAAGCCGAAGCTGTTCTATGCCTACGTCGGCGGCGCGCAGCTCGTGAACATGCGCGAGAACTTCGCCGCGAGCTATCGGGCCGTGCTCGCTCACGCCCGCGATATCGGTGACGAGCCCGCCATCGGCGAGCTGAGCGGCGCTGGTCCACCACCATGGGACTCGGTTGCAAAGTGGCGCACGTTTCGCAAGTGGCGCAATGACTATCAGCGCAAGGTCGCCACGACACCGCCTCTGCAACTGGTTCGCTCGCCTGACTACACATCGCCGCAAGACCTGGCGGACGATGAGGCCGCCGACGATCTGTCATTCGCGCACTTCAACTTCGTCGGTACCTCGATGATCGGGCCGATGATGGACATCGATCTCAAGAAGCTCGGTCCGGATTTCTCCGTCCCGGTTTATGTCATCCACGGCGCCGCGGATCTCAATGCCGTGCCTGAAATCGCGCGTGAGTACGTCGACTGGATCAAGGCGCCCACCAAGCAGTTCATTCTCGTGCCCGGAAGCGGCCACGCGGATACACCGGCTTCACTGGCGTTGCTGTTCGGCGTTCTCACGCAGCAGGTGAAAGCGCGCTAGGGCGACCTTGCGTCCACGACTCGTCCCGAATCCGTGAGCTTGACTACCAGGTTCTCAGGGCGAGTCAGCAGTACGGCAGACGCGTAGTTGCGCACGCGCAGATTGGCGCTCTGCGCTGGCGCCGCGACGAGTGTGCTGGTTCCGCCGATGTCGGCCGAAGCCGAGTGCGCCTGGAACCTGGCGAGGTTCACGACGCCGCTGCCCTGCATGGCGATGGTCACGCTGTCGGTGCGGCCCGCGGCGTCGATGGTCGCGCCGCCCTGCGTGGTGAGCGACAGGTTTGGCTGATCATAGGCCTCGATGCTGAGCCGGCTCTCGCCGTTCACATAGAACTGCGAAACGTTCGGTGCGATCACGGTGATGTCGAGCGTGGCGCCGGTGTGCAGCAGTTCGTCGCGGATCTCGCCGCCGCTGACCAGCAGCGTCGAAACGGACCGATGCGGCCCCTGCGCAATCACTTTTCCGGGACCAGGCGCTTGCGTGTAGCGCACCACGCTCCTGACGCCCAGGGACAGCGAAGTGCTGCCATCCCAGGGAATCTCGCGGCTGATGATTTCCGTCGACTTGCTGTCGTTGGCGGTCGCCATCTGGTACGCGCCGCTGAAGCAGCCGGCGGATAGCAGCGCGCCGCTGACCGCGACGAGCACGAGGCGATGGGTGGATTTCATGTTGTTAGTCCGGGCCCCGGTGGGCGGGTGAGAAATCGGTAGTTGATGCGGACATACCGGCCGAGCGCGGTGACGAGCGCCTTGCCAGTCAGGATGCCGAGCGCCGTGAACGATATGGCGGCGCTGACGAGGCCAAGCGCGCAGAGCGGCACGACGGCCGGGCCGCCGGGCAAGCCCAGAGAGCCGCCCGCGAACGCGAACCAGATGCCGGCGATGACGCAGATGGCGATGGAGAAGAGGGTCGCGAGCGCGAACACGAGCATCAGCGGCAGCGCGACGAACACCAGGAACGTATTCATCGTGCCGAGCGCCAGGCTGCCGGCGATGATCTGCAGCGCGGAGCGCGCCGACGGGGTCGCCTGCCAGCGCTCGATGTGAAGCTCCACGCGAAGCTCATCGGCGAGCGCGAGCGGATCGCCGAGCGCGGCGGCGATATCCGCGTCACTGCGGCCGGCAGTGGCGCCCTCCTCGAAATGCGCCGAGTAATCGGTGACGGCTTCGTCGACCGCCTGCGAGGGCACGCCGCGCAGGCCGGCGCGAAGCGTCGCGAGAAATTCCGCGCGTGCGCTCATTTGCGGCCTCCCACGATGCCATCGACCGCGCGCGTGAACGCCCGCCATGCCGCGCGCTCGCTCACCAGCTCGGTCTTGCCCGGCCTTGTGAGGCGGTAGTACTTGCGCGACGGGCCCGAGCTCGATTCCACGAAGTAGGTCTCCACGAGTCCTTCTGAAAGCAGTCTGCGCATGAGCGGGTACACGGTGCCCTCACCCATGCCGATCGCCTGCGCGAGACGGCTGGCAATCTCGTAGGCGTAGCTGTCCTCCTGCGAAAGCAGCTCGAGTACACATAACTCGAGCACACCTTTCTTGAGCTGGATGTCGATGGGCTCGGTCATGGCAATGCCGGAGTCTTATAAAGCATGGTACCTGTTAATGCAAGGTAGCAGCTCGAAGAAAAGGGCGTCGTTGCGCGACGCCCCTGGTTCGTTACTTCTTCTCTTGCACCTGGAAGCGGCGCGTCTCGCTATCTACCGTCGCGCCCTGCCCGTCATCCACGACCACCTTCCAGTAGTAGAACCTGCCGGGCTCGAGGCCATACGCCGTGGTGCTCTCGGCTTCGCCGTCGAGATCCTTGCAGCTCTTGAGCGTGAACTTCTCGCCCTGCGGCCACAGGCAGTGCATGTAGGTGAGCTTGCCCTGGTCCTTGTCGCTGGTGCGCTTCCACTTGAAGTCGACGTTCTCGCCCACGTTCTCCGCAAAAGCTTCGGGATAGGTGAGCACCACGCGCTTCGGCCGCAGGTTGCCTTCGATCTTTTCGGTGACCACATAGGTATCGGCGATCTTGAGATTCCCGGTGATCGCGACGTCGCGCTCGCAATTCAGCCGGCGGTTGGCGTCCGTCAATATGGCGCACGCCCTCTTCGCTTCGTCCATCGACACTCTTTTCGGCGGAGCGAGGCCCGTGGACCAGCCCTTCGGCAGTTTGCAGTCCCTGGGCTGAAAGGCCGGCCAGCCCTTGAGCGTGTACTTGTCCGTGCCCGTGCCCGGCGCGTAATCGAACAAGCTGTTTTGCTTGGTCACGCGCCACTGATCGGTGAACGTCACATAGAGCTGATCGAAACGCTTTGCCAGGTCCGTCGGTCGCGCGCCGAATGTGGCGCCGTTCGGCAGCGCGGGCAGCCAGTTGCCCGGAGCAATGGCACCCATCACACCGAACGTGGCGCGCGCGGAGCGCACTTCGATGTTGAGGAACCAGACCTGGTAGTAGTCCCAGTATCCCGGGGTGATGATCACCTCGGTACCACCCGGCAATTGAACCTGGATTCCGCCGGACGCGGGCGTCGCCATGATCCTTCCGCCCTCGGGCAACTGGATGCCGCGCGCGCCGGGAGAGCTGACAAGCTTGCCGTCGATGCGCAGCTGCAGCCCCTTGGCGTTGGACTCGCCATTGGGGTCCGGCTCCAGGGTCACGCGATGGCCACCGACGCGCACCGCCGCCGCGGTGTTGAGACTCGCGCAGGATGTGAGGCCGGTATGCGCGTTGGGCGCCAGCGGACCGTCGGTTTCCACCGGTGTCTGCCGCGCCTGCAACTCCATGCCCTCGCCGCGCAACAGCGTGAACTCGCCCGCGCTCTGGAAATCATAGGCGACGTTGTCGATGGTGAGAATGTGCGGGTCGCCCGCTGTACTCGGATGCATGCCATCGAGCCAGCGACGGATCGTTTCGACGTCGGCCTGCGCGAGCCGCGGCCCACCGCAAGGCATCGAGCCACCCGGACAATTCTCGTTGGCCGCCGTGATGCGCTGGAAGATGTAGCTGCCGGCGGCGTCCACGCCTACCAGGCCATTGTTGATCAGCGTGTCATACGAGCCCGTGAGCCGGTTGTTGTCAGGCGGACTGTCACGCTCGGACAGGTCGAAGTAGTTCGGGTCGGTCGAGAACTTGGCGTACGGCGGATAATCGAGCCCGCCATGACACTCGATGCAGCTCTTGTTGAAGATGCGCTGGATGTCCGTGTACCGCGGCAGGTCGCTCGCCGCCGGCAATAGCGTGAGCGAGTGGTTAGCCGCGGTGACGAGGGCCGCGCAGTCGAAGCCGGCCGGGGCGCCGGCATACGGGTCCGCGGTCAGGCTTGCCTGCAGCTCGTTCTGGATCGGCGAGATGTAACTTTCGAACACATCCGCGAAGGTGTACGAGCGCGAGCGGCCGCGAACGCCGACGGACCACTTGTCCACCGACACTCCCAGCGGCTCGAGCAGGTAGCGGAACAGCGCGGCACGATTCGTGTTGAACGAATACTTTTCGCGATCCACATAGAAGCCACCGCCCATGATGCTCGTGTCGCTTCCGAGGCTGGTGTCACGGCGAAAGATTTCCTGCCGCAGCCGCTCGATGGCCGTGGACGTACCGAAGCCGGTGAACGGGCCATATTCGGCCAGCAGGTCGATGTCGGGAGTCATGGACGACGTCATCAGGTAGTTGTCGCCGGTACGGTCGAGATTGAGCTTCTCGATGTCGGCTTTGCGGCGCGGCAGGTCTTTCGCGCGCAGCGAGGTGTCGGCGATGATGGCCGCGAGATTGCTGCCGCCGTGACGTGCGGTGAAAAACGGCAGCGTACTGCTCGGAAACGCCGGCGCGCTTCCCGTCGTGCTGATGTTGCCGGCGGAGTCGGTGACGATGCAGCCATTGTTGATGGCGAGCGCGAGCGGCCGCGCGTCGAGCGGCACGCTGCCGGTCGCGAAGCGGTGGTTCGCGAGCTCATTGCCGACGCGGATCTGGTTGAAGTTCCCGCCGCCATCGCCGCCGCCGAGCTGATCGAAGAGCTGTACGCCGCGGCCTTCGGAATTCGTCGGCGAGCCAAACGCGTGCAGGATCACCGGAATCGAGGTGTCGCGCTGCACGAACGAGCCGGCGCCCGCGCCGGGCACGCCGTTGAATGAATAGTTGATAGGCCCGGTGCTGCCACCGACTGGCACTGGCTCACTGGTGACGATGGCGCCCGCATCGAACGCGAACTTGATGTGGCCATCGTTCGTGCCGCCGTTGACCCGCGTGAACACGTCGTCGGTCGGGTAGACAGGCAGCTCGCCGGCGCCGTTCGACTGCAGCGCGAGCTGCTCCATGATGCGACGTGAAGGCTCGTCGGCGCGCCAGGTCCAGGGGTTCAGCAGCTTGCGAATCGCCGCCGCTTCCACCGAGCCCTTGAAGATCTTGTCGCGATTGAACGGCAGCATGCCGCCCCAGCTGTCGTAGGTGTCCCAGTTCGGCTTGTTCTTGGCCAATACCAGCCCGGCGGGAAATCCGGTGGTGCCCGCGTCCGCGGGATTGGGGTTGCGGATATTGCGCGTCGAGTGGCATCGCGTGCAGCGCGGCTCATCGACACCGACACCGCGATTGCGCGTGGGGAACTGACCGACGCGACCCATCGGACCAATCGTATTCACCACGATCTCGTGGAACCGGAAGGTCTTCTGTCCCGGATCCCATTGCATGAATTCGATGGCGTCCGGATGCGAGCCCGGATACGAGGCGTGCGCCGCGAGCCCGAACGTGAACACATAGCGCGAATCGGCGCTCGGCAACAGGATGCGCGGGAAGCGTGCGGTGCCGGTCTGCAGGCTCTCCGAGCGACTCATGAGAATCCAGCCCTTGCGGAACTCTTCAGGCAGCGCGCGCAGAAACTGCGCCGCCGTGGTCACTCCCGGATTGTCCAGCAGGTACTGCGAGATGATTTCCGGCGTCAGGAGACTGCCGATGGGTGGAATGTCCGGAGTCAGCCGAAACTGCGCGCGCACCGAAAGGTTTGCGCTCGTCGTCAGGTTGCAGATGGTGGCGGTGGTGAATGGAGCGCAGTCACCTGACCATCCGTCGAATGCCGAGCCCGGAGCCGGTTGGGCCTCGAGGACGACGGAGGTGGTGCCAGGAAAAGAGTCGTCGCAGACCGCGCCGCAATCGATGACGCTGCCCGAGGTGGCGTGCACGGTGCCGGTGCCCAGTCCCTGCGTCATCACCTTGAGGGCGCCTTGGGCGTACAGCGGCGCGGCGTGCAGGAAAAGCGCCAGCAGCGAGAGTGTCGAGAGGATTTGCGCGCGCAGGATGCCGCGACGCGAGCGAAATGCGTCCATGTTCAACGTCCCTGTTTGGTTTTGTCAGTTGTTCGAAGTGCGCGTTGAACATAGCGTCACCGAGCTCGCGCGAAGCCGGCGCGCGATGAGCAGAACCGAGAGTTGAGACTTATTACCGCAAGTCGAGCGGCGAGATAGCCAATCCCTTAGAACGGGCGCGCGCTAACTACTGGCCCTTCAGTGGCTCTCCGACTTCAACCGCTGCACTATTTCCGCGGCGTTCTTGTTGGTGGGATCGAGCGCGAGCGCTTTCTGATAATTGATCAGGGCCTTCGCCTGGTCACCGCTGGCGAGCTGCGCCTCGGCAAGGCTGTCGTACACATTGCCCGAATTCGGAAACAGCGCGGCATTCAGCGCGAACAAGCGGATGGCGTCGGCCATCCGCGCTTTGCCCATGAGCGAATAGGCCATCTCGTTGAGGCCCGATTCACTGTCGAAGTCGAGCTCAGCCGCGCGCGTGCGCCGCGCCTCCTGGTATCGGGCGATGAAGGCGTCGATCGGCAGCGTGTCGAGCTGCGACTGGAATACCTGCCGCACCGATTTCCTCGGCTGCTGCCAGGGTTTGCCGGCGAGAATGTTCGTGGTCGCTTCCACGATGCTTTGCAGCTTCTGGTTCTTGTTGTTGCCCACCAGGATGATCGTCGTCTCGCGTTTGAGGTCGGTGAGCATCCAGGCTTCGAAGTTCCGGGATTGGCCATCGTGGCGGTGCCACAGGAGCTCGTCGCCTTCCCAACCGGTGGCGCCGAGTCCGCCGTTTTGCGGATTGAAACCGTGGCCGAGGATCTGCAGTGATTTCGGACTGATCGCCTTGCCGCCATGCAGGCAAGCGTTCCACTTCAGCAGGTCGCGCGCCTTGACGAACACGATGCCGGTGACCGGCATCTCAAAAGAATCTTCCTGGCGCGCGTCGTTGAACGCGTGCGCGATGGCGCGGGAACGCGCATCGGGATCGACCAGCGAGTCGCGCATTCCGCAAGGCTCGTAGAGAAAGGTCCGCACGTACTGGGCGAATGGAATGCCGGTGACTTTCGCAATGACGAACTGCCGCAGCATCACGTTGTTGTAGGTGTACGCGAACCGAGTGCCAGGTTCGAAGTCGGGCGCCGCCAGGCGCTTGATGTCCGCCAGCGCATCCGCGTCACTCTTGACGCTGGTCCACTGCATGTCGGCGACGCCGGAGGTGTATTCCAGCAGATTGCGGAGCGTCACCTTCTGCGCCCATGCCGGCAGATCGGCCAGATGCTTGGTCAGCGGGTCGTCGAGCGAGAGCTTGCCTCGTTCGACGAGCTGCATGATCGCGACCGCCGAGAATTCCTTGGCGATGGAGCCGATGTTGAATCGGTAGCCAGGCGTCAGCGCTTGTTTGCCCGCGCCGTCGGCGGACCCGAATGACGCCTGGTAGATAGCCTTGTCGTGTTCCGCGACCAGCGCGACGCCGTTGAAGATGCCGAGCTCGTGCGACCTGCGCATCAGCCGGTCTATCTGCCTGGCCGAGCTCTCCGCGGCGAGTGCCGATGAGGCGACGAGCCAGAGCGCGAGCGAAATCAGGGTGAGGCGGTGCTTCATGTGCGGATCGTACGCCACGGATGCTGGGCGCGGACCCTTTACCACATCGGCGGCCGAAGCCGCCTCTAGCCTTGCCGCCCCAACTCCCGCCGGATGTTTTCTTCGCGCGCGTCGTCGATGACGACCATCACGGAATCCGGATCGGTGATGCCCTCTTCCCTGGCGAACACACCCGTGAGCACACTATCCACCTGCAAGTCGCCCGCTTCGAACAGCGCCCAGATCTCGCGCGCGAATTGCGTCTCCAGCAGCTCCGGCGCGAAGCGCGCGAGCGTGCCGCGTATGTTGTTCACGTCGCGCTCGAGCATCGCGAAGGCCGCGTTGTTGCCCGCCGCGTTCACCGCCTGCGGCAGGTCGATGATCACCGGGCCGTGCGCATCGACCAGCACATTGAACTCCGACAGATCGCCGTGGATCAGGCCGATGCTCAGCATGCGCACGATCTGGCGCATGAGAAAGGAGTGGTACTCGCGCGCGACTTCGGGAGTCAGGTCCACCTCGCCCAGGCGCGGCGCCGGATCGCCCGACGCGTCGGTCACCAGCTCCATGACCAGCGTGTCGTTGAAATAGCCGAAAGGCTTCGGCACGCGTACGCCTACCTCGACTAGTTTGTAGAGCGCGTCGACTTCGGTGTTCTTCCAGGCGGACTCCGCTTCCTTGCGGCCGAAGCGCGTGCTTTTCGCCATCGCGCGGGCCTGCCGGCTGCCGCGAACCTTGCGGCCTTCCTGGTACTGCGCGCGCTTCTGGAAACTGCGCTGGCCCATGTCGCGGTAGACCTTGGCACAGCGGATCTGCGTGCCGGTTCGCACGGTATACACCGTGGCTTCCTTGCCGGATTTGAGGGAGCGAAGGACTTCGTCGATGACGCCGTCGTCGATCAGCGGCTGCAAGCCGGGAGGGGTTTTCATGCGGGCGCGGATGGTAACAGGGTGGCAGGCAGACTTGCCGCCCGCGGACATATCGTCGTTTCGGGGCCCGCGCGACGCTAACCGGCGAAGTACGCGTGCGACAACGCCGTAATACGCCGGCGCAACTGGTCGGCCGCACTCATTTTGGGGTCCGGCACGAGCCACGCGCGCTGCGTCTCGCTCAGCGCCCGCGCCGCCGACTCTCCGCTCGTGTATCGCTTGTAGAAATCCGCGGCGAACTGCTGGGCAAGAACGTCTTCAATCGGCGCGAGCGTGGCGATGACCCCGCGTGCACCCGCACGCAGGAAGGCGCGCTGCAGTCCCGGCATGCCGGCCGCGAACTGCGGCGGGCCGATGGCGCTTTCACAGGCGCTCAGGAACACGAGCTCCGCATCGCCGCGCCAGCCCTGTACTTCACCCGCGGTCAAATAGGTTGCGCGGCCGGTTTCGTCGGTCGCCGGCAGCACCAGCAACGAGGCGATCGGCTGGCGCAGATCCGCGAGCGCGTGCGTGGCGAAGTGCACGACGTCGGCACCGCTCGCCCAGATGTCGCGCAGCGCGGAGGCGTTGCCGTCGGCGCCGGTGAGTAGTTTGATCTTCGCCGCTGAATCCTGCGCGGTGAAGAGGCCCGCGGCGACCTTGATCTCCTTCGTGGCCACCTGCAGCTTCGGCGTGGGATCGATCTCCGCCGCGGCGCGATAGGTGCCATGACCGCTCGCGAGCGCCACGAACCGGAACGGGCGCGCTGCTTTCTGGCGCGGCGCCTCGTCGACGCCAAACAACGACGTGACCATCGCGATTTCGTGCGTGCCCACCAGGCGGCGCTGCGGGTCGGTCGGCGAACGCAACGCCGGAAATGGCACGCTGGCGATACGGCCTTCCGCGACGATTTCCACCGAGGTGGATTCTTTCGGCAGCAGGCCCGGTGGCAGCAATGCCGTGGAAATCTGCTCGAGCACGCTTTCGATCCGCGGAGTTGCGGTGCGAACATCGAGGCCCGCCAATTCGACCAACTGCAATTCGAGCTCCTTGCGCGTGGGCGCCAGCACCGTCATGCGTGTGCCGGTGGCATCGCGCACCAACACGTAGACATGTTTCTGTGCGAGCACATAGGAGAGCTGCGCCGCGCCGGGTGCAAGCGCGCGCCAGACGGGCGGTGCGGCGTTCGACGGTGCTTCGGCATTCTTCGCCGCCGCCGACCAGCGGATGTTGTCGAGCTCCGCGTGCAGGCGGGACATGTCGAGTTGGAGGCGCTGCATTTCCGCGGTCTGCGCATCGTCCAGCTTCCGATCGACGAGCATCGCGATGCGCAGACTCTTCTGCCCCATCTGCTGCAACAGATCGTCGACATGCGCCGCGGTGGCAGCGTCGAGCGCGCCCACTCGCAGCGCGCCGAAACTCGCACGACGCGCGCTTTCGAGGCGACGAACTGCCGTCAATTCGGCGGGCGTCGCCGCGGCGAGCGCGCCCGGCGAGCGTCGCGCTACTTCCGCGAAAGCGATGTCGAGGTAGCCGCGAAATGCGTGCTGCTCGTCTCTGAGCATGGAGGCGCGAACTTCGGTGCTCGCGCTGCGCGCCCGCAGTTCCTGCGAGAGCGCCAGCGCACGATCGAAAGCCACGAGTGCCTCCGCACTCCTGCCAAGACGCACATCGAGCTGCCCGCGGCGGCGGTACGCCCCGATCTGGCGCGCCGTGTCGTGTACGCGCGTGCTGGTTTCCAGCGCTTCGGAAAGCAGCTTGCCGGCTTCGGCCAGGTCCGCGGCTGTGCTTTGCTCGTACTCGGTGGCGATCTCCGCGATGTACAGTCTTGCGTCCGTGTGCGCGTGGTGATGCGGGTCGCCGAGGTCGACGGCGAGCGCCTTGCGAAGCTCGCTCAACGCGCGCGGCAGGTCTCCCTCGGCGCGGAAAGTCAGGGCGAGCTCGAGTGGTACCCGCGCCTTGGCGATCGGCGTCGACGCGCGGCGCATCGCCTCGTCGCTCAGCGCGTGCGCGCGCGGAAGATCGCCGTCGATGCGCGCGGCTCCGGCCGCGGCCGTGAGCGCGAATGCGTATTCGGTACCGTCTTTCTGCTGGCTCATGATCTTGAGCGCTTCGTCGTAGAAGGCCACCGCCTGCTGCAGGTCGCCTCGATTCGTGTAGATGTAGCCGAGGCTTTCGAGACAAACCGCCAGCGGCATGCGCAGCTGATATTCACGGGCGAGCGTCAAGGCCTTCAGCAGCAGCGGCACTGCTTCATCGCTGCGACCGGCAAAGGACTGTGCGCGAGCCGTCGAGTTATAGGACCTCACCCGCAGCTCGGGGTCGGTGATCTTGTCGAGCTCCGGCAGCAACGGGTCATAGGCCACACCCGCGTCGGCAAACCGGCCGAGCTCCACCAGCACCATCGGCAGCATGAAGTGCATGTCTCGCTCGCCCGCCACGTATCCCACGGCCTGGTACATCGAGCGCGCCTGCTCGAAATGCCTCGTGGCCTCGTCGGTGCGCATCATGTCGAGCTCGAGCGAGCCCAAGGCGGCGATGGCGCGCGCTTTCTCGATGGGCCCGAGCGCGGAATCGGAAGCGCCGAGCGCTTCGAGTGACTCGCGGGCGAGCTTCTTCGCCTCGTCGGGGCTGGGATTCGCGGCCTCGGGATCTGTCGACAACTCCGTCAACGCCAGGGCTTCTATGTAGTTAGCCCGCGCGACGTTCAGAGCCAACGGAGCCGGCAGTTTGGCGAATGCCGCGGCCGCACGCCGCGCTTCGGCGCGTGCTTCGCGGAAATCGATATTGAAGAACTGCAGCATGCGCGCCTTGATCAGCCGGGCCTCCGCGGCCAGCGCTGCATCACCGTGTTCCGAATCGAGGCTCGCGATTGCACGATCGATGTTTGCCAAACCGATCTTCTGGATGGAGTCCGGCCGGGCACTCGAAGTGGTGGCGTCGTTCCATGCCCTGGTTGCCGCGATTACCGCGGCATGCTCAGGGTTCGAAGCTGCGGCCGCGCTGTACAGCTTCACGCGCAGCCGAACCGTGCCGGGTGTGGCCGCGTCCGGGGTACTCGTGAGCGTGACGGTGACATGCGCGCCTTCGGGCACGGAGAGCGCCGCAACTTCGATGCCTGCGCCACCGAGATTGTTTTCCACCTCGGTGGAATCGAGTGCATTGCCGCCATCGCTTGCGGAGATCTTCAGCCTGACGTCGGTCAGCTGTTCGTCGGCGAACGCGACGACGATGGAGTCGTCGTTGACCGTCAATTCGCGAGTCGCCGTGTCCGACGTCGCCAGGCGCGAAAGCGCGAGCTTCTCGTCGATTACGGTGGTGCCGTCGGGTATCGCGTCATGCCGTGCGCAGGCGGCGATCAGCATCATGCCGAGCGCTGCTACCCAATATCGTCCATGCATTGTTTTTATCCAGCTCTCCCCTGACGGGGAGAGCTTAAGAGGACACGGAGCGGATTGGGAGAACTAATCGAGGCAAACGCGGATTTTGTAAAGCAGACGCCAGGCTCAGTAGAGCCAGACCGCCCCCGACTGCGAGCGCCGGGCATTGTTCCAGGCTCCATCGATGCCGACGGCGTCGCTGCTCTCGAGCGGCTGTCCGACGGCAAGGGTGGTACCGGTCTCGGACAACGACAACGCCACACCGAACGTCTGCGCGGGACTGCCGCCCGCGCCGGCCAGATAGTTAGGCTTGATCACCGACTGGACTGGCCAGAGGCTGCCGTTGCGGCGGAAAACGTAGACAGCGCCGGTCGCGGCGCCGCCGGCCGTCAGCGCGCCACGCTGCACGCCCGTGCCCTGACCCACATCGAGCGGATCGCCGACCGCGAGCACGCTGGCATCGCTGCTCAGGGAAATCCCCTGGCCGAACAAGCTGCGCTTGTTGGCCTGCCAAGAACCCGCGGTGACCTTCTGGCTGAACTGATGCCAACCCGAAACACGCTGGAAGATGTCCACCTCGATGCGGCCATTGAAATTCTGCGCCGCGATCCAGTCACCGGTGAAATCGACCGCGAGGCCGTAGCGCTGCTCGTCATTGGCCGCGCCCGATGGGCGTTGCAGATCGAGATCCCGGCGCGCCGAGGCATAGCTCGAATGGATACGCAGGTAGGAGCGCGAGGGCGTCGACGGCGAGCCGTTGTAGCACTGCTCGACGAGCAGCCGGCCATTGCCGCTGAGCTCGCCGTTCGGGCAGTTGTCCGAGGGCGACGTGCGATCCTCGATGGCGCGGCGCAGGGCCCAGCTGCCGTTCGCAAGAATATAGGTATCGGCACCCGAGTCGCGGCCCACCGCGAGCGACTGACCCGCATCGTCCAGGCTCACCCAGACACCGAAAGAACCACGCTTGGTCGCCGCGATGCGCGTGCGTTGCCACGTGCCGCCGGCATTGTGGAATACGTAGACCTCGCCCGAATTCGGGTCCGACTGCGCATGAAAGATGTTAGGCAGGCCCATGGCGACGGTGTTGCCGTCGGCGCTGATGGCGACACGCAGACCTTCGCCGCCCTCGGCCTGGACTATTTCCGGCAAGAGCCGCGCACGCTGGGCCCAGCTGACCGTGTCGCTGTTGCGTTGGAATACATAGGCCGCGCCCGCGGCAGCGGCGCCGCTCGCGTCATCGTTCGGCGCGGCCGCAACCAGGTAAACGCCGTTCGGCGAGACATCCACGTCGCTGCCGAATGTCTCCGCGATCTTCGGCTGCGAGGACTTGAAATAGCCCGGCGCCTGCAACCGCAGGCCATCTACCGCAATGTCGCGCGAATTCGTGCAGCCCGAGGAATTGCAGGCGGCGACACGGAACCGCGCGCCCGACCAGTCGAAGGAGTGCACGGCCACGCGGAAATTCGCGTGCGTGGACGAGGCCGGATACTCCGCGGCCTTCTGGAACGCAGCACTGGCGCGCGAGCGCTGCCAGAGCTCATAGCGCGCGGCGCGTGCGGCCGGCGACCAGTCGAAGCGAAATGATTTGATGCCGGCGCCGACCGTGACATCGGGCACTGCGGGAACGGATTGCGCAAACAGTGGTGCCGACGCCGCGATGGCGACGAGGGCTGTGAGAACGACACGCATGTAACCTTCCTTGGCCAGCGAACAGCCGAACTACCGACGGCGTAGTTATAGGAGATCGCGCGGCGGTGCCCCAGCTGTCCGCGCCTCGACTGTGTGTCATCCGACTACCGGCAAGGGTGTCG
Organism: Steroidobacteraceae bacterium; assembly: GCA_035995425.1. Taxonomy (GTDB): domain Bacteria; phylum Pseudomonadota; class Gammaproteobacteria; order Steroidobacterales; family Steroidobacteraceae; genus CADEED01. The sequence continues at coordinate 55,629 of DASYKM010000032.1, forward strand.
GCGTAGGCGGCCAGGCCGTCGCTAGAGCGGTGAGTTTTGTGCCACGCGCAAATCCGAATCGCGCAGGGGTTCTTCGAGCTCGGGCTCCGCATCGGACACCGGGTTCAGTGTCGGCACGTCGCGCGGCACGGCTGCGACGAGTTTTCGAAGCAGCGCGGCGAGCAGCGCGCCGGTGAGCGCCGTGATCAGAGTCGCCTTGAACGTGGATTTCATGCGCGCGACGTTACGCGCGGTGGCACCGACTCGCCGTCGGGCGGCGCCGTGCCGGCGTATGAGCGTGCTCCGACAGAAGAAACAGCGGCTCCTCAATGCGCAGGCCGGGATATTGCTATCCTTCGCCCACGGATTGCTGCCGCCCGCGCACGCTCACATGACGTCGCCAAATAAAGAACAAGAGGCGAGCAACCCAGCGACTTCCCGGAGTGCACTTGATGGATGGAGAAGCCAATCAGCTGTTATTGACCATGGTCGTAGATCGCCTGCGTGGCGGATGGTTTCCGTTCTGGGACAGGAAGACTGGCCTCACCTATTGGGATCGCAACGCCACTCGCGCTTTCATTCCGATATCGGCCAAGACGGTGGCTCGAGCCAAGCAATTGGCGCACGACGTGGAAAGGAGCTACTCGATTCATGTCTCGAGAAATCCCGCGGAAGTAGTTCGACAGCTCCAGGATGAAGGCATCAAGCCAGGCACCTGGGTCAATACCCACGTTGCCGAGATCTATCTCATGCTGGCTCGAGCGGGATTGCTTCGCACCATCGAGGCCTATGACACCAACGACCGGCTGTGCGGCGCCATACTCGGCATACAGCTCGGCCGGGCGTACGTGGCCGAGACGATGTATTCGATTGCGACGCATCGCGACGCGTCAAAGGCATGTCTTGTGGCGTTGGTCCACCAGCAGCACAATCTTGGGACTCGATTCATAGACGTCCAGGTCGCTCATGACGCGAAGCATCCGTCTCGCGTCCTGGGCGAAGAAGTTGTCGCCTTGGACGACTATCTAGCGATGCTCGACGAGGCGATACGGGCGCCCACCGGCGCCGACGACGCAAGATCCGGCGCGATCGATGCATCGACGGAGCGCGCATGGTTGGAAGCAGCACCGAATGTGCGGCTGGACGACACCTCCAGCCTCGAGATCCTCGGGCATCAAGTCATGCAGGAGTGGGAGTTGCCATTGATGCGCGCAATGGCCAACGCCGCGTCGTGCGCGAACGGCAAAGTTCTCGAGGTCGGCTATGGCCTCGGAATTTGCGCCGGACTCATCCAGGAAAACAGGCCAAGCCTGCACGTGGTCATTGAAGCCAACAAGGCTGTTTCGGCGCGCGCGAAGCGGGTTTTTGCGGCCGAAATAGCCGCGGGCACAGTCTTCGTCGTCGAAGACTATTGGGAAAACCTGATGAGTGCGAAGTCAGCGGGGCCCCTTGCCGATGGCATATTTGACGGCGTGGTCTTCGATACCTTTCCGCTTACTCAGCAGGATCTGCGGAAAAATCATTTCGCTTTCTTTGCTCATGCAGCCCGACTGCTGCGCCCAGGCGGCAGGTTTACGTATTTCTCGGACGAACCCGTTGCGCTCAGTGCTGAACACGTTTCGGCAATCGGCCACCACTTTCCTGGCGCAACGTTTTCAACGGAGCTGCTTTCAGTCAATCCACCACCTGACTGCGACTACTGGAAGTGGCCGACGATAGTTCACGTTGTCGTGCGAAAGCCCAAGTAGGGTCGAGGGCTAGCGCGACAGGAGGATTTGCCGCGCATCCTTGGCAAACATGAGTCTCTTGTCGAGAAGCTGAGACTGAAAATGTGTCCACGGGTCTTTCACATGTGGCACGGGCCCTTCCAGTCGCAGTGTGTCGAACAATGGCGCCGCGCCCCAGAATCCCGATTTCTTGTTGTTGCCATCTTTGAACAGGATGTAATCAATCCTTCGTTCGGAAGCATCGGCAGGCAGATAGAAGAGGGGCACGTGGAATGCCTCGTGGATGTCGATGATGGTTGCGGCCATCTGCGAACGAAGCTCCACATCCGACCATCTCAGGATTCGCGCGATCTGCAAGTTCGGCTGGCCGCCTTCCCATCTGAGCTCTTCGGAATTGTCGAACAGGGTTGAGCTTTCCGGCAGGTCAACCTTCGCATTCCTGATCGCCGTATCAATCGCGTTTTTCAATTCAGACGATACGGTGATGTGCCACTTGTTCTCGCGCAGATTCTTGCGAATGTACGGACGGATCTGTGCGGCCAGGTAGCGATAGGCCGCCGGCTGCATCCAGCCCTTCGGACCGAGGACGTCGACGGCGAACACGGAAACTGCGTTCGTCAGGCTCGAGCTGGTGATGTCGAGGATCAGCTTTTCCGTGATCCCGTGATCACCGAAAGAGTCGGCGATCTGATTGAGCACAGAGCTCGCCATCTCGTCGAAACCTTGCGTCGGCTCGTTGTACGTTCGCAGGCGTTTCAGTGCATCGCGAAGCGCCGCTTCGACGGCAGGCAACTGCGGGAACTCGGCTTTCGCTTTCTCGTTCTCGGCGCGAATGCCGTTGACCCACAAACGCATTTTCGTCTGAAACTCAGCGGAGAACGCGGCTTCGTCCCATCCCGGCCGATTTGGAACCTTGGAGTGTTCAAAGACTACGATGCCAAGGAGATCCGATGGCGTCTCGACGTCACCTAGTTTGACGATTGGGGCACGCGTGAGACCGTAGGTCGCGCCGAAGTAGCCAGTCTCGAACAACAGGTTGTCGCGCGCTGACTGGGTCTCCTTCCCGCGCTTGTATGTCACATCGTCCGGCGACATCACGAGGATTGCTGCGTTGCACTTGCTTGCGACCTCGGCGAGGCTCTGGGCGATGGTATTGCCATACTTGAACGTGCCGCCGTCCCACCAGCCAACGACTTCGACGTTGAGTTTTGCGAGCACGTCCGCAACCGCCGACGCAGCTGGCAATGCTTCCGTTGATGACCCGATAAAGACGCGTAGCGGCATCGTTGGTGCTCCTCTCGATGCTCTCGAGTGCCAGATGTTGTTTTAGTTGCGGCTCGGGGAGGATAGCGATAGCGCGCGAGGGTGGCTAGGCCAAGGCAGGCGAACCCTCGCGGGCAGAAAGAAGCCGGGCGGTGCCCGGCTTCTTTTCGTCAGCGCCGCGTGGCGCGATCCTCCGGCAGGCCACGCTCAGAAGAGTGTGCCGGCCGACAGCCGGCTGGGCTCTGACACGGGGGCGAAGGCGCGCAGGTCGACGATCTGCGCGTCGCGATCGATCAGCGTCCAGCCTCTGCAAGCGCCGCCGCCGCAGGGGGTCTTGCCGTCCCATCGCCACAGATCCCCACCGCCGTGCAGCTGAAACAGCGTGTCACCACTCGCGGCTATCAGGCGTGAACGGGGGTTGGAATCGATCTGCATCCAACCCGGGCACGCAGTGGCGGTGCATCGCGAACGGCCATCCCACACCCACAACTCACCCGTGCCCTGGCGCGCGAATAGTTTGTTGTTGGTGGCGGCAATGGTCTTGATGCGCGCGTCATTGTCGACGAGTGACCAACCTGGGCAAGCCGCGGTAGTACACACGGTGCGGCCATCCCACAGCCAGAGCTTGCCATCGACCTGCAGCTGGAAGACCTGAGTGCCGACCGCCGCGATCTGCGTGGATCGTGTGTTCGCATCGATCAGCGACCAACCCGGGCAAGCAATGTTGCTGCATCGCGAACGGCCGTCCCAGGTCCACACCTGTCCGGTGGACTGGCGCGCGAACAATTTGCTGTCACTGGCGGCGATGCTCGTAATGCGGGAGTCGCTGTCGATCAGCGCCCAACCCGGGCATCCGGCCGTGGTGCAGACTGTCCTACCATCCCATTGCCATATCTTTCCATCGACTTGCAGCTGGTACAGCGTGTTTCCAGAGGCGACGATCTGACTCGACTTCGTACTCCCGTCGATCAGCGTCCAGCCGGGGCAGGCCGTGTTGCTGCACGCCGTGTGTCCGTCCCAAACCCAGATCTGCCCAGTGCCCTGGCGCGCAAACAGCTTCGAGTCGCTGGTCGCGATGGACTTGATGCGTGCGTCCTTGTCGATGAGCTGCCAGCCCGGGCAGGCAGTGTCGCTGCAGCGCCGTCCCATGAATCGCCACATCTGCCCGTCGCCTAACAAGACCACGGCGGATGGCGCAAAGTGGGTTCGAGGGCCGTATACCGAGCGCACGCCGAGGATGTCGATGTCCGTCAGCCGGCCCTGGCCGTTACCGTCCACGTTGCAGTAATTCATGATCGAATCGCGGTCGTAAGGCGTGATCGAGTCCGCCTTCGGATCGATGCCGATGGTGTAGCAATGCGCCGGCGCTTCTGGCGGATTTCCCGGCAGGTCCATCTCGTGGACAAAGCCCAGCACATGGCCCATCTCGTGCACGCCGATGTACTCGACCCGCTGCGCATTCGCCGAGCCGTCCGGATTGAAGCTGAAATTGACGTTCGCGGGACCGCCAGGCTTTGAAAGCGCGAGGGTGCCGCGCTGTGCGCTTCCGCCGGCACCGGCATTGGCAATGCCCTGGTTCTGGATGGCGATGCGCACCTGCGGCGCGTCGCCGCTTGCCGGGCAGTCCCCCCAGCCGGCGAAGTTGACGTCCGCGTAGTATTCCCAGGTATCCCTGACCGCCCGCTGCACGATGCCCTTTTCGCGCGCGAAGCCGGGGGTTGCCCAGCAAACGGGAATCGTGTTGTTAGGCGCCGTCCACAGGCCGACTGTCCTGTCGATGCCCAGTTGCAGCTGAGAGGTGCCGGTGTTTTCCGGCGCGGCGTGTGCGGCGCGAGGTATGCCGAGGCCGATCGACAGCAGGAGGCAGGTGCCCAGTGCTGTTATGAGATTCGTTCTATCCATGATGCGTGATCTCCATTCCATTAGTTGGCGGGAGCGCCATACAAGTGGATACGAGAATGCCGGGCGGATTGGACAGGTCGGCCGGGAATTAGCAGTGGGATACAGACGCGCCGAGGCGCTAGACGGTTACGTATTGATCGCTCAGCGTACGAGCATCCTCAAGCTGAGCGCGCGCGCATGGAGCGCTCGCACGCGCCAGGTGGGCAGCTCGTCTTCCCTGACTGTCACCGAGAGAATCAAATTCGGCGTGAGCTCCGATTCCACGCTGCAATCACGGGAACCGCGCTGCACCATGCCACCCGAGCAGACCGCGTGCACGAATCCGAGCTCGTTGTCTTCGCCGAAGTAGTTAGTCATCGGAACGCCGTACTGCGGATAGAGTGAATCTGGCACGACGAGCTCGCGCAATCCGAATTCCAGCACCGGGCCCAGCGTGAGCCGGGGCAGGCTGAGCTCTGCCGATTCGCGTGCGCGCGCCTGCCAGCCCGCGCCGGTGATTCCCACGGAGAACCTCAGGTCCTGACTGCTGTGGTCGAGCAGTTGGACACTACCGCCCACAGCGATCGAGACCTGATCTGGGTGTTCCAGGAGATTTTTCGGGATCCGCAGTCTTTGAGCCGGCGGCTTGGTGACGCCCTCCGCCATGCCACCGGAAATCTGCAATTCAACATCGACCGTCCGGGACGCCTTCGCGGGCGGGCGGGTCGCGACGCATGCGGACAGCATCAGCGCGCATGCAAATAGAGGCAAGCCGCGAGGGAGTCGTTGAGTCAGCGCTTTCATGAATACGCGATGATACCCGCGCGGTTGTTTGGCGCCCGCGCAAAGTCCTCGCCGATCGGGCAGGACGATCAGAGGCGCTCCGCTTCATAGGATTCGCGCTCCCTGAACTCGAATGGAGTGCCGAATATGTCTTTGAAGCTTGGGTTGTGGGCGATTGCCGGATTCCTCACCGCCTCACTTGCCATGGCCGCGGAGCCCGCGCACGGCACCGTCGTCGATGTGCCGTTTACCTCCACCGTCCTGCGCGACAACCTCATCGGCCTCAACCCCGAGCGCGCGATGAAGGTGTATCTGCCGCCGAGCTACGCGAAGTCAACGCGCCGTTATCCCGTCGTGTATTTCCTGCACAACGCATGGTGGAGTCCGCGCCAGGTCTTCGAAGACGGCCGCATGCAGCGGCTGCTCGAGCACGGGTTCGCGGATGGCGTGGTGCAGGAGTTCATTTTCGTCGTCGCCGACTACTCCGGTCCCACCTCCGGCAGCCTCTACGAGAATTCGCCGGTCAGTGGCCGGTGGCTCGACTACACCGTCGATGAGGTGGTGCCGCTCATCGACCGCAGGTACCGCACGCTCGCCAGGCGCGAGAGTCGCGCCGTCGTCGGCGATTTCTTCGGCGGCCGCGGCGCGCTGAAGCTTTCCATGACGCACGCCGATGTGTTCAGCGTCGCATACGCGATGCATCCGGTGGCCACCGGCAGTGGTGACATACCTTGGTCGTCGCTGGAGGTCGATTGGACGCGCATGCATGCGGCCAAGACATACGCCGAGCTCGCGGGCCTTGGCCGCACGCAGATCTTCTGGGCTATCCATCAAGCGTTTGCGCCGAACGTTACGCAGCCGCCCTGCTACTGCGACTTCTTCATGGAGATGAAGGATGGAAGGCCTTCATACAACGCCGAGCGCGTGCGGGCGATGAAGGAGGCGTTCTTGTTAGATGAGAGTTTGGCGCGGGCCGCGCCGGCCCTGCGCACGATGCGGGGGTTGGCGTTCGATTGGGGGAGATTTGATACGACGCAAGCGCACGTCATTTCGAATCGGCAGTTCAGCCGGATGCTGGAGGATTTGGGAGTGGAGCATGAGGCGGAGGAATATCGGGGAGATCCGTGGAGTCGGACATGGACGGAGGATGGGAGGTTTGCGGAGAGGGTGCTGCCGTTCTTGGACAAGCACCTGGAACATGGACACTGAGTTTGGGCTGACCTACCCGATGTCTGATCTACAGCTCGGTGAGCGCTATTGCCTCCTCGCTACGACGCTCTTCCCATTGATGGTGAGCTCGAGACTGGATGCGGGTCCTTCCCCCTGCGGGAACTGATAGCGAACTGGAAATCCTTCGATTCCGAAGGCGCCATCGTCCAGCGCCTTGAGCGCGACCTTGGGATAGCGTGGCATGGATACGGCGATGCCCGTCTCGTTGCGGCTTATCTCGACGATTTCCCCCGCCGCAAAGCGGGCGTCGATGTGCGCTTCGACGAGAGCATACCGGCCAACGAGCCGGTCCAGCGCCGGATCTGGCGCAAATGCCTTGCTCGACACAACGCTGTCGGCCTGAGTCGAGCCTGGACGCAGGATCTCGCGCCCAAGGCTTTCGACCATGAGTGCCGAATTGCCCAGCACTACGGCACCGCGATGCGCCGCGGGATCGAACATCATGGCGGACGTGAACCCGGGCGCGCGGCCCCCGAAGAATATCCTCGGATCGCCATGTGCCCGATCGATGCCCCAGCCGAGGGCCTGCTCCCCCTCGAGGAACGGCGCGGCACGAGTGGTAGTTAGCATGGAGTCGAACGCGGCACGCAGAGAACTGCGGCGCAATCCCATGGCGTGCGCCAGGAAAGCGGCGAGATCGCGAGCGGTAGACTGGAGCGAACCCGCGCCCAGCGACCAGGGCTTGTTCCATTCGGGTGCCGGCGTTTGGGTGTCGAGCTGAGGGCTGGCGCGTCGCGCTGCCATCTCCGCGGTCGGGAGCACGCGAGTGGAATGCAGCGCCAGCGGCCGCGCGACACGATTCAATATCAGCTCCTCATACGTGCGTTCCGTACGGTGCGCGAGCGCGATGCCAATGAGCGCGTAGTTGAGATTGGAATATGACCAACTTTCGCCGATTGGCTTGGTGAGGTCGAAGCCGGCGAGGAAATCGAACAGCGGCTTGTCGGGGTCCCGGCCGACATTTTGCGCGGCGGCGACATAGTTGGGAATTTCCTGCGGCAACCCGGAAGCGTGCAGCGCGAGATCGCGCAGCGTGATTTCACGGCCCGCATTGGTCGGAATCCTCACATCCTTCGGCAGATGGACGCGGACGGGGTCATCCAGCTTCATCTCACCGCGCAGCACTGCGTCCGACAGCAGCAAGCCCGTGAAAACTTTGGTGAGCGAGGCGATGCCAAACACCGTGTCCGCATCCACAGATCGAGCGTCAGTCAAACCGAGCACGCCATGCGCCTCGAGAATCGAGCCCTCGTCGCTGACGAACGCGGCGGCGACGCCCAGACACAGATGCTGTCGATCAACCCAGTCGGCGAGCAGGTCATGGACACGGCGGCGATCCGCATCGGACGCATTGCCGATGGATGGCAGGGCAGCGGCAGAGCCGGCAGCGGCCAGCGTGAACGCACGGCGTGTGAGGGGCATCGCAATCTTATAAAGCAAGGTACCTGTTAATGCAAGGTAGTGGCGCCTGCCATGAACAAGAAGGATTTGAGAAGGGTGAGCACGGAACCTGAACGGCCCAGCCGGAAAAAGGTCAGCTCGTCGGGTTTGTATTCCCGGCGTCGGCGGGCGACTGACACCGCACCCGATACGTCAACCAAAGGCTCCTCGCCAGCGCCAACGGCGCGCCGATGAGCAGCGCGAGCATGGAATACAGCGTGGGCAGATCGGGCATGTGCTCGACGAGGCCAAACGGAATCGACAGCGTCAGCGTCGCCAACGTCAG
>DASYKM010000033.1:0-6722 GCA_035995425.1 Steroidobacteraceae bacterium
CTTCGCGATGCAGCTCGAGCTTGATGCGGCCGGTGTCGGACTTGCCGGCGGCTATGCGCTCCTCTGGTTTCTCGATGCCGTGGACCACGGAGTTGCGCAGCATGTGCTCGAACGGCGGCAGCATGCGCTCGAGCACCTGCCGGTCGAGCTCGCCCGCAGCGCCTTCGATGACCAGCTCAGCGCGCTTGCCCGTATCCGCGGCGGCCTGCCGCACGATGCGCGCGAGCCGCTGCACGTGGCGCTGGAACGGAACCATGCGCGTGCGCATGAGGCCGTTCTGCAATTCGGTGATGGTGCGAGCCTGCTGGGTCAGCAGGTTCTGCGTGTCCTTGGTGAGAGTCTCGAGCAGCTGCTGAATGCTGCCGACGTCGTTGGCGGTTTCGGCGAGACCGCGCGAGAACTGCTGGATCGATGAATAGCGATCGAGCTCGAGCGGATCGAACTCACCGCGCTGGCCACCCTCTTCTTCGTAGCGGTGCAGGATCTGCGCTTCGGTTTCGAGCTCGAGTTTGCGCAGCTGTTCCTTGAGACGCGTGACGGTGCGCGACAGCTCGCCGACGTTGAAGTCGATGGAGCCGATCTGCTGCTCGAGGCGTGCACGCGCGATGCTCGCCTCGCCCGAATTGTTGAGCAGCTGGTCTAACAACTCCGCGTCGACGCGCGCGAGCTCGGGGCGATCCGCCGGGGCCGTGGGTTCGCGCCCTGGCGGCACGGCGCCGGGCGGGAGCAGCGGTCCGTCACCGGCATCGCCGTCCTTCGGCGAGCCGTCCTTGTTGAAGCCGGCCGACACGGGATCCTTTGCGGCGGCGCGCATCACGATCGACGGCGGTTCGACGCTGGGCGCCCACACAGCCGCGAGCACCGGTGGTTCGGGTATCGGTTCGATGCGCGGCGGCGGCGGCACATACGCAGGTTTCGGAATCGGGGCCGGCTTGGGAGTTGGCACGGCGGTGATGTTCACCGGTGGCGCGGCGACCGGCTTGGGGACTGGCGGCGGCACTGCGGCAACCGGCGGAGCGATATAGGCGGGCTTCGGCGGTTCCGGCGGCGGCACGACCACGACCAACGCAGGAGCCGGAACGGGCGCGGCTTGTGCCGGAGCGGCCAGCGCATGAATCCTGGCGATGAGCGCATTCGCCGTGCGCACGCCTTTTCCGGTGCTCACGGATTCACGCATGCGCGCGAGCTCATCGAGGGCAGTCTGCGCCAGACTGAAGGCGCGATCGTCGGCGGCAACGACCCCGCTGTCGATCTGCATGAAGAGCGTTTCCAGCTCGTGGCTGAGGTCGCCCATCGGCATGAGACCCGCCATCCGGGCTCCACCTTTGAGCGTGTGCAACGGACGCTTCAGCGCGACGAGGCCATCGACACTGGCGCGATTTTCATTCCACTGCGCGAGCGCGCCCTGGGCCGCGTCGATGAGCTCCACCGCCTCATCGGTGAAGATGCTGGCGATGTCCGGGTCGAAGTCGGTCAGTACGTCCTCGACGACATCGACTGCCGAAGCCGGCGCCGGGACTTGCGCTTGTGTCGCCGCTACCGGCGGAAAGGTAGCGGGAGGAGCCGCGACCGCCGGCGCGACGGAAGCAGGAGGCGCTGCGGACGGAGCTTGAACTTCGGAGGTTTCCGAGACGCGTGCCGCGGCGATGATTCGTTGTTCGAGGTCTTCGGTAGCCTGGTCTATGCGCGTCAGGAGCGCGCCGTGCGACTGGAAATACCCGGTCGACTCGTCCAGGTGCGCGGCCACCGACTGCATCGCATTCATGCATTCGGCGAGCAGTGCCAGTTCCGACGCTTCGAGACCCACGCCACTGTCGAAGGACTTACGCACCCAATGCTCGAGCGGAGCCGTGAGACGGATGCCGTGGCGCGCTTCGGCCATGCGCGAGCTTCCGGAGAGCGTGTGGCAGGCGCGGTATGCCTCTTCGCTGATGAGATGCGGGGAGTTGCGCGAACGCTCCGCGTTGACGTAGCGCAAGACGGCGGCGATGTTCACCTGCGTTTCGCGGCTGTAAATGTCGCGCAGCTGCATGTCGGCGCTGGGCTCTTCATCCTGCGCCGAGAGCACGATGTTCTCGCCGCTGCCGTCCGACTCCGCGGCGTTCCAGTCTTCCACGACTTCAATCGAGCCTTCGGACACCGACATGTCGCTGTCGCTGCTGCCCGAATCCGTCGCCTGCTCGGGCGCCGCCTGCAGAGTCGGCACTCGGCCGGTGGCGGCAATGACATCGTCGCGCCGCGTGTCGAGCGTGCGTTCCAGAATCTCCATGGTCGCGGTCTGCGCGCTCGGGCCCCGGTTCGCGGCGAGCGCATGCGCGCGGTCGACGATAGCCTGAATTTTCGACGGCGCGCCTTGCCCGGCCTCGAGCGCGGAGACGAGCTCGCCCGCGACGGCGGTGGCATCACGGATGGTGGCGAGAATCGCCGGAGAACGATGCAGCGTGTTCTCGATGATCTTGTTGAGCAGGTTTTCGATGGCCCAGGCGAACTCGGCGATGTCGGTGGCCCCGACCATGCGGCCGGAGCCCTTGAGCGTATGGAACGCGCGCCTGACGCCGGCGAGCGCATCGGTTTCCAGCGGATTCTGTTCCCAGGCCGGGAACAGCTTGGCGATGCGCGCCACCTCTTCCCTGGCCTCCTCTATATATAGAGTGAGTAATTCGGGATCGATGTGGATCGGCTTGCCGCCAATCGGCGGCTGCGCCGATTGGTGCAGCGTCGGCGCCACGCCCTGGATGGTGGGCGGGCCGCCGGCGGAAAGCGCATGCGCGCGCGCCGTGGCGCCGGCATCGGCCAGCAGCACCGTGGCGGCGTAGGCCTCCGGACCGAGCGGCGGCACCGTGGGCACCACGCGCTTGGGCATCTGCTGCAGCGCCTGCAGGCAGGTCTGCGCGTTGTCGAGCATGTACCAGGGATCCGCGCGGCCGGCCTGCAGCGTCTCCATGTAGTACTCGAGACTGACCACCGCGTCCGCCAGGCGGTCGAGGTAGTTAGGCGGAACCGCCGTGCCCCCGGGCTGCAGGAGCTCCTTGAGATTCCTCGCGATGCCCTCGACGATGTCGGCAGCGCGGCTCTTGCCGAGCATCAGCAGACCCGCCTTGATCCCGGCGATGAGTCCCGGCCAGGAATCGAGCGCGGCGACGTCGAGCGTGCCGGCGACGTTCGAGGCAATGGCCTCCTTCACGCGCACCAGGTTCACGCTGCATTCGCGCAGCACCGCGGATTGAACCTGCTGGAATTCGGCGTCGAGTAATTCCGGATCTTCGATCTGCGCGGCTGTCTTCGGCACGATGAGGCCGATGAGATCGCGATCGAGGCGGTCTTCGACATTGATGAGCGTGGCGGCGATGTGCACCAGCGCGGCGTGATCCGCGGCGGTCTTGCCGGCGGCCATGGCTTCGAGACGGTTGGTCTCTTCGATGACGAGCTGGCGCAGCTCGCCCAGGCCCAACACGCCGAGCGTGTCGGCGATCTTGCGCAGCATGCCCACCTGCGATTCGAGCTCGGCCGGCTGGCCGCCACGACGCACGTAGATGTCGAGCACGTCTTTGACCTTGCCGAGATCTTCACGAATGGCCGCCGAGACCGTGCGCATCAGCTTCACCGACGGCGCGGACAGGTTCTCGCGTTCCTGCTCGACCGAATCGTCGACGCTCAGCAGCTCGTTGAGGCGGAACGAGGCACGCACCGCCGTGACCTTGGGGCCATCGCTGGTGGCGCGCGCGATGTAATAGAGAAGGTTGTTGAGCAGTTCGACCGGCGGATTCTGCGAATAACGCCCTTCGCCCTGCGTGTAGAGCTGCAGGATTTCGCGATCGGCCAGGCCTAACAGACGTTTGACCGAGACGCCCGTCTCGAGGCCGCCGTCCCGCAACGCCTCGATGATTGCACCCACCACCCACCACAGCTGGAACACGGACTGGCGGGTTGCCACCTGTTCGATCTGGTGAGCGACGGTTTCGAGGATTTCGAGGTTCTGCTCGGGACGCTCACCGCGAATCCAGCCCACCAACCCCAACTGGAAGCGGGTACGCAAGCGGCGCGCCCACTGCGCCACCGTGAGCGCAGGCTCGCCTGCGTTCGGTGCCACTGGCGCCGCTTGCTGGTCGGATTTGAGATTGAGCAGCAGCAGCGTGCCTTCGGACAGCAACGGGCTGCCGCGCACGGCGCGCAGATCGTTGAGGAGCGGCAACAGCACCAGCGCGAGATCGCGCCCACCGGCCAGCACGCGTTCGACGTAGCTCGGCAGCTGCACCATGGCGCGCATGAGCGCGTCGAGCGTTTCCGCCTGGTTCTTCTGCGATGCCGGCGTGAGCAGGTAGTGAGTGACCTGCTCCATCTCTTCGGCGAGCAGGGCCGCACCGAAAATCTCCAGCAAGCGGAGCACGCCCTGCACTTGATGCAGATCGGAGACGCAGCGCTGCAGCAGCACGACGTTTTCGGGTTGTTCGACGTAGGTCTCGAGCGCGGTGCGCGCCTCGGCGAGCGTGTTGTTCAGCTCGCGGCCGACGAGATCGAGCGTCTGTAGAGCGACTTCAGGCATTCAATTTTTGATCCGTACGTCCGTGTTACGAAGCGAGCGATACCGTTCGCGTGCGCGAGGTGGCGCCGGTGGAAGAAGGTCCCGGACTCACGCCGGTGGTGGCCGCCGCCGCCGCGGCGATGGCGGCGCCTGCCGCGGCCACCTGGCGCGGTACGGGCGCGCCAGGCAGACGGAAACCCGATGCGGACTGACGCATCGCGGCCGACAGCTGCGCGAGTTTCGAAATGCTTTGCGAGGTCGCCGTGGTGGACTCGGCGGTCTGCGTGGAGATCTCTTTCAGCACCTGCATGTTCCGCGCGATCTTCTGCGCCTCGGTCACCTGCTGGCGCGAACTGCTGAAGATGTTGTTGACGAGGCTGGCGATCTGACTCGAGACCTGCTCGATCTCTTCGAGCGCCGCACCGGCGTTCTCGGCGAGCAGCGCTCCGCCCACCACATCGGTGGTGCTGCGTTCCATTGAAACCACCGCTTCGTTGGTGTCGGCCTGAATTGCGCGCACCAGGGTTTCGATCTGGCGCGTGGCGGCGGCTGCACGCTCGGCGAGGCGCTGCACTTCGTCGGCCACCACCGCGAAGCCGCGGCCGGCATCACCGGCCATCGAGGCCTGGATCGACGCATTCAAGGCGAGGATGTTGGTCTGCTCGGCGATGTCGTTGATGAGCTCGACGATGTTGCCGATTTCCTGCGAGCTTTCACCCAGGCGCTTGATGCGCTTGCTGGTCTCCTGGATGGTCTCGCGAATGCTGTTCATGCCGTCGATCGTGCGGCGCACGGCGTCACCACCCTTGTGGGCGACATCGACCGAGTGGCGCGCGACGTCCGAGGCGCGCTCGGAGTTACCGGAGATGGCTTCGGTGCTGCTGGCCATGTTGCTGGCGGATTCGGTGGCGCCCGCGATCTGCTTCGACTGCGCGCTCGAGGCCTTGGCCAGGTGCGCGGACAACGCCTGTGTTTGCCGCGTGGCGCCGTCGAGCTGGATGGCCGACTGGTTGATGGTGCTCACCAGGTCGCGCAGCACGCCGATGGCGTAGTTGATGGAGTCGGCGATGGTGCCGGTGATGTCTTCGGTGACCGTCGCCTGCACCGTGAGGTCGCCATCCGCGAGCGGCGCGAGCTCATCGAGCAGCCGCAGGATGGCCTGCTGGTTGCGTTCGGTTTCCTTGCGTTGCGCGAGCGACAGCGCCTCGCGGTGACCCATGTCGGTTTCCACGGCGCGTACGCGCTGGAACGTCAGGAACAGCGGCACCGCGCTGGCGACCGCCAACGCTCCGGCCGCCGCGTAGAGGATGTCGAGGCGCAACAGGTAAGCCGCCAGCCAGGCGATCGCCCCGAGCACCACGCACACCAGCGTGGCGGTGACGAGCGTGTTGATGGACTTCAGCGTGCGCGAGCCGCCGCCTGCTTCGCTGGTCATGCCGCCGCCTCCTGGAAGGACGGGCTTTCCACCAGCTGTCGCAGGCTCAATACCGGCCATTGTTCGGGGCCGCGTCGAAACGCACCCGCGAGATATCGTTCGCAACGCACCACCGTGGGCGGCGCATCGCCGGAAAATTCGGATTCTGAAAAACGGCGGAAGCCGAGCACTTCGTCGACCACCAGGCCCGCGGGCACTTCGCGGTGATTGACCACAATGACGCGCACGTTGCGGCTGTTCGGCGTGACGCCCGATCCCAGGTACTGACGCAGGTCGAGGATGGGCAGCAGCTGCCCGCGCACGTTGGCGATGCCCTTCACCCAGGGTTTGGCACCGGGTATGCGCGTCATGCCAGCGGGCACGGCGAGCACTTCACGCGTTTCTTCACGCGCGGCGAGATACAGCTCGCCGGCCATGCGGAACGCCACACCCACCCATTCGCGCGCGCCCGGATTTTCCGAGGCGGCGGCGGCGGTGACCGCCCGGCCGCGACGCTCGAGCTCCGCCAGGAGTTCGAACGGTCGATCACGCAGCGACTTGAGGGTTGCAGGCTCGTTCATTTCAAGAGAGTCATGTCAGGCTGCAAGTGTCGCCTGCGCCTTCGCGACGAGTTGATCGGGCGAAACCGGTTTGACCATGTAGTCGACCGCGCCCTGGCGCAGTCCCCAGATCTTGTCGGTCTCCTGTCCCTTGGACGTGACCATGATGATGGGGATGGTGCGGGTCTTCGGATCGTTGGCGAGCGTGCGGGTGGCCTGGTAGCCA
>DASYKM010000034.1:0-14882 GCA_035995425.1 Steroidobacteraceae bacterium
CGACATGAGGCGGGCATGCAGGCCCATTTGCGGCTCGCCCATTTCGCCTTCGATTTCAGCCTTGGGCGTGAGCGCGGCGACGGAGTCGATGACCACGAGATCGACCGCGTTGGAGCGCACCAGCATGTCGGTGATTTCGAGCGCCTGCTCACCGGTGTCCGGCTGCGACACGAGCAGTTCGTTCACGTTGACGCCAAGCTTCTCGGCATACGACGGATCGAGCGCATGTTCGGCGTCGACGAATGCCGCGGTACCGCCGAGTTTCTGGATTTCCGCCACGACCTGCAGCGTGAGCGTGGTCTTGCCGGAAGATTCCGGCCCATAGATTTCAATGACGCGGCCGCGCGGCAGACCGCCGATGCCGAGCGCGATGTCCAGGCCCAGCGAACCGGTGGAAACGGCTTCTACGTCGTAGGCGGCGGCGTTGTCGCCGAGGCGCATGACGGAGCCTTTGCCGAATTGTTTCTCGATCTGGCCGAGTGCGGCGGAGAGCGCCTTCTTGCGGTTGTCATCCATCGCGAAATCCCCTTGTCTTTGCGTGCGAGTTTTGATGGAAAAAATTTAGCACATCGGCTGTATAAATACACAGCTAATTTCTCTGCGAAATACTGAGTTTCTCAGTCATACAGTGGCCAGGAATCGACAACACTGTATATCGAGACGTCGTCTTCGCGGCGGCTCGACATCAACACAAATTTGTCGGCGCGCACCGCGATCGGCGGCATGAGTGGCAATGGCCATGGAACCGTTGCCGCCTGCGCCGCGGAAATCTTGCGCGCCAATGTGAGATGGGCGCGGAAAGGTTTGATGTCCGGAGAAAATCCCGCCGCGACCGCGGCTTCACCCAGCGCAATCGCGAGCTCGGATGCCGACGACGAATCCCCGCTCGACGTGGCGCAAAGAATTTTTGGTGTCTCCCAATATTCGAGCGCATCGAACCTCAACCTGACCGGCCGCCCGCGCAAGGTTGCGGCCGCGGCGCGCAGATCATCGAGTCGCGCCGGGTCGATCGCACCGACGAAGCACAGCGTGGCGTGCAGATTTTGCGGCGGCGATGCCGGGACGCCGAGCTGCGCGACCAGCGGTGCCACTTCCGCCGCAAGCGCGGTGCTTTGCTCGAGCGCGGGCTGAAGCGCGAAGAACAGCCGCAGCTTGTTCACGCGGGCTGTGGCAGCGCGCGCAGCAGATTCAACGCGTACTCGACCGCCTGGCGGCGCACCGCATCGCGATTGCCTTCGAACTGGATCAACGAGCCCTGGCACTCCAGGCGGTCCTGCTGCTTGTGCGCCAGCGCGAACCACACCGTGCCCACGGGTTTTCCGGCCACCGCGCCGCCCGGACCGGCGATACCGCTCACGGCCAGCGCCACATTCGCGCTGGTGCGCGCGATCGCGCCTTCGGCCATGGCGCGCACCACTTCATCGCTGACGGCACCTTCACTCACGATGAGCTTTTCCGCGACGCCAAGGTCGCGGCTCTTGGCCGCGTCCGAATAACAAACGAATCCGCAGTCAAACCACTCGGAGCTTCCGGGAATGTCGGTGCAGAGTTTCGCGACCCAGCCGCCGGTGCAGGATTCGGCCGTGACGAGCCGGCGCCGGGATTCGTGCAGTCGGGCGCCGACCTCGCGGGCCAGCGCCGACAACGTGGAATCAGAGGGGACGTTCACGCGGCGATTCTCGCACGTGCCGCGCTGGCGTAGGCTAGCCGGCCTCGACAAAAGGGCCCCATGAACCAGAACGCTTCGAGCCAGCACACCCCGATGATGCAGCAGTACCTGCGCATCAAGGCCGAGCACCCGGGCGCACTCCTCTTCTATCGCATGGGCGACTTCTATGAGCTGTTCTACGACGACGCCCGCCGCGCCGCCAAGCTCATCGACATCACGCTGACCTCGCGCGGCCAGTCCGCCGGCGAACCCATTCCGATGGCCGGCGTGCCCTATCACAGCGTCGACACTTATCTATCCCGGCTGGTCCGCAAGGGCGAGTCGGTGGCCATCTGCGAGCAGATCGGTGACCCGGCAAAGTCCAAGGGACCGGTGGACCGTGCGGTGGTGCGCGTGATCACGCCGGGCACGGTCACCGACGACGCGCTGCTCGAGCAGCGCCGCGAAACCTTGTTGGCGGCGGTGTCCGCTCGCCCGTCGAAGGAGGGCACGACATTCGGTCTCGCCTGGCTCGATCTCGCCGCCGGGCGTTTCACGGTGCTCGAAGCGGACGGCGCCGCCGCGCTCGAAGCCGAGCTCGAGCGCCTCAAGCCGGCCGAGTTGTTAGTGCCGGAAGATCAGGCACGGGAGATCGGCGAGATCACGCACGGCGAGCAGCGCGTGCGCCCGCCCTGGCATTTCGAGCTGTCGAGCGCCTCGCGCTTGCTCACCGATCAACTCGGCACGCTCGACCTGCGCGGCTTCGGCGCCGACGATCTGCCGCTCGCCATCTCGGCCGCCGGCGCGCTGCTGCAGTACGTGCGCGAAACACAGAAAACCGCGCTGCCGCACATCAACGCTCTCGTGGTGGAGGAACGTGGCGACGCGCTGCAGCTGGATGCGGCCACGCGCCGCAACCTCGAAATCGACGTGTCGCTGTCAGGCCAGGACTCGGCCACCTTGTTCGCGTTGCTGGATTCCACTGTCACGCCCATGGGCTCGCGGCAGTTGCGCCGCTGGCTCAATCGCCCGCTCACCGACCAGCAGCAGCTGCGCGGGCGCTACCAGGCCATCGCGTTGCTGGTCGACGCGCGGCGATTCGAAGGATTGCGCGAACCGCTGCGCGCCATCGGCGACGTGGAGCGCATCCTGTCGCGCATTGCGCTGCGCAGCGCGCGCCCGCGCGACCTCACCTCGCTGCGCGCTTCGATCGCCGTGTTGCCCGCACTGCGGGCCGCGCTCAAGCGCATCGATGCGCCGCTGATCGTCGAGCTCATGGGCTCGGTCGACGAGCACACCGACGTGGGCGACATCCTGCAGCGCGCGATCGCCGAGGAACCTTCGGTGGTGCTGCGCGACGGCGACGTCATCGCACCGGGCTACGACGATGCGCTCGATCAATTGCGGCAGATCTCCACGCACACCGACGATTTCCTGCTGCAGCTCGAACGCCGCGAGCGCGAGCGATCGGGAATCCCGTCATTGAAGCTGGCTTACAACCGTGTGTCCGGGTTCTTCATCGAAGTGGGTCGCGCGCAGGCGGACAACGTCCCCAAGGACTACATCCGCCGGCAGACCGTGAAGAATGCGGAGCGCTTCATCACGGCTGAGCTCAAGGGCTTCGAAGACAAGGTGCTGGGCGCGCGTGAGAAAGCGCTGGCGCGCGAGCGCGAATTGTACGAGCAGGTGCTCACGCAACTCACCGACCGTCTCGCCGCGTTGCAGGCCACCGCCGGCGCGCTCGCCGCCCTGGACGTGCTGAGCGCACTGGCGGAACGCGCCGCGCAGCTCGGCTGGACCGAGCCCACTCTCGTCACGGAAACGCGCCTGGAAATCCGCGGCGGCCGCCACCCGGTGGTCGAGCATTTCATCACCGGCCCATTCGTGCCCAACGACCTCGTGCTCGACGCGTCGCGCCGCATGCTGATCGTCACCGGCCCCAACATGGGTGGCAAGAGCACCTACATGCGCCAGGGCGCGTTGATCGCGCTGCTCGCGCACGTCGGCAGCTTCGTGCCCGCGGACAAATGCGTGCTCGGGCCGCTCGACCGCATCTTCACGCGCATCGGCGCCGGCGATGATCTGGCCGGCGGCCGTTCCACGTTCATGGTGGAGATGACCGAGGCCGCCAACATCCTGAACAACGCCACCGACAAGAGCCTGATCCTCATGGACGAGATCGGGCGCGGCACCAGCACGTTCGACGGGCTGTCGCTCGCCTGGGCCGTGGCGCGCCACATCGCGCGGGTCAATCGCAGTTTTACCCTCTTCGCGACTCACTACTTCGAGCTCACGAGCCTCGCCAACGAGGTGGATGGCTGCGCCAACGTTCATCTCGATGCCACCGAACACCGCGACGGCATCGTGTTCCTGCACGCCGTCAAGGAAGGCCCCGCGAGCCGCAGTTACGGACTCGCCGTGGCGCAGCTCGCCGGCGTGCCGCGCGAGGTGGTCGCCGCGGCGCGTGAATACCTGGCGGCGCTGGAGAAAGGCGGGAGCTCACCCGTTGAAGCGGCCGCACACAATCCGCGCGCGCGCGGCCGCAGCGCCTCCGCGCACACCCCCCAGGCCCAACTACCCCTCGAACCGCCCGCCGCGCCACCGCCCGATCCCCGGTTGTTCGAGCTCGAAGCGGCGTTGCGCGGCGTGAGCGCCGACGATCTGACTCCGCGCGCGGCGCTGGAGCTGGTCTACAAGCTGCGGGCACTGCTCGGCTGACTCCCGAAGGCGCCGAGCGTCATGGTTCGGTAACTGGCGGCAGATATCAGGGCAGTTAGCCCGGCATCGGCCGGCGCGGAAGTTAGGCGGCGGGACCGCAATCCGGCTTATCATCGTGCCGGACATCTGGGAGGATGCACATGTCGAATGTCGTTTCGCGCGCCCGCGTCTGGGCGCTGCTGGGCCTGCTTGCGTACGCGCCGCTGGTCGCCTCACAAACCATCGAGATATTCGCCGGCGGCGCGCACCTGCGCGACACCCCCGGAACCAGTGTCGCGGTTTCACCGGGTGCATCGGTGCTTGGGCCCGACGGCCGCATATATCTCATCACCGCCGCGGGCAAAATCCTCAGGTTTGATCCGGCGCAGGGCGCGGCCACTTCACTGCCGGGTGTTACGGGAAAGGCTGACTTCAGAATTGGATTTTCCTGGGGCATCGCCTTCAGGGGAGCCAACGATCTATACGTCGCGGGCGACAACGCGCTGAACCACATCGACCTCGCGGCGGCGACGATGGAAAAACTGCCTGGCCTTCCGCAGGAGACCGGTCCGATGGATGGCATGGCCTTCCGCGCCGACGGCACTCTTTACTATCCATCCGTTCGCACCAACACGATTCGCGCGTTGCTGCCGAATGGCCAGATGATCGTCGTCGCGGGCCAGGGCGGAGCCGCCGGCTTTTCGGGAGATGGCGGCCCGGCGTCGAATGCGCGATTCAGCTCACCGCGAGGGCTCGCGCTCGACGCCAACGGAAACATCTATGTCTCCGACGACTTCAACTGGCGCATTCGCAAGATCGACAACACCACCGGCATCATCAGCACCGTCGCGGGTGGCGGCACGTCCGACATGACCGCGGAAAATCTTCCCGCGCTCCAGGCGTTCATGTGTGCCCAGGCCCTCACCCTCGATAGCGCGGGAAACATCTATTACTTCGATCATTGCCTGCACAAAGTCCGCCAGGTGAACGTCACGACCGGGCGAATCAATACGGTCGCCGGCAATGGCGTGGTGGGCTACACGGGTGACGGCGGCCCGGCGACAGAGGCCGCCATCGGCGGCATCGCGGGAATCGTGGTCGACGCCGGCGGCAACCTCTACCTGACGGATCAGACCAGCAACCGGATGCGGATGGTGTCGAGTGCCACGGGCATCATCTCCACCGTGCTCGGCAACGGTACGACTACCTACTGCGGCGACGAAGGGCTGGCGCGCGACGTCTGCCTGGGCTATCCGGAAGGTCTCGCGATCGATTCCGTTGGTGACGTCTACATCGCGGACGACGGCAACAATCGCCTGCGCAAGGTGTCGGCGGCGTCTGGAACCATCGCCACGCTGGGTCAATTCGCGCCGATCGACTTCGGCGGTATCGATGTCGATGCCGGCCGAAACGTATTCTGGGCCAGCAGCGTGAACTACTCCGTCAACCGCCTCAGTGGGTCCTCCGGCGGCGTCAGTCGCTTCGCCGGCACGGGAACGCAAGGGTTCTCGGGCGACGGCGGCCCGGCATTCGCCGCGCAAGTCAGCGGCACGACGGACGTGGCCCTGGATCCGGCCGGAAACATTTTCTTCTCCGACTCGGGAAACCATCGCATCCGCCGGGTGGACAAGGCAACCAACGTCATCACCACCTATGCCGGCAACGGTCTACCCACCGGACCGCTCGGCGATGGCGGCCCGGCGGCGCAGGCTTCGCTCAATAATCCGGGCGCACTCACTTTCGACAGCGCGGGAAACCTGTACATCGTCGACGGTCAGCACTATCGAGTGCGACGAGTGGACGCCATCTCGCGCGTGATCACCACCGTTGCGGGCAACGGCGACGGTTCGTACGCAACGACGGGCGACGGCGGTCCGGCGACCTTCGCCAGCATCGGAACCAAACCTGTCATCGCTGTCGACACCGGTGGAAACATCTACCTGGGCTGGACCTCGAAGCTGCGGCGTATCAACGCCGCCACCGGATTCATCAACCCGATTCCCGAGCCGGCCGGCGGGTTGCGCACGCCCGAAGGGCAGAGCATCCAGGTGCCGGTGTCGATGGTTTTCGATCGCGCCGGCCGACTGTACGTCGGCGACGCGGCAGAACAGGTGGTGTTCCGCCTCTCGATCCCCGCTCCCCTGCCCGATTCCACGCCGCCGACCATCCAGCCGAACATCGTCGGCACCGAGGGCAACAATGGCTGGTATCGCGGCAACGTCCAGCTCACGTGGACGGTCAGCGACGCGGAGTCGGCAGTCAGCTCGAGCACCGGCTGTTCCGCGAGCTCGGTCACCGCGGACAGTGCCGGCGTCACGTTCACGTGCACCGCGAACTCGGCCGGCGGCACCGCGAGTAGTTCGGTCACGATCAAACGCGACACCGCGGCCCCCACGCTCACTTTCGGCGCCGCCTCGCCCGCCGCGGACGCCAATGGATGGCGCGGAGCGCCGGTGAGTGTGCCCTTCGACGCGAGCGATGCCTTGTCGGGCGTGTACTCGACCAGCAGCGCGAGCCCGCTGTCGATCTCCGAGGCGGGCAGCGGAGTCACCGGCCAGGTCGTCGTCACCGATGCCGCCGGCAACAGCGCCACTTTTACCACCGCGGGCTTCAACATCGACGCATCGCCGCCCAGCATCAGCCAGTTCACGTACGGCACGTCCGGCATGAACGGCTGGTACCGATCGGACGCGCGAGTCACCTTCAGCGTGCTCGATCTGGAGTCCGAGATCACCTCGCGTGAAGGCTGTGATGAAACCACCGTGAGCTCCGACACCACCGGTGTCACGTTCACCTGCACCGCGACCTCCGCCGGCGGCACATCGACCCATTCCGTCACCGTCAAGCGCGACATCACTCCGCCGACGCTGAATTACGGCACTCCCTCGCCGACTCCCAACGCAGCTGGCTGGAACACCACTGACGTTGCATTTCCATTCACGACGGATGACGCCACCTCGGGCGTTCTCATTACTTCGCAGCCCAGCCCTGCGATAGTTCCTTTCGACGGCCCGGGTGTCACCACCCAGATAACCGTCTCGGACAACGCCGGCAACAGCGCGACAGTCTTCACACCACCGGTCAACATCGACCGCGTCGCCCCGATCGTCCAGGGGTTCGCATCGGGTACCGCCGGCACCAACGGCTGGTACAAGAGCGACGTTCAGGTGACCTGGAACGTCGTCAAGGCACCGGAGAGCATCCTGGCAATCAGCGGATGCGGCGCCAGCAACATCACCGCGGACACGGCAGGCGTGACGTTCACCTGCAGCGTTACCTCCGGCGCAGGTACGGCGAGTAGTTCGATCACCATCAAGCGTGACGCGACACCGCCGGCGCTCACGTTCGGTACGCCCACACCCGCGGCGAACACGAATGGCTGGAACAAGACCAACGTGAGCATTCCGTTCACGCGCAGCGACGCGATGTCCGGACTCGCGTCCACGAGCGCGACGAGCCCGTTGATCCTGAATACCGAGGGAGCGGCGGTCACCGGCCAGGCGATCGTCACCGATCTCGCCGGCAATGCCGCGACCTTCACGACGGTGGCGCGCAACATCGACAAGACAGTACCGGTCGTGAACATCGTCAGTCCCGCGAACGGCGCGAGCTACGGTTTTTACCAGGACGTGTTGGGCGACTTCAGTTGCACCGATGTGTCGCTGTTGAGCTGCATCGGCACGACGGCGGATGGCGATCCCGTCAATACCAAAACCGCGGGCGCGCGCACGTTCAAGGTCACCGGCAAGGATCTGGTGAGCTTCACGACCGCGGTCACCAACTCCTTCACGGTGGACTCGGAGTTCAACTTCGACGGCTTCCTCGCGCCGGCCAGTGCACCGCCGACACTGAACCTGGTGACGCGTGGCGCGACGGTGCCGGTGCGCTGGAAACTGCCGGATGGCCATGGCGGATTCGTATCGAACCCCGCATCGTTCGTTTCCGCGACCGTGGCTTCGCTTACATGCGGTAGCTCGGCCGTGGTGCCGCTCAACGACAGCTCTGGCGCGCCGGCGGGAATCAGCTTCGATTCCGGCACGTTCACCTACAACTGGGCGACGAGCTCGGGCTGGACGGGTTGCCGCAAGCTCACGATCAAGCTCAAGGACAACTCACTGCACGAGCTTCGCTTCAAGTTCCGTTGATCGCGCCTCAGGCGACCGCGGTTCCGAACAACGCGCCGACTCCGGATGTGACCGCCATGGCGAGCGCGCCCCAGAACGTCACGCGCCAGGCGCTGGCGATCACGGGGGCGCCGCCGGTTCGCGCCGCGAGCACGCCGAGGCCCGCCAGGAAAAGCAGCGAGCTGCCAGCGACACCCGCGCCCAGCATCGAAGCGGGTGCGAACGCGGCCACGGCCAGCGGCAGCGCGGCTCCCGCGGTGAAACTGGCCGCCGACGCCATTGCCGCCTGCACTGGTCGTGCCGTCAGCGTCGAGTTGATGCCCAGTTCATCGCGCGCGTGGGCTCCCAAGGCATCATGCGCCATCAACTGAAGGGCCACCTGGTCGGCGAGCGCGTGGTCGAGCCCACGCTTGACGTAGATAGACGCGAGCTCGCGCTGCTCGGCTTTCACATCGGACGCCAGCTCCGCGCGTTCGCGCGCGAGATCGGCCGACTCGGTATCGGCCTGCGAACGCACCGACACGTATTCGCCAGCCGCCATCGACATGGCGCCGGCCACGAGTCCGGCGACGCCCGCGATGAGCACACTGCTGCCCGGCGCGTTCGAGGCGGCGACGCCCAGGAGCACGCTGGCGGTGGAGACGATGCCGTCGTTGGCACCTAGCACGGAGGCGCGTAGCCAGCCGATCCGGTCGATGCGATGGGCTTCGCGGTGGATTCTTGCCATGGCGGCGATTGTAGGCGCTTCCCGTCGCGGGGCAGCGTCCGACAAGCGGCCGCACTCGCACTGACAGCCTGCGCACGGACGGCCTGCGAATCTATGCGGCGTTACATCCACGAGGTCTCGGGTGATCAGCACCAAGCGGCTCCTGTTCAACGCCGCGACGTTCATTCCTGGCGTCGCGCAGCTCCCTCCCGTGCAGCGGGTTTTCAAACGTCATTCCATCGGCACTCACGGCACGATAGAAGCGCGCTACTGCTATTCGGTGTGGCTGCGACACCTGGCGCGCGCCGCTGAAAACGGCCTCGACGAAAATCCGCGGGCGGCGGCGGAGCTTGGCCCCGGCGACTCCATCGGCATCGGCATTGCATCGGTGCTCACCGGCGTCGAGCGCTATTTTGCATTCGACGTGGTCGCGCACGCGAACACGCCGCGCAACCTGGCGATCTTCGATGGACTGGTCGAATTGTTTCGCGCCGAGGCCGACATTCCGGGTGCCGAGGAATATCCGCGCGTCGGACCGACACTCGACGACTACGGCTTTCCGAACCACATCCTCACTGCCCATCGCATGCGCGCCGCGCTCCACCCGGCGCGTCTCGCGCGCATTCGCGCGTCCATCCAGCGCACCGACCAGCGGGACTCGATGATCCAGTACCGCGCGCCGTGGAGCACCGCCGGCGCGGTGGAACACGAGACACTCGACCTCGTGTTCTCACAGGCGACTCTCGAGCACGTCGACGGATTGCCCGAGGTGTATCGCGCGATGTACGCCTGGCTCAAGCCGGGTGGATTCATGTCGCACCAGATCGACTTCAAGTGCCACAACTCCGCCAGCGAGTGGAACGGTCACTGGACCTATTCGGATCTGATGTGGAAGCTGGTACGCGGCAAGGACGTGTGGCTCATCAACCGCCTGCCCTATTCGGCGCACGTGGAGCTCATGGAGAAGACGGGCTTTCGCCTCGTCGGCGAACAGCTGGTGCGCCGCGCATCGAATGTGAAACGCCGGCAACTGGCGGCGCAATTCCGCTGGATTCCCGACCGCGACCTGACTACCACCGACGCGTTCGTACAGGCGATCAAGCCGTTGTGACTTCAGCCGTTCAGGGCACGGCCTGAATACGTCCCACCGAATCGTTGCCGCTCAACAGGCGACTGCCGTCGCCCGAGAACACCAGCGCTTTCGTCAGGTAGTTGATGATGCCCGCGCCGGAATCGCGTTGGGCGACGAAGTTGCCCACGTCGTCGTAGATCCAGATGTTGGACGTGGCGGCGCTGGTCATTGCCGCCACGCGCCCGTTCCAACTTGCTTCGAGGAAGTACACCGGCATGTCGCCGCAATCGAGTGGCGTCGATGTAACGAACGTCGATGCGTCGCGCGATTCGATGCGCCGTATCGTGCCTTGCGTGCCCGCGAACAGCCGGTTGTGGAGCGGCGACAGCGCAACGTCACCAAAGCTGAACGAGCCATCGGTCTCAGCCACTCCCGCGCGCCCATACCGGACGCGACTGTCGATCAACGAGGAGTAGTGCGCGGTCCAGCCACGCAACTCGCCGCCGAATGGATCGATGCCGTAGATGACCCGTTGATCGGCACTCAACGCGACGGGGTCGGTGGTGTCATTGTTGTCACCGCGGATCAGGTTGTCTTCCAGATCGATCGTGATGTTGTTGGACGTGAACAATACGGGATGACCGTCGGGACGTCCGTACAACAGGCCACCGCGACCGTTGAACATGTCCCAATGACGAATTTCAACACCCGTCGCCGGGTTCATCTCGAAAATCGCGCCACCGGAACTTCCGAAAAGTGAAAGGCCATCGCCGCTCACGGTGAGATAACTCGTGAACGCCAGCGACGGGTATGACCGCAGCAGCACGCCGGAATATGCGTCCCGTGCTTCGAGCGTGAAGGCGGTCTGGTTGGCGACGTAGAACTCCGGTTCGACCGGATTGGCGGCGACGAAGCCGATGCTGGCCGGAATGTCGACCGTCGCTGGCGGATCGGCGGCGCGGATCGTGAAGCCGACACGCACGGTCTGCGTGTTCATGGCGCGCGCCGAATCCACCGGCGTGATGGATACGTTCGCAAAATACTGGCCGGCCGCAAGTCCCGCGGGGTTCGCCGTCAGCGTGAGCTCACCCCCGGCACCCGCGGTGTTGCCGGCGCTCGTCACCGTGAGCCAGCTCGCATTGTCGCTTGCCACCCAGTTCACATCGCCTTCATGGCGCGTGTCGAGCACGTGCAGCGTGCGCGCGAGTACCGTGTGACTCGGAAACTTCGAGAACGCCACGCCCGTCGCGGTCACGAGAAGACGATTGGACTCGAGATGCAGGTGCACCGGCACCGTGTTGACGCACTGCTCGCCGTTGATCGTGGACATCACCGTAACCTGCGCATCGTAGATGCCGGATGCAAGCCCGGAGCGATTGGCGTTCATCTGAAAGTCCGACCACGCACCCGTCCCGGTGCCGGTCGAAGTGAAGCGAAACCAATTGCCGCCCGAGGCCGTGACGGCGCTGACGGTGTACGGAAAGATTCGCGCGCCGTTGCCGATCGAGATGCTGACCGGAACATCGGCGGTGTCGAGGCCCGTCTCACCACCAATGACATTGCCCGAGTTGAACCTGACATCGGGGCAACTCGGCTGCACGTTCAGATAGATGCGCTGGGTAGCGACGTCGGTGTGGTCGGCGACATTGGTGAGCGTCAGCAGGCCTTCATAGTTGCCGGAGCGCACGCTGCCATAGTCGGTGTTCACCGTGAAATCCCCAGTACCCGTCTGTGTGCCGGCGGGAACAGTGAGCCATGGAACACTCGAGGTAGCGGTCCATTGCTGGTTGCTCGGGCCCGCAACCGTGATGGTGTGCGGTTGAGCCGCGTTGGAATCGCCGTTGAATCCGCCGGCCACGATGGCGAAGGAGCTGATGCGCACGCCGTCACGAACGACCAGCGTCACGGAGATATCGCGCGTCTGAAGGATCGTGCCGGCGGAATTCGCCGAGCCCAGGGTGACGGTGGTGGTGTACGTACCCGGCGTCGCCGCCGTGCCGCTACTCGAGACGCCGAAGATGAAATCGACATCGCGACCGCGCTGCGAAGCCCCGACATCGAGCCACGGTGCGGGAGTGACGTTGGGCTTGTACCCGGCGCCGAGAACGGCAACGTCATTGTCAGCGATGTGCGCGGTGATGATTACCGGATCGGGCGCTGCTGTCAGGTATTTGCTGGCGATCGAGATTGAAGTCGCTGAAACGCTGAAGCTGCCTCCAGTCGCCGGGCCACCGCTGCTACTGCCGCCGCCGCCGCTGCTGCTGCTGCCACCGCCACCGCCGCCACCGCCGCAGGCACACATCAGAAAGGCGCCGAGAGCCGGCAAGGCGAATCTGCTGAGTCGCGAAGCGATACTGAGCATGTGGTGTCCGATGTCCGAGCGGTGGGCCGCTGATTATTGTTAACGCGGAAACTGACGAATCAATCACCGGAACCAAACATGCCTCGCGGCGTCCGCGGACGCAACCGTGCGCCTCAAAAAAACTCAGCGGACCGGATTGAAACGCCCGTTGGCGAGAAATTCGCCAACCTGCCCCGCGACCAACGGCGACAACAGCATGCCCGTGTGACTCACGGGCAGTGTCAGATGTGCAGTGTGGCCAGGCAGCTTGGTCTCGCTGACCGCAACGGTGCCGTCGGATTCCTCATCGAAGCTCGAGAACAGCCGGCCGAGCCCCATCGGACGCGTGCCCGCGATGCAACCGAGCTCGCGACTGGCGTTCCAGGTCCGCGCCGCGCACGGATTGACGAGCTCGTCGGCCACCGTGCGTCCGAGCAGCGGCGCCAGCAGCGCAACGCGCGCGACATTCTTCGCCGTCTGGCTGGCGACGGTAGGCGAACCGAGAAATACGACGCGACCCGCGGGAATGCGCTGCACGCGTTCGAAGTAACGACACAGCACCACGCCACCCAGGCTGTGCGCGACGAAGTGCACGCGATCCGCCTCGATCCGATCCACGAATTCCGTGAGGCGCCGGACGATGTCGTCGATCGAGGCGCCCACGGATCGATAGCTGAAGCGGTGACCCGTGAAGCCGTGGCTCGCCGCGAGCCGCCGGCGCAGCAGCGTGAACTCGGCGCCGTTCAGCCACAGGCCATGGACGAAAACCGCCGCAGTCTTCATGGCGGCCACTACGGCATCAGCTGGGCGTCGGCGCCGTGCGCACGCGGATATGCACCTCGCGCAGCTGCTTCTCGCTGATCTCGGTGGGCGCGTCGGTGAGCGGATCGGCCGCTGTCTGCGTCTTCGGGAATGCGATGACGTCGCGGATGCTGTCCGTGCCGGTCATGTGCATGACCAGCCGGTCGAGACCGAAGGCGATGCCACCGTGCGGCGGCGCGCCATACTTGAGCGCGTCGAGCAGGAAGCCGAACTTGAGCTTCGCCTCCTCTGGACCGATACCTAACAAGTCGAATACCACCGACTGCATGTCCTGGCGGAAGATTCGCACCGAGCCGCCGGCGATCTCGCTGCCGTTCAACACCAGGTCATACGCCTTCGCGAGCGCGCCGTCGGGCTTAGCCTTGAGCGCCGCCACGTCGTCGTTCACCGGCGAGGTGAACGGGTGATGCATGGCCACCCAGCGCTTCTCGTCCGGATCCCAGTCGAACATCGGGAACTCGACCACCCACAACGGCTGCCAGCCCGCGGCAGTCAGCTTCTGGTCCTCGCCCACTTTCAGGCGCAGCGCGCCGATGGCATCGCTGACCACCTTGGCGGAATCGGCGCCGAAGAAGATGAGGTCGCCGTCTTTCGCGCCGGTGCGCTCGAGAATTCCCTTCACCGAATCGTCGGACAGGAACTTCACGATGGGCGACTGCAGGCCTTCCTTGCCCTTCGCGGTCTCATTGACCTTGATGTACGCCAGGCCCTTCGCGCCGTAACGCGCCACATACGCGGTGTAGTCGTCGATCTGCGAGCGCGGCATGGCGCCGCCGCCCGGCACGCGCAGCGCGGCCACGCGGCCTTTCGGGTCTTTCGCCGGACCCGCGAACACCTTGAAATCGCAACTCGCCACGAGGTCGGCGACGTCGACGAGCTCGAGCGGATTGCGCAGATCGGGTTTGTCGGAGCCGTAACGACGCATGGCCTCGGCATAGGTGATGCGTGGGAACGGCTTGGCGAGATCGACGGCAATGGCGTCCTTGAAGATGTGGCGTGTGAGCGCCTCCATCGAATCCATGATCTGTTCCTGCGTGAGGAACGAGGTCTCGATGTCGAGCTGCGTGAATTCAGGCTGGCGTTCAGCGCGCAGGTCTTCGTCGCGAAAACATTTCACGATCTGGTAGTAGCGATCGAAGCCCGCGATCATGAGCAGCTGCTTGAAGATCTGCGGCGACTGCGGCAGCGCGAAGAACTTGCCGGCGTGCGTACGGCTCGGCACCAGGTAGTCGCGCGCGCCTTCGGGCGTCGCCTTCGTGAGCATCGGCGTCTCGAGATCCACGAAACCGTTGTCGTCCATGTAGCGGCGAATGGCGCGTGTCACCTTGTGACGCATGCGCAGGCGGCCGTTCATCACTTCGCGACGCAGATCGAGATATCGATAGCGCAGGCGAATCTCTTCTCCGACTGAGTCGTCGTCCAGCTGGAAAGGCAGCGGCTCGGAACGATTCAGCAGTTCGACCTGCTTTGCG
>DASYKM010000035.1:0-8661 GCA_035995425.1 Steroidobacteraceae bacterium
GCATTTGATTCGCCGTCGGGCGGTCTTTACACTCTCGGCCCTCGCGAAAGGACGTCATGTCCCGGCGGGCGGTTAGCTCAGCGGTAGAGCACTGCTTTCACACGGCAGGGGTCACAGGTTCAAGCCCTGTACCGCCCACCACTTCGACCGGGTCGCGGCGCTGCCCGCCGCTCCCTAACTACATTCCCGCGAGGCTCGGCGTGTTGCGCACCACGCGCCGCACTGTGTTCTTGATGTCGAGGCCGGCGGCGACACTCTCCACTTCGGCGAGCAGCACCCAGGGATCCGGCGACGGGGCAATGCACGCCGGTACCGCGGCGTCGACCTGCACGACCGGGGGCAGGACCAGGATCTGCGGCTTCACGAAGCAGCGGACCTCGAAGCCATCGCGCGTGCGCGAATACTCGCAGGCCGTCTCGTCACAGCCGCAGCCCGCGGGCAGCGTGCGCATCGGCCGGCTCGGGCACTCCACGTAGCGGATCTTCACCAGCAGTTTCGGCGCCACGGCGACCGCCGCGACCACCGTGGACGGCAGGCACGGATCTCCCGGCGGACGCGCGCAATGGGTCAGGTCGAGCGGCGCCGGCTCCTCGACGTAGATTTCATCGCCCCAGGGCCCGAGCGCATACCCCGCGCATACACTCACCTTCATCGTGCCCGCATCGGTGCTCGCCTGTCTGACCTCGAGCCCGCACACCACGCCCCAGCCGTGCAGGAAGCGATTGTGCCGGCGCTGCTTCTCGCGGAAATATTCCTGCTCCACGCGCATGTCGTCGGCGGTGAGCAGTTGCCGGGGAAAGTAGCGCAGGCGCTCGAGCGTGCTGGCCACTTCGTATTGTTCGTGCGCTCCCGCGCATTGACTGCAAGCCATGGGGTTCTCCTAGAGAAACAGAATCTTGTCGGC
Organism: Steroidobacteraceae bacterium; assembly: GCA_035995425.1. GTDB lineage: Bacteria > Pseudomonadota > Gammaproteobacteria > Steroidobacterales > Steroidobacteraceae > CADEED01. The sequence goes on from DASYKM010000035.1 coordinate 905, forward strand.
GATCGGTTTGAGCTCGGTGGCCTTGATCCGCCCGCGCTTCAGGAAATCGTCCTCGTCCGCGAACCATTGCTTGCGACGCGCTTCCAGGATGCGCTCGGTCTGCGGCGGCGAAAAACCCGCGGCCTGCAGCTGCGCGGCGCTGCCCAGATTGACGCTCACCGGCATGGCGGACGGATTCACGGTGAAAGCCGCCGCCGCCACTGCCATCGACTCCGCGCGCGCGCTCGACAGAAAGCCGGGGGACTCCGGCACGGCGCCGCGAGGCCGGCCGCGCACGTTCGGCTCCACGGTGATCGGCGGCGGCGTCTCTGCCTGGTCCAGCGACATGTACGCGAGCTGCATCCAGCTCTCGAAGTCCCCGCCCTGGGTGAGATTGCCGGAGGGATTCTTGCCGCCATGAATGTAGTTGGGGTCGCGCGTGCGGTCCGTGCCGACCAGGCCCGCAATGTTGTCGGCATCGAGTGCCAGCGTTTCCTTGAATTCCGCGGCGGGGTCACCGTCGGAAGCCCAGAGAAAGTCCCCCTTGAGGCCCACCTGGAAAGTCACGAAGCCACGGGTGCGATCGTCGCGCGATGCCAGCTTCTGCTGGAGCGCGAGCGCGGTGAAAACGAGGAAAATCGCCAGCGACTCCGGGCGCGGAATGAAACTCACGGCATGGGCATAGACCTCCTTGGTGTGCGGCGTCGTGCTCTGGTCGTCGCCGTCGACCGAGAGAATATTTCCCGCCAGCGGCAATTCCAGATAGAACCCCGGGCGCACCCACTGTCCGTTCAGGAGCAGCATCACCTCGTACTGGAGTCGCACCGTGAAGGTCTGCGCGTCGATGCCCGTGAGTTTGCGGTTGAAGTAGATAGTGAATGGCGGCACGTTCTGGCCGTCGATGATCCGCTTCTTCAGCACTTCTTCGGTCGCGGCGCCGCTGCCGCCAACTTCCAGGAACGGCCTCAGGAAATTGCCCGGGTCCGATTTGTTCTGCAGCATGTACTGCAGGTCGCGGTGTTTCCAGCCGATGTCGAGAATCTTCGGCAGATCCTGGTCGAGGCCGATGCCGGGGTCGCCAGGCGCGCCTTTGCCGCCCTCACCCAGGCACAGCAGCATGTCGAACAGTGCGGCGTTGCTGTACACGTGCTGCGGAGGATCGAACTTCGTGTCGGTGACGTTGCCGCCGTCGTCGAGATGAATCGTCGCGAGCGCGATGCAGCCATCGCCGACCACCTTGCCGCAGGTTTTCGCGAGCTCCGCGTTCACGAGATCGCGCTTTGCTTCCGGGGTCTGGCCGTCGTGCAGCGCCTTGCACAGCGCTTCGTTGTGCGCGGGCGGCGGCGGTGGCGCATCGACGCCGAGCTCCAGGCAGTAGCTCTCGACGATGGTGGACGGCGCGCATTGCTGCTGCGGCAGGCAGTCGCTGACCAGTGCCGGTTCGAAGTCCGTCTTGCATTCGCGATAGCAGAGCTTGAGGTAGATAGTCTTCTCGGCGGCCGCGCGATCGCGCGTCGTGCCGCATGGTCCGGAGATCTTCGCCGGGTCGAGTCGCAACGATTCCGGCACGATGATCTCGCGCCCGAAGCCGTCGATCGCGACGCCCGCCGACACCTTCACGAACTTGCCGTCCGGCTCGACCCGCAAGCCGCACAGCACGCCGGCACCGAGGGCCAGCCGGTTCAGCAGCGCGCGCTTGCCGTTGAAGTAGTTTTGCTCGAGACGCAAGTGCATCTCGTCGAGCAGCTTTCCATAGAAATAGTGATTGCGTTTCGGAGCCGCAAGCTCATCGAGACGGGGTCTGGCCAGCATGTCCATCGCGTTCTCCTGAATTCATCCCACAACCGTGTCTTGCCCCAGGCGCGCCCGCGCGGCCACGCGCCCACCACCGGGCGCGGCGTCATCGAGAAAACTGTCGCGATCGAGCCGCGTACCGTCGAGCCGCAACGGCGGCGGTCCGTTGCCGACGATGGCGTCGATGCCGAGCCGTGCCTGGAAGCCCACGCGCATGCGCGGCTCGACGAAGCAGAGGTGATAGTCGGTGTGCGCCGGCTTTTCCGCGTCGATGGCGGCGCGCAGCTCGGCGCGATGCGACGCGTCGCGACAACTGCCGGCGGGCGCGAGCACGGTGAAGAGGTGCGCGTAGTCGGCGAACAACCCCGCGCCGAATTCACTTTGCGCCAGCGGCCCGCTCTCGCCGACCACCGCATGGCCGACATCGAAGGTCGCAGCCGGCGGCGCATCGAGATCGGCGTGCTCGTCGAGCACGGAATACAGGGAATGCGCCGGCACCACCTCGGGAGGCTGGTGACGGCTCGACCAGGAAAGCCGCGCCACGCTGGTGAAGTCGAGCGACAGGATCTCGATCTGGATCGCATGCCAGCGCGTGGCGTCGAGCACCACGCGCGGGTCAGGCTGCGGCGGCAGACTGGGAGTCCAGCGATCGATGATCAGTTGCCCGTCGATCCACAGGCGCGTGCCCGGTCCATGCTCCAGGCGCAGTAGATAGGTCTCTGAATAGCGCGGCTTGATCTGCCCCGACCAGCGCACGGTGTACGGGCGCATGCGATGCAGGTCGCGGTCTTCCACCCAGAGCTCCGCGAAGTCGAGCCGCTCATCGGTGCGCGCGCGCAGCAGGTCATTGAAATCCGTGCCCGCGTAGTACTCGCCGCGCAGCCCGGCATAGGCTGGATCGGTGCGCGCATCGCGCGGCACCACGAGACCCTCCGGCGTGGCGGCGGCCAGCGCGGTATCGAAACCGAGCAGCGACGTGGTGCCGAGTTGCCAGACGCGGCGCGCGTGAAACGCCTCGATGATGCGCGGCCGGATGCCGCTCATCACCTCGGCCATGTCGGCCACGCCAGCAAGCGTGCCGCGGTTGCGGTACAGCTCCGGCACGCGCGCCAGCAACGCGCGCTGCTGCGTCGGCGTGAGTCCGCGCGGCAACTCGAACGCCAGCGCGGCCGCCGTGAAGGCCAGCCGCTCCGCCGGCGCCATCATCGGGTCGAAGTCGCGCGCGGAATCTTCGAGGCGCTGCTCGCGGTCCTCGAGCCCGGAGCGGAACAGCGCCAGCCAGCGTTCGAGAAAGCGTTGCTCCCGGTCGTCGCGACGGAATATGCGCGGCAGCTCGTCGAGGTAGCTTGGCGCGACGGTTTGCGCGCGCGCCTGCCGCAGCACCGGACTTTCGCGGCCGTCGGCACTGCTGAGTACGATGCGCAGCCAGAGGAAGCGCCGTGTGCCCGTGGTCGGTTCGGCGTCGCCAGGGTCGCGCGCCAGCAGGCAATCGAGACTTTCCGAAGACTGCCAGTTCGCCGGGACAGCGTTCCTGGATGCCGCCGAAAACGTCGACAGCGCGATGCTGGCCGCGAGCGGCGTCGCAGTCAGTGCGACGCGCTCCCAGTCGTTGAGCTCGCCGGCGTCGAAGACGCCAGTCTCCAGTGTGCCGCGGCCGATGCAGCCGGCACCGGCCGCGAAGCTCAGGCAGTCCGCGCCACCGTCGAGCTTGAGGTAGAGATTTCCCGTGGCATCGAAGCTCATCGCGGCGAGCGGCGCGCGAAAGTCCGGCACCTCGCCGAGATGCCGGTGCGACACGGAGTCGAAGGCAAGAATGGCGCCGCTAGCGGCGTCGGCCACGAGCACCAGATTCGCATGGACTGCCAGCGCGCCCGGACGCACCGGGATGTCCCGGGCGGGCAACGACAGAGCAGCGATGCTCGTACCGTCGGCATCGAACGCGTTCACAGAGTTTTGCGCGGCGTCGCTGACCCACAGCACATCGCCATCCAGTACGAGGAACACCGGCTCGTCGACTTGCGGTGAATAACCTGCATCGAGACCGCCATCGGACGCAAAGCGCAGGACCCGGCGCAAGCCGCGATCGAGCACATACAGGCGTCCGCGACTATCTACCGCGAGCGCGGTCGGCTGTTGGATTGCCGAATGGATGACATGCCGCAGCTCGAGTTGCGAGGTGAAGCACAGCACGCGGCCCTGCGCGGGGTCGGCGACATACAAGATGTTGCCGCCGATCGCGAGTCCCGCGGGCATCGCGTCGATGGGCACTGCGAAGCGGGCGGCGCAGTTGCGTTGCTCGAGTATGAGTTGCCGCCCCAAGGTATTCGCGATGAAAACCTGATCGCCGTCGTAGGCGACGATGCCCGAAGGCGCGGCTTCGAACGGCCCGTCGCGCAACACCGCGGCGCCCACGGCCGGCGCGGGCAGCCGCGTCAACGACAGCGAGCCATCCGCGGCTTTCGTCAGGCCAAGCGTCACCGCTGACCAGGTAAGGTCGTCGCGCAACAGCAGGTGGCGCACGGGCAGGTCCATGCTCATTCGACGTACAGGTTGAAGTGAACGCGGCCGCCTCTGGATGGCGCCCGAAGCTCGATCAGATATTCACCTTCGGAAAATGCCATGCCGGGGAGGAAGTGCAGCTTGATCTCACCACTTCCTCTGGCAGCAAACACATGGTCGCCGAGTCCATTGCCGAGTTTGTTCCAGGTCACGTCCGGCTGCGCCGCGCGCAACTGGTTCAACACGTTTTCGGTAATGCTCGTCAAATTCCGGATAGAGGACCCGATGTACAGCTGCAGGTCATCGACGAAGGTCAGCGCAGCCTGTGGCACCTCCGGACTGTCGTCGCGGGCGCTGATGTCTGACACGCCAGCATCTGAAATCGACAGCAAGGGTGCCAGATGCGTATGGTCATCGCTCACCGAGACCTTCTCGAGCTCTCCTCCAAAGCCATGCGTGTGCGACGTGGCACCGGAGATCCTCGCCGTGAACGGCGTGCCGGGCGGGCTGCCCCATCGATTCGCCGTGCTCAACACCGGCATGATGTCTGCGTATACGGGGTCTCCGACTTGCACGATCGGCAGGCTTAGCCGTTTGTCGCTTGCATCGCTGTGGGCCCCTTCAAACGTTACTTCGAAGACGCTGTGGTCGTGCGCACTCCCCTCGCCGGTCGTCACCAATGTATTCAAGCCATGCGAGTGTTTGTATTTGTCGGGATTACCGGTATCCGGATGAAGTACCGGTGCCGAAGTCTCCGGCCGCGCAGACTCCGCCGATGAGCCATGATTGTGTTTGCCCATTTCGGTGTAGAACAACGTTGGAAATCTTTCCGCTCGCAAGTACAGAGTGATTCCGGCGGGTTGCCGGCCGCGAATGTGAAAACGGACCTGCCCGGCGTTGTTCGAGTCGATGTCCCGCACCCCCTCCAGTGCATACTGCTTCACCTTGTTAGCCGAGCTCTCGCCGATGTAGCGCCGCACGCCGGTGTCGACGATCTGCACGCTCGCGCACTTTTCGGCCAGCGTGAGGCACGCCAGCGGAATCCGCCCGCTGGCTTCGTTCGGCAGCTCGGCGTTGAGCTCGAGCACGGCGCCGGCGAGGATGCGGCCCGGTGCGCCCCACGCGGCGCGGTTGGCGGAATTGCCGCCCAGCGCGCAGCTCGAATCCTCCTTGCCGACGACGTCTTCCTGGTAACGGATCGTGAGATACGGTCCGTCGCATTTTCCATTGCTGTCGTGATGCGTGCCGACCACGTCGACGACCTGGTCCTCGAGCAGGATGATCTCGCGCCCGAGATGATCGATGGCAAGCCCCGCGGTCACGCGTACCTGCGGGTGGTCCTTGATCGCATACACGCTCAGGCCTTCGGCAATACCAGCGCTGTACAGCGAGCGGTTGAGCCAGCGACGCACGCGGATGTGATAGTCCTGCTCGAGCTTCAGGTCCGCGGCCTGCAGTCGCTGACCGTTGAAATAGTTCAATCGTTCGAGTGGCTTTTCGTTCATCACTGCGCTCCATCTATTGCCGTCAGCACGTGTTCACCGGAAATCACCAATCCACTGGCGCACACGGCGACGTCGCCGCACAGCGCCGCAGTTCCATCGCCGGCCGTCAGCGCCAGTCTCGCCACGTGATGCACGCCGGCGATTGCATCGAGCTCGGCGAGGATCTCGCTGCGATACACGGCGCGGCCCACCGCCCAGCCTCCGCCCGCCGGTCCGCCGTGGAGCGGATGCAGGAAACCGCGCAATGCCTGATTCGCCGCGGCGAGCACCGGCGCGCGTTCGAAGCCGGGCTTCAGCGCGAGCGTGGCCGTGACCCGCACCTGCGTGTAGCGCGGGCCGGCGACGTGCACTTCGAGCGCCAGCGGTCGCCGCGGCTCTAGATAGCCGGCCACCGCCCGGCACAGCGCCGCGCTCGGTCCGGGGCGCAGATCCACGCAGCGCGGCACGACGACCACGGTCACGCAACCGGCCGCGGGCAGGCATTCCATGTCGGGGCGCCCGGCGACGGCGAACGCCTTCGCGACCGGCAGTGCGGGTGCGGCCAGCGCCAGGCGCTCGAAATCCGCGAGCGTCGCCGCGCAGCGCTGCGCGGTAGTTTGGTCAAAGGCGCGCGCCTTCGCGGCCTCGAGCAGCTCGGTGTCGGCGCCGCCCCAACCTGCCGCGAGCTGTTGCACCGCGAGCCCGTCGGCGGCGCCGCGCGCCGCGACCAGCGTCCCCGCCGGCACATTGCCCGCGATCCCGCCGCCGACTTTCCAGGTGACCTGAGGCTTGGCGCCGGCTTCCGGTACCGCGCCACTGCTTCCGTCGCCGAAAGAAATATCGCCCGAGACCGCATCGAGGACGAACTGCCGCGCATGCGGCCCGCTGCGGTCGAAATCCTGGCGCTCGATCCAGTCGGATTCCACCGCGCCGGCATCGTTCGTCAGTGTCAGTCGCACGCTGCCGGGCACGACCGGTGTGCGCGGCAGCTGGTAGCGCTGAGCGGCGGCGCCGGTGCTGCGCAGCGGCGTGACCGGCCCCGTCGCGACGGCCGAATGCCGCGCCATCACGGCATTCATGCGCACACCGCGCAGCAGCGGCGGGCAGTCATATTCGCCGTCGATGACGCGGCAGCGAATGAAGTACTTCGTATCGTGGCCGGCGACGCCGCCCGGCTGGTGTGCGGCCGAATGCCGCCAGCGCACGGGACCGCACAACGTCAACGCGCGCGTACGATCCTTGAGCGCCGGCAGCGTGCGCCACTCGGTGCCGTCGAAGAATTCCCAGCTCACGCGCGCACCGTAGTGCTCCCAGAATCGCCGGGCCGCGCCGCCGACGCGGCGACAGGCGCTGCGCCGCGGAATTCCGCGCCGCCACTCCTCGCGCAGTGCGCTCCAGCTGGCCGCATCCGCGGCGAAATCTTCGCCGGCCACCCACAGGCGCAGCAGCGCCGCATCGGGACCCGGAGCGCGATCGAAGCCGAGATACAGCGCATCACCGGGCCGCGGGGCGGTGCCGAGCGCCGCGTACGGCGCGGCGAAACCGGCGTCGGCCGCGGTTCTATCTACCCAGCGATCGCCGCTCGCGGTCAACACCACGGCGATGCGCGCATCGCTGACGTGCAACGCGGCGCCGGTCTCGAACACCACCGCGCCACCGGCGGCGCAGACCTGCGCTCCCGCCGGCAGATCGCGCGGCGCGGCCGCCGTGCCGGTGGCAAACGACACCGGGACCTGCGCGCAGCGCGCCCGGCGCGGCGCGCAACCCAGCAGGCGCAGGAACGCGCGATAGTGGCGCTCGGGAACGCGGTCGAGGCGGTACAACAGCGAATCGCCGAGATAGGCAAACAACTCGAGCAGAGTGATGCCGGGGTCCGACACATTGTGGTCGGTCCAGCGCGGCGCGGTGCGCGGCAGGCGCTCGCGCATGCCGTCGATCAGCTCCTGGTAGCCGCGATCGTCGAGTACCGGCAGGGGCAGCGGCATCAGGGCGTCCCCATGC
>DASYKM010000036.1:0-1953 GCA_035995425.1 Steroidobacteraceae bacterium
CGGACCGTCCTACTTCGGCAAGGCGGTGTTGCAGAAACTGCTGCGCGACAGCCGCTGGGTCAAGCGCGAGCGCAGCGCGCGCCGCCCGATCGACTTTACGCTCGACAAGGCCCAGCCCGGCAAGCTGGTCGACCTGCCGAAGGCGGCGTGAGGACCTGAAGTCTCAGTCATGACGGTACTGGTAGCAGCAGCAGCAAAACCGGGCGCGCGGGAAATTTCCCGTGCGCGCGGATTCCGGGTTGAACTCACGCGCGACTGGAAACAGGCGGTGGCGCGCTGGAACGACGGCGGCACCTCGACGCCGTTCCAGCATCCGCAGTGGCTGGACGCCTGGTACGGCGCATTCGCCGGGGTCGACGAGGTCGAGCCGATACTGGCCGTCATCACGGATGCGGCGACCGGCGAGCAGGCCGTGCTGCTACCGCTGATCCGCCGCACGCAAAAGGGCATCCGGATCGTCGAATTTGCCGACCTCGATCTCACCGATTACAACGCGCCGCTGCTGGGCAGCGCCGCGCCGCGCGATGCCAAAGCGGCGCGCGCGTTGTGGCGCGACCTGAAGGCGGCGCTGCGGTGTTCGTCCGGCGGCGCCGATCTCATGCGTTTGCGCAAGATGCCGGTCGACCTTGGCGTCCGCCCCAATCCGCTGGCGCTGCTCGATGACGCAAGCCCATGCTCGTTGAACGGCAACATCGTCGTCACCGGCGATGATTACGATGCCTGGCGCTTTACGCTCGAACGCACGGTGCGCAAGGAACTGGAGCGCAGCTGGCGCGTGTTCACGCGCGACCCGGCGGCAGGGTTCGACATCGTTGCGGACAACAATGAAGCGATGCAGGTGCTCTCGACCACCGAGGTCCAGCAGGGCACGCGGATGCAGCATCTCGGCCTGAACTTTATTCTCAACAACGAGACCTGCGCCGCGTTTTACCGCAATCTGGTTCGCGACGGCGTCGGCAGCGGATATGCCGTGGTGTCGGCGCTGACGGTCGGCGACGAGGTGGTCGCGACCCTGCTCGGTATCCGCAGCGGCGCACGCTACGTGATGATACGCATCAGCAACGCCGGCGAGAAATGGTCGAACTGTTCGCCCGGCCGCCTGATCATCGAGCGCACCATGGCTGCGCTGCATAAGGACGGTGTGCGCGAATTCGACTTCAGCATCGGCAACTACGCCTACAAGCGCCGCTTCGGCGTGACGCGGCTGCCGCTGGTCGATGTCACGGCCCCCCTCGGTTGGCGCGGATGGCCTTATGCATTGCGCGACCGCGGCGTGCGCGAGCTGCGCAAATACCCGCAGCTAACGGCCTACGTGAAACGCGCGCTCGGCAAGCCGCCGTCGCGCGAAGAGAGCTGATCTCGATCGAGGCCGAACGTCGTTTCTGGCCGTCATTGCGAGGAGCGCAGCGACGAAGCAACCCAGCTTTCTTTCTTCTAAGTCTAAGAAAGCTGGATTGCTTCGCTTCGCTCGCAATGACGACTCAGCTGTTTGAAAATTGAGTCCGTAGCCCGGATGGAGCGAAGCGAAATCCGGGACAATCTCACGTTCGATTCCCGGATTGCGCTTCGCTCCATCCGGGCGACGACCTCATCCTGAGGAGCTTGCGAAGCAAGCGTCTCGAAGGATGGCAGCAAGGCACGCACTCGCGGCCATCCTTCGAGACGCGGCGAAGACGCCGCTCCTCAGGATGAGGTCGGAGATAGTGCCGTAGCCCGGATGGAGCGAAGCGCAATCCGGGGCCGGCCTCACGCGCGACCCGGATTACGCCAACGGGGCGGCGCCTTGCGCCGACCCGTTGGCGTAATCCGGGCTACAAGTCGTCGCCCGGCCCGCTACCGCCGCTAAATCTCCCGCACCACGCCGGGCCGGCCCAGCGCGGATTCCAGCGCGTCGCGGTCCCACTTGGCGGCATTGGCGGCGGCTTCATAGGTGCTTTGCAGGAATTCGAGCAG
>DASYKM010000037.1:0-28197 GCA_035995425.1 Steroidobacteraceae bacterium
CGTCGTTCCGGTCGATGAAGTGATGCTTGAGCGCGCCGGCGATGTGCAGCGCGGCGACCACCACCAGTACGTTGAACAGCAGGTGGTGCAGGTCGTGCATGGAGGCGCCGAATGCCTTGTCGGGCGCCACCAGGTTGGGGAGCTGGAACAACTTGAACCAGCTCACCGGGGTGTTCTTGGCCGAAGACATCAGCCAGCCGCTGATCGGGATGGCGAAGATGAGGCCGTAGAGCAGCAGGTGCGAGATTTTCGCGAGCACGCGTTCCCAGGGCTTCGTTTCCGCGCTGAGGTCCGGTACCGGGTTCATCCAGCGCCATGCGAGCCGGATCACGGCGAGCGCCAGGATGGTGATGCCGAACGACTTGTGCCAGCCGAGGGCGGCGATTTTCGCGGAGAATTTGAGCCCTTCGGCGCGCTCGGCGATCACCCACTGGTTGATGATCAGCAGCACGATGATCCAGTGCAGGGCCTTGGAGAGCGAGCCCCAGGAAAGTTTGGTGTTGCGGAAAGTCATGTCGTTAAGCTAGCCCACGGGAACGGGTCGAGGAAGTCGTGACACATAGTGTAAGTATGCCGTGCGACTGTTCCGGTTCCTGAGCGGAGATTCCATGAGATTGGCCAAACGATGGATCGCGAGCGCCTTGTTATTGGGCCTGGCATCCTGTCAGACAAGTCCTCCGGCACCCGAAGTTCCGGCGCCCGCGACGCCAGTCGCGCAGCCGGGTGCACCGGCAGCGGGCTCGCGCGAATTACAGGTGGTCGCGGAAGAGTCCTTGTTGCAGATATTTGTCTACCGCGGCGGAACGATGGCGCGCATGGGGCACAACCACGTGATCGCCTCACACCATCTCAAAGGGCGGGTGTTCGTCGGCGATCGGCTCGAGCAGACACGCTTCGACATCGCCATTCCCGTGGCCGATCTCACGATCGACGAGCCCGCGTTGCGTGAGCAGGCGGGGGCGGATTTTCCGGCCGGCGTGCCGCAGAGCGCGCGTGACGGCACGCGCAAGAACATGTTGTCGGCGCCACTGCTCGATGGCACGACCTATCCGGAGATTCGCTTGCGCGCCACCGATGTGGCGGCCGCGGCGCAGGGCTACGACGTGGGCGTGGAGATAACGATCAAGGACCAGGTACGGAACGTACGCGTGCCGATGACGGTGTCGCACGAAGCGGGCGTGCTCACGGCCAGCGGCGAGTTCGCGCTCAAGCAATCGGAGCTGGGGCTCAAGCCTTTCAGCGTGATGATGGGCGCGCTGCAAGTGATCGACGACATGCGCGTGCAGTTTTCCATCACCGCCCGCGAATAGCGCCGTGTCTATCTAGTGAGCTCGGCCAACAACCCGTCCGCGGCATAAACCTTCGACAGCGCCTCGCGAATGATGGCGGGGTGCACGGCAACGGCGCGGTTCTTCTCGCTGTCGAACCAGTACGCTCCCGAAATCGAATGAATGTTGCCGTCGAACAGCAGGCCGACGATCTCCGCCTTGGCATTGATGAGCGCGCTGCCCGAATTGCCACCGACGATGTCGCTGTTGGTGGTCAGGTTGAACGGTGTTTGCATGTCGAGCTTGTCTTTGACGCGAAGCCAGCTGTCCGGGATGCGGAATGGCTCCGCACCGGTGGCGCGTTCGAAAATGCGCGCCAGGTGCGTGAACGGTTCGACGGGTTTGCCGCTCTCATTCCAGCCCTGCACCGTGCCCCAATTCAGCCGCAGCGTGAACGTGGCATCCGGATACACGCTGGTCCCGAAAGCGGCGAAGCGCGCCCGCGCGATGCGCTCCGTGGCCGAGCGCACCGGCGCCTCGACGCCGTCCTCATAGGCCTTGCGCACGGCGCGCGCCTCCGGATCGAGGGCGCGCGCGAGCACGATCATCGGATCGGTCGACGCGGCGATCGCGGCGGCCCCGCCTTTCCACAACTCGATGCGCACGGCCGGATCGGCCAGCTTCGTGCCGTCCACCAGGCGTTTGGCAAGGCCGGCGGGCGACTCCGTCGCCATCAGGTTGCGCACCAGCGGATGATCGGGGCCTAACCACTCGCGCATGCGCTCCAGGCCCTGATCGAGCCGCAGCTGCTCGAGATCCGGGTAGACAGGCACTCGGGCCGCCAGCTGCTGCTCGATGCGCGGCAGCGCGGTGTCGGTGTACTCGCGGAAACGCTGCGCGTTCGGCTTGCCGCGTTCCGCGGCACCGCGCACCAGCACGCGCGCGAAATTCACGAGGCGGCCCTGGAAGCCGGCGCCTTCCTCGATGTAGGTATGTTCTTCGAACAACTCGCGCTCGGTCGCGAGGGCGAGCTCGATCTCGTGCCATGGATTGCCGATGCTCTTCTTGAGCTTCGCGTCTTTGGCGATCATCTTTTGCAGGCCTGCCTGTTCGGCAGCCTTTCGGGCCAGCAGCGAATCCTCGTGCAGTGCGTCCAGCATCTTGCGGCGCACCTTGATGAAGTTCTGGATGTAATTGAGCAGGTCCGCGGAGATGCGCTCGTTCTGCGGATCCTGCCGGCCGAACTGGATGAGCCGACCGCGAATCTCCGAATTCCGCATCAGCCACTGTGGTAGTTCGAGGTCGCGTTGCTGCTCGAGCTGCGCCAGCGTCAGCAGGCGATCGGTCGTGCCCGGGAGGCCCGACACGAACACCGGCTGGCCGACGGAAGGTCCGGCGAAATTGAACTTGAGGAAGTCCGGCGTCTTCGCCGGCTTGCCGTTTTCGTAGGCACGCAACACACCCATGTCGAGGCACCAGCGCGGGAACTGGAAGTTGTCAGGATCGCCGCCGAAAGCCGCGATGCTGTCCTCCGGCGCGAACACGATGCGCACGTCGGTGTAACGCTTGTACTTGTAGAGCCAGTACTGGCCGCCTTGATACAACGTGACGGTCTGGCATTTCTGCTGTGCCTGCTTCTCGCAGGCGCTCTCGAGCTGCGTGAGCGTGGCCTTGCGCACGTCGTTGGCAGTCGTCTCATCCTTGCCGGCAATCGCCGCGTCGACCTTGGTGGTGATTTCCTCCATGCCGATGAGCACGTCCGCCACCTGAGTCTGGCAACGCTTCTCCTCGTCGTGCGTCCTGGCGAGGAAGCCTTCTTCGACCAGGCTTTTTTCTTTCGACGACAGCTCGGCGAGGCAGGACTCGACGCAGTGGTGGTTGGTCAGCATCAGGCCTTCGTCCGACACGAACGACGCCGTGCAGTTGGCGAGACGCACGGTAGACAGGCGTACGCGATCCAGCCACGCCTGGTCTATGTTGGTCTTGAGCGCCGAATTGGCCCTGGCAAGCGGAAAGCCGTGGAAGGTCCACATGCCTTCGTCGGCGCGCGCGGCCGAACAACCGAAAGCCACCACCGCGGCGGCTGCGGCGCAGACGAAACGCATCATGAGGGAGCTCCCCGAAATTCTGCTACCGCGTGTGCGGTCGATGCCGCGATTATCACCACATTCCGCCACACGCGCAGTCCGGCACGACCCGCGCTCCGCCCGGTTCGGCGCGTCGTCAGTCTACGGCGTTGATCAGCAGAAGAGCCGTGCCCTCGGGCGCGCGCAACAGCGCGGCCGATCGCGGATCGAGACCGCGCGGCAGGTCATCCGACATCGTCATGTCGAGTACGCGCAGGCGTTCGATGCGCTCGCCCATGTCCGCCGCCGCGAATACCAGCATGGGTTGATCGAGCGTGCGCGCGCGATGCACCGCCAGATCGACGTGATCGCTGGTCATCGACATGCGCAGGTAAGGTGTATCGGTTTCACCGAGCGCGACGAAACCGAGAGGCTCCCAGAACGCGCGCATGGGTTCGAATTCGGCGGCCGGCATGCTGAACTCCGCGAAGTCGCCGCACAGTGAAGTCTCGCCGCGTTCGCGGTCGCTCGCGAAATGCGTCGGCGCTTCCTGCACGCGCACCGCCTGGCCGGACGGATCCAGAAAACCGAACTCGTTGAATGCGTCGTCACCGACGCGCCTCCAGGCGATGTCGACACCGAGTTTCTCGATGACATGGGCGCGCTGCGCGACGCCGGCATGCACGTAAGTGATGATGGGCGACGGAAACTTGAACTGGTGAAGGCCGAGATACAGCCGGCCATCGGTCATGACGCCGTAGGGATGCGGCCACGTATCGGTGGTGCCGCAATGGCTGAACCCGAGTCTTTCGTAGAAGGCGACTGAAGCGGCGATGTCCGCCGTTTCGAGACTGATTTCGTGAAACTTCCCAAGCACTGCGCGAGAGTCTACGCGGCTTGCCGCGCGCTGCCTATGCGCGCGCCGTTGTCAGATGCCACCCACGCAGATGTACTTGAGCTCGGTGAACTCGAGGATGCCGTACCTGGAACCCTCTCGCCCGATGCCACTTTCCTTTACACCGCCAAAAGGCGCGACTTCGGTGGAGATGAGCCCGGTGTTGAGACCGACGATGCCGTATTCCAGCGCCTCGGTGACGCGCCACGAGCGCGCGAGGTCCCTCGTGTACACATACGCGGCGAGACCAAACTCGGTGTCGTTCGCGAGTTTCACCGCCTCCTCGTCGGTGTCGACGCGAAACAGCGGCGCCACCGGACCGAAGGTTTCTTCGCGCGCGAGAGTCATGTTGCTGGAGACATTCGTCAGGACCGTGGGCTCATAGAACGTGCCGCCGAGCGCATGTCGATGCCCGCCGGTGACGACCACCGCGCCTTTCGCTTTCGCGTCGGCGACGTGGTTTTCCACTTTCGCCAGCGCCTTGGCATCGATGAGCGGCCCCTGGTCGGTTTCGCCCTTGAGGCCGTCGCCCACGCGAAGTTCCTTCACCGCTTCCGTGAGTTTCGCGGTGAATGCGTCATAGACCTTCGACTGCACGATGAAGCGATTCGCGCACACGCAGGTCTGGCCGGTGTTGCGGTACTTGCTCTGGATGGCGCCCACGACCGCGGCGTCGAGATCGGCGTCGTCGAGCACCAGGAACGGCGCGTTGCCGCCGAGCTCGAGCGCCACTTTCTTCACGGTGCCGGCGCATTGCGCCATGAGTAGTTTGCCCACGGGAGTCGAGCCGGTGAACGAGACCTTGCGCACCTTGGCGTTGCCGGTGAATTCGCCGCCGATCGCCACCGCGTCGCCGGTGACCACGTTGAACACGCCGGCGGGAATGCCAGCGCGCTGCGCGAGCTCGGCCATGGCGAGGGCGGAGAACGGTGTTTGCGGCGCGGGCTTCACGACGATGGGGCAGCCGGCGGCGATGGCGGGCCCGGCTTTGCGCGTGATCATGGCCGCCGGGAAATTCCACGGCGTGATGGCGGTGACCACGCCGATCGGCTGGCGTAACACCATGATGCGTTTGTCGGCCTGGTGCCCCGGGATGATGTCGCCGTAAATGCGTTTGCCTTCTTCCGCGAACCATTCGATGAACGAGGCTGCGTAGGCGATCTCGCCCCTGGACTCCGCCAACGGCTTGCCCTGCTCGGCGGTCATGATGACGGCGAGGTCGTCGACGTTCGCCATCATGAGATCGAACCATCGGCGCATGATCTTCGCGCGCTCGGCCGCGGTCTTCCCTGCCCAGGCCGGCATCGCGACATGCGCAGCCTCGATGGCGCGGCGCGCCTCGGCGGCGCCCATGACGGGAACCGCGCCCAGTACCTCGCCCGTGGCGGGGTTGCGGATCTCGGTAGTTAGTCCGGAATCCGCCGCGGCCCACGCGCCGGCGATGAAGCAACGTTCCTTCCACAGTGATGAGTCGGTGAGCTTGATCATTTGCGCTCCAGGGTGGCGACCAGGAACTCGAGCGAGCGTTCGCGCGCCAGCGAGGCGCTGGCCGCATCGTAGGTGCTTCGCTCCTCGCAGTTGAATCCATGGCCGGCCGGGTACACGTGAAACGTACCAGTCGGATCCGCGGCGCGGATCTTCTCGATGTCGCTCACTGGAATGTGGGGGTCCTGTTCGCCGAAGTGATACATCACCGGCCGCCGTGGCGACTTCGCCAGGTGATCCTTGATCTGCCCGCCGTAGTACGACACGGCGCAAGCGACCGGCAGTTCGCAGGCGGCGAGATAGGCCAGCGTCCCGCCCCAGCAATAACCGACCACCGCCACGCGGCCGGCGTGCTTGATCACGTTGAGGGAGGAGGTGAGATCGAGCAGCGCCTTTTCTCTCGGGATCTGCAGGCGTATCCCGCGGCCCTGCTGCACTTCCGGTTCGCTGTAACCGAGCTCGATGCCGCGGCGAACGCGATCGAAAAGACATGGCGCGATGGTGACGTAGCCGGCCGCGGCGTAGCCGTCGGCCACGGCGCGGATGTGCCGGTTGACGCCGAATATTTCCTGGGCGATCACCACGGCACCGCGCGCGGTTCCGCTCGGCGCCGCCAGCCAGGCATTGAATTCATGGCCGTCGCGCGCCATGAGCGTGGTGAATTCACCCATGGGGCATTGTGCCACCGGTCGGGCGGCGAACTCCTCTACCGAAGGTATTATCGCCGCGCGTTTGCAAGGAGAATTCCATGAAATTCCGCGTTCTCATGTGCCTGGGCCTGCTCAACGTCGTGGCGCTTCCGGCGATCTCAACGGAGCCGCGCGCGACTGAGTCGCTGGCGGACCTGGCCGAACAGGTGCGGGCGACGGAAATCGCCTTCGCGAAGACGCTGGCGGACCGCGACGTCAAAGCCTTCGCGCGCATGATCGCTCCCGATGCCATCTGGCTCGCCGATGCGCCGCTGCGCGGACCCGCCGAAGTGCTGACGCGCTGGCAGAAATATTTCGACGCGGCGCAACCGCCGTTTTCGTGGGCTCCGGAGCTCGTCGAAGTTCAGGAGGGCGGCAAACTCGCATTGAGCACCGGTCCGGTGACGAATGCCGCGGGAAAACGCGTCGGCACCTACACCTCGATCTGGCGTCGCGAGAAATCCGGCGAGTGGCGGCTGATTTTCGATCGCGGCTGTCTGGCCTGCGTGGAAAAGTAGTTGCGCGGGAATGGCTACCGCGCACCCCGTCACGATGGCGATCCGCGCGCTGCGCCAGCACAAAGTGCATTTCACGCCGCACCTGTACACCTGGGAGCCGCGCGGCGGCACGCAGGCATCGGCCGCGCATCTGGGCGTCGACGAACACCTGGTGGTGAAGACGCTGATTTTCGAAGATGACGCCAAACGCCCGCTCTGCATCCTCATGCACGGGGATCGTGAAGTGTCGGCGAAGAATCTCGCGCGCCAGCTTGGGGTCAGGAGCGTCGCGCCCTGCGCGCCCGAGGTTGCGGATCGGCATTCGGGTTACCAGGTGGGCGGCACTTCGCCTTTCGGCCTCAAGCGCGCCATGCCGGTGTATTGCGAAAAAACCGTCGCCGAATTGCCGCTCATCTACATCAATGGCGGCGCACGCGGCTTTCTCGTCGGTCTCGCGCCGGCGGAACTGCTGCGCGTGCTCGGCCCCAAGCTGGTGGAAGTCGCTATCGTTTGACGACGCGGTTGTCGAGCGCGCCGAAAATGCTCTGGCCGCGCGCGTCGAACATCTCGATGGCGACGCGGTCGCCAAACTGCAGGAACGGCGTGCGCGGCGCGCCATGCTCGAGCTGCTCGAGCGTGCGTTTCTCCGCGAGGCAGCTGCTGCCGCGGCTGCGGTCGTAGTTAGACACCGTGCCGGAGCCGAGGATGGCGCCGGCGCCGAGCCGCCGCGTCCTGGTCACGTGGGCAATCAGCTGCGCGAAGCTGAAGGTCATGTCGGTGCCGGCGTCGGGGCGGCCGAACTCCTGTTCGTTGATGCGGCTCACCAGCGGCAGGTGCACCTTGCTGTCGCGCCAGGCCTCGCCCAGCTCATCGGGCGTCACCGCCACCGGCGAGAAGGCCGTCGCGGGCTTGGATTGATAGAAGCCGAAACCCTTGGCGAGCTCGCCGGGAATGAGGCCGCGCAGCGACCAGTCGTTGACCAGCATGACGAGCTTGATGTGTGCAGCAGCGTCGGCGGTGCTCGTTCCCATGGGGACATCATCGGTCACCACCGCCACCTCGGCTTCGAGGTCGATGCCCCAGGAGGCATCCCCGAACGGCGCATCGTCGCGCGCTCCCAGCAGGTCGTCGGAACCGCCCTGGTAGACCAGCGGGTCGGTCCAGAACGAAGCCGGCATCTCCGCGCCGCGCGCCTTGCGCACCAGCTCGACGTGGTTCACGTAGGCGCTGCCGTCCACCCAGTGATATGCGCGCGGCAGCGGCGCGGCGCACTGCACCGCATCGAAGGGCATGACGTCGGAGTGCGCGGAACTGTGCTCGAGCGCGGCGGCGCGTTCGGCGAGCCTGGGCGCGACGGCGGCCCAGTCGTCGAGCGCGGCCTGCAGCGTGGGCGCGATGCCGGGCACCAGCTGGCAGTGCGCGAGGTCGCGGCTAACTACCACCAGGCGCCCGTCACGACCGCCGCGCTTGAGTGTGGCGAGCTTCATTTATTGCTCTTCCAGCTGTCCACGTATCCGGGCCATTCGATCCGGGCGGCGGCCGGCGCGATCTCCAGCGCATCGCGCGTATCGATCATCACGGCATATTCGTCGGTGGCCGGCTTCGCCTGCTCGAACACGTTCTTGAGCGCTTTCGGGTGCGGGCCATGCGTGAAGCCGCCCGGATGCAGCGTGATCATGCCGGGATGAATGTTGTCACGGCTGAAGAAATTCCCCGCGTGGTAGAACAGCATCTCGTCGTAATCATCGTTGTTGTGGAAGAACGGCACTTTCATCGCGCCCGGATCGGTCTCGAACGGACGCGGCACGAAACTGCAGACCACGAAGCGATCCGTGAGGAAGGTGGTGTGCGCCGACGGCGGCAGGTGATAGCGATGGCTCATGAGCGGCCGGAGATCGCGCAGGTTGATGCGCACCACCGAGAGATCCCCGTGCCAGCCCACCGCGTCGAGCGGATTGAACGGATAGGTCACGGTGGACACCGCGCCGCGGCGCTTGATGGCCACGCGCCACTCGGAGTTGTCCTGCTGATCCTTGAAGGCGTCGTCGATGCGCGGCGTATCGAGCATGGCCGCGTCGAAGATGGCGTGCGGGCCGACCAGCCCCTTGTCGGGGAGGCGGTAGGAGTTGTTAGTCGCCTCGATCAGCAGCGCGCGCAGGGATTGCGCGCATTCCACGCGCCACATGGTGCCGCGCGGAATGAGGATGTAGTCGCCGGTCTCGAACGTCAGATGGCCGTAGTCGCAGAAGAATTCGCCGCGGCCGGCGTGCACGAACATGAGCTCGTCGCCGTCGGCGTTTCTCGCGAGCGTCGGCATGTTGCCGCCGAGAGTCCAGAAACGTACGCGCACCGAGGCGTTGTACAGTAGATCGGCGGCGTTCCACGGGGAATCCTGGCTATCCGCGAGACGCGTGCAATCGAAAGCATGCGGTCGCAGCGGACCTTCGAAATTCACCCAGCCGGTGGGCGGATTCCGGTGATAGAGATGTGCGGCGGGACCGAAGAATCCTTCCTTGCTGATCTCGCGCTCGTAAGTGCCCGCGGGCAGGTCGGCGTGCGCCTGGCGCGAGGCATGGCCTTCAACCTTGGGAAAGTGGACGTAGCGCTTCATGGACCACCTCGCGCGAACGGGTGGTCAATTTAGTTTCATCTGAAACCAATTGGAAGGGAAAAAGGGGACATTCCTATTTTCCGGCGACCGGAAAATAGGAATGTCCCCTTTTTCCCTTCCCGGCAAAGCCTCAAGCCTTCTCGAGAATGGCCACGACGCCCATGCCGCCGGCGGTGCAGACGGAGATCAGGCCGCGCCGGGCGGTGGGCGATTCGGCCAACTGCTTGGCCAGAGATGCCACGATGCGCGTGCCGGTGGCGGCGAACGGATGACCGATGGCCACGCTCGAGCCGTTCACATTGAGTCTGGCGCGATCGATGCTGCCGAGCGGCTCGTCCAGGCCGAGCCGCTCCTTGCAGTACTCCGGCGATTCCCAGGCCTTGAGCGTGCACAACACCTGCGCGGCAAAGGCTTCATGAATCTCGTAGAAGTCGAAATCCTGCAGCGTGAGATTCGCGTCCTTGAGCATGGCGGGGACTGCGTAGGCAGGCGCCATGAGCAGGCCTTCATTGCCGCCTACATAGTCGACGGCCCATTGCTTGCTGAAGCTGAAATACGCCAGCACCGGAAGATTCCGCGCGCGCGCCCAGTCTTCGCTGGCTAACAACACGGCCGAGGCACCGTCGGTGAGCGGCGTGGAGTTGCCGGCGGTGAGCGTGCCCTGGCCGGTGCGCCGATCGAAGGCGGGCTTCAATGTGCCCAGCTTCTCGATGGTGCTATCGGCACGCACGTTGTTGTCGATCTTGAGTCCCTGGTACTCGCTGAGCACCAGGTCGCTGAAGAACCCGCGTGCCCACGCCTTGCCGGCGTTCACGTGACTCAGGTTCGCCAGCGCGTCCTGGTCGGCCCGCGAGATCTTCCACGCCTTGGCCATCTGCTCGCAGTGCTCGCCCATCGACAGGCCGGTTCGCGGCTCGAGCACGCCGGGCATCACGGGCTTGAAGTGCCGCGGACGCAATCCGAAGAAAGGCTTGATCCGCTGCCAGGCGCTGCGGCCGCGAAACGCGCGCAGCAACAGTTGCTGGTATTCGCGCGAATAGACGATGGGCGGATCGCTGACGGTGTCGAAGCCGCCGGCGATGCCGGAGTCCATCTGCCCCATCGCGATTTTCATGGCCACGGAAATCGCGGCGTCGAGTCCGGTGCCGCAGGCGCGCTGCATGTCGAGCCCCGGAGTCTGCGCATCGAGCCCGGACGACAGCACGCACTCGCGCACCAGGTTGAAGTCCTTGGAGTGCTTGAGCACCGCGCCGCCGGTGACATCGCCGAGCCGCTCGCCCGCAAGCCGGAACTTCGCGACCAGCGCCTGCAGCACCGCGGTGTACATGTCCTGGTTGCCGACGCGCGAATAGGCACCGTGGCCGCGCGCGAAAGGGATGCGCATTCCACCGACCACGGCGACGCGACGAACATTGGATCCGACCAGCATTGGGTATCTCCTGCAGACGCGCGCTAGGATGCCACGAATGACGCCGACGATCTCAGGCTGGGTTTTGCTGCTGACTTCGCTGGTCTACATGGCCTGCCTGTTCGCGCTCGCGTGGTGGGGCGACCGCAGCAAGTTCTATCCGCACAACGCGCGCTACCGCGCGCTCACCTACAGCTTCGCGCTCGGCGTCTACGGTTCGAGCTGGACGTTCTACGGCGCGGTCGGCACGGCGAAGCAGGATGGGCTGCAATACATCGCCGGCTATGTGGGTCCGCTGGTGTTGCTCGGTTTCGGCCTGCCGTTCTTCGAGCGCCTCGTGCGGCTCGCCAAACATCAGAACGCGACCTCGATCTCCGACCTGCTGTCGGCGCGCTTCGGCAGGTCGCGCCGCATCGCGGTGCTGGTGACCATCATCGCGCTCACCGCCATCATCCCCTACATCGCGCTGCAGCTCACCGCGATCTCCATGAGCGTGGACGTGCTCACGGGCGCCGTGCCCGGCGTGGCGCCGCATTGGTACACCGACACCACGTTGCTGATCGCGCTCATGCTGGCCGTGTTCTCCATCCTGTTCGGAACACGCGTCATCGATGCCACCGAACATCACCCGGGCATGGTGCTGGCGATCGCCGCCGAATCATTGTTCAAGCTCGTCGCGCTGCTGCTGGTCGGCGTGTTCGCGCTGACGACGCTCGATGGACCTCACGCGCTGCTGACGACCCTGCGGCAGATGCCGGCGGATCTCAAGCAACCGTCGATGTTCTTCGCGCAGGCGGTCACGGCGATGTTCGCGTTCTTCTGCCTGCCGCGGCAGTTCCACATCGGCATCGTCGAATGCGCCGATGTCGCCGACGTGCGGCGGGCGCGCTGGTGGTTCGGCGGCTATCTCGTGCTGCTCAGCATCGTGGTGATACCCATCGTCGCCGCCTCGCTGCCGCTCGATGCGGCGGGGCGCGGCGCGCCCAGCGCCGACGCGTGGGTGCTGTGGCTGCCGCTGACGGGCGGCCAGGAGTGGCTGGCGCTGCTCGCCTATCTCGGTGGGTTCTCCGCGGCCACCGGCATGGTGATCGTGGCGAGCGTCGCACTGTCGACGATGATCAGCAACGACCTGGTGCTGCCCATGCTGTGGCGCTGGCGCGGAGCGCATGCCGGCACCGGCATCGCGTCGCCGTCCGTCATCCTCTGGATACGTCGCGTCGCGATCGTCGGCGTGTTGTTAGGCGCGTACGGTTTCTTCCACCTCGCGCCGAACGCCCCCAGTCTCGCGTCCATCGGCATCCTGGCGTTGGCGGCGGTGGCGCAGTTCGCGCCGGCGCTGATCGCGGCGGTCTACTGGCCGCGCGCGAGCCGCGCCGGCGTCACCGGTGGCCTCGCCACCGGATTCGTCATCTGGCTCTACACGCTGCTGCTTCCCGCCATCCTGTCGGACAGCGGTTCGCCGCCCGAGTGGCTCATCGACGGACCTTTCGGGCTCGCCTGGCTGGCACCGCGCGAGTTGTTTGGTATCGCCATGCCCGACGCGTTTTCGCATGGCGTCGCATGGTCGCTGTTCGCGAACGTCGCGGTGATGGTGGCGCTGTCGTGGCGGTTCCGGCCGGCGCTCGGCGAGCGACTGCGGGTCGCGGGCACGCGCCTGCTCGACGGCTCGGCCGGCGCGCGCGGCGGGAAGTTGTTGCCGGGCGGCGCGACCGTCGGCGACCTGCTGCTGCTCGCCGAAAGATTGTTAGGCGCGCCGGCGGCGCGACGGCTGCTGGAGCGGCGCTCGCGCGAGCTGCGCCGCCACGTATTCGCCGCCGAGCGCGCGGATCTCGCGCTGCTGCAGTCGCTGGAGCGCGATCTGTCGGGCGCACTCGGCGCGTCCTCGGCGCGCCTGGTGCTGACCAGCGCATTGCGAGGCGTCGGCATCGAGCTCGCCGAGATGGTCACGCTGTTCGACGAGGCCTCGCGCAAGCTGCGATTCAACCGCGAGCTGCTCGAAACCATGATGGACAACCTGCCGCAGGGGGTCTGCGTGGTGAACGAAGAGATGCGCCTGGTGGCCTGGAACCAGCGATATCTCGACCTGTTCGAGTATCCGCCGGAGTTCGTGTTCGCCGGCAAGCCTGTCGAGGAGCTCATCTACTACAACGCGGAGCGCGGCTGGTGTGGTCCCGGTGACCCCGGCGAGCACGCCCGCAAACGCGTGGCGTACATGCGCGCGGGTTCCGCGCACACCTCGGAGCGCCGCCGCTCCGACGGACGCGTCATCGAGCTGCGCGGCCAGCCGCTGCCGGACGGTGGTTTCGTCACGGCCTTCAGCGACGTCACCAGCCACAAGCGCACCGAAGAAAGCCTGCGCGAGATCAACGAGACGCTCGAGCTGCGCGTCGAGGAACGCACGCGCCAGCTCGCGACCGCCGTGTCACAGGCCGAACAGGCCAACGAATCGAAGACCCGTTTCGTCATGGCCGCCAGCCACGATCTTCTGCAGCCGCTCGGGGCGGCGCGGCTGTTCAATGCGGCGTTGCGCAGCCGCGCCGGCGAGGACAGCGATCTGCGCGGACTGGTGGATCGCGTCGACAACTCGCTCGCGGCCGCGGGCGAACTGCTCGAAGACCTTCTCGACATCTCGCGTCTCGATGCCGGCGGCGTGCGTGCCGAGCTCACCGAGTTCGACGTCATGGAGCTGATGCGCTCGCTGCACGAGCAGTTCGCGCCGGTGGCGGCGCAGCGCGGAATCACGCTGTCGATCGCCGCCACGCGGATGCGCGTGCGTTCGGATCTGCGCCTGGTGCGCCGGGTCCTGCAGAATTTCATCGGCAACGCATTGCGCTACACGCAGTCGGGCAGCGTGTTGATGGGCGCGCGCCGGCGCGCCTCTGGAATGCTGGTCGAGCTGCAGGTCATCGACACCGGTCCGGGCATCTCCGCGGAAAACCGCGGCGCGATATTCGAAGAGTTCCGCCGACTGGATCAGCCCTCGCCCTGGGGCGAAAAAGGGCTGGGGCTCGGGCTCTCGATCTGCGAGCGCATCGCCGTGATTCTCGAAACCACGCTCACGCTGCGCTCCGAGCCGAGGCGTGGCAGCTCGTTCGGCATCTTCGTGCCCCGCTCGGCCGGCCGCGCATCGGTCGCGCCCATCGACAGCGCCGCTTCCAATATCCTGCCCGCGGCCGGCTCGCCACGCACCCGCGTGCTATGCGTCGATGATGACGCGGCAACGCTCGCGGGCTTGAGTGGATTGCTCACCGACTGGAATTTCAGCGTGCTGGTGGCAGCCACCCCGGAACAAGCGCTGGCAATCGCCGCCGCGCATCCCATCGACATCGTGCTCGCCGATTTTCATTTGCAGAACCGGCCCGCCGGTCTCGAGTTGCTGGCGCAGCTGGTGCGCGAGGCACCGCGATCGCAGCCACGAGTCGGCGCGCTGCTGACCGCCGACGCGACGGAAAAGCTGGTGGCGCAGGCGGCGGAGCTGGGTTTTCCGGTGTTGCGCAAACCGGTGCGGCCCGCGGCACTGCGCGCGCTGGTCGCGGCGCTCGTGGACCGGGTCGCGCGTTCCGGTCAGGTCTCGTCTTCGGGAGCCGGCGGTGCGAACTGATGCAACGCCAGCCGTTGCGCGATCAGCACCGCCTGGGTGCGATTCTCGGCGCCCATCTTCTCGAGAATGGCGGTCATGTGCGCTTTCACGGTGGCTTCGGAAACATCGAGCTGCAGGGCGATGCGTTTGTTGGACTGGCCGGAACACAGCATCGACATCACGCGGAACTGCTGCGGTGTGAGGCTGGCCACGCGGCGCGCGGCATCCGCTTCATCGGGGTTCACGGCATTGGCGCGCGAGGCTGCCAGGCGCGTCTCGGGCGGATTCCAGATGCCGCCGCGCAGGATGGTCTGCAAGGCATCGATGATGGTCGGCACCGCCGCGGACTTGGCGATGAACGCCGCCGCGCCGTGTACCAGCGTGCGTTGGGCGATGTCCTGATCCTCGCGGCCGGAAATCACCACCACCGGCACCGCCGGGTAGTGGGCGCGCGTCTGCACCAGCGCCGAGAAACCATGCGCGCCGGGCATGCCCAGGTCGAGGAGCAGCAGGTCGATCTCCGGGTGCGCGTGCAGCGCCGCCAGCAGCGAGTCGACGGTGTCCGCCTCGAAGGTCTGCGCACCGGTCAGTGTCTGGGAGATGGCCAGCTTGAGCGCTTCCCGAAAGAGCGGGTGGTCGTCGGCGATGATGATGGTGGGTGACATGTCGGATCGTAGATTAATGCTTTGCGATGGACCTGAGACCAATGCCGGGTGAACTAATTCGCAGGCAGTCGCGGAAAGCGCGCGCGAGGGCGGCAGGGGTTTCGCGCAGCCTGGATTCCCGGGGTTCGCTGCTACCATGGGTGAATGAAACTGTCATTACTGCTGGCGGCCGCGCTGCTCAGTGCCTGCACCGTGCCGCCGCAACACCGTTCGCCTGATTCGGCGCTGAACGCGCTGGTCGAGGAATATTTCGAGCGACAGCTCGAGCTGTCGCCGATGAACGCGACCGCGATCGGCGACCCGCGTTACGACGACCGTCTCGATGACTCCACCAGTCCCGGGTTCCGCGAGAAATCCCTGGGGCTCGAGCGGGCCTTTCTCGATCGCGTGCGGCTCATCGACGCCTCGGGGCTCACTCCCGGCGCGCGCATCACCTACGACATCTTCGTCGGTGAGCGCGAGCAGGCGCTGGAAGGGCAGAAGTTCCACGAAGAGTACATGCCGTTCAACCAGATGAACGGCTTGCCGCTGGATCTCGCGGTATATGGTTCGGGCACGGGGCCGCAGCCGTTCGTCACCGTGAAGGACTACCAGCGCTTTCTCAAACGCGTGCGCGAGTTTCCGCGCTGGGCCGATGGCGCCATCGCGTTGATGCGAACCGGAATGGCACAGGGCATCACGGTGCCGCGCGTGGCCATGGCCAAGGTGGTGCCGCAATTGCGCGAGCTCGTCACCGCCCGGTTGAGCGACAGCATTTTCTGGGCGCCCATCGATGCGATGCCGAAAGGCTTTTCCGCCGGGGATCGCCAACGTATTACCCAGGCCTACACCGCGGCGCTCGAGCATGAGGTCCTGCCCGCGTATGCGCGGCTGGCGGATTTCATCGAGCGGGACTATCTACCGGCGGCGCGCACCACGGTCGGCTGGGCGGACCTGCCGGACGGCCAGGCCTGGTATCGCTGGCGCATCCGCCAGGCGACCACCATGGACATGGCGCCGGAGGAGATCCATCGACTCGGGCTCGCCGAGGTCGCGCGAATTCGCGGCGAGATGATCCGCGTGAAGGAGCAGGTGGGATTCAAAGGCGATCTCGACGCGTTCTTCAAATATCTCGAAGAAGATCCGCGGTTCTATTTCAGCAGCGAAGATGAGTTGCTGGACGCTTATCGCGGCGTCAAGCGGCGTATCGATGCGCTGTTGCCGAAACTGTTTGCCGATTTCCCCAAGGCGGACTACGAAATCCGCGCGGTCGAGCCGTTTCGCGCGGCCTCGGCCGCGGGCGGGTCGTACCAGGGGCCGTCGGCCGACGGCAAGCGCCGTGGAATCTTCTACATCAATACACACAATCTGAAGGCGCAGCCGCGCTTCGGGCTCGAGACCCTGTCATTGCACGAGGCTTCGCCGGGACATCATTTCCAGATTTCCATCCAGCAGGAGCTCACCGATCTGCCGCGCTTCCGCCGCTTCAACGGTTATGTGTCGTATTCGGAAGGCTGGGCGTTGTATGCCGAGTCCATCGGCAAGGAGCTCGGCGTCTTCACCGATCCCTATCAATGGTACGGCCGGCTCTCCGACGAGATGCTGCGTGCCATGCGCCTGGTGGTCGACACCGGACTGCACGCCAAAGGCTGGACGCGCGAGCAGGCCATCAAATACATGCTCGAAAATTCGTCGATGGCCGAGAGCGATGTGACCGCTGAAGTCGAGCGGTACATCGTGTGGCCGGGGCAGGCGCTCGGTTACAAGCTCGGCCAGTTGCACATCAGCGAGCTGCGCGCCAAGGCGCAGGCGCAGTTGGGCCAGTCGTTCGACGTGCGCGAATTCCACAGCCAGATATTGCGCGACGGCGCCGTACCCATGGCCGTGTTGACCGCGAAGATCGATCGATGGATCGAGGCGAAGCGACCGCCGCGCGCCGTCAAATGAGTGGTGCCGGGAAGTGTGGTACCGGGTTGGGGTTCTCGTGATTGAGTCGCCGTAAGCGCACAGGCCGGCGTTGGTTCAATCACGAGAATCCCAACCCGGTACCACCCGCTGTTATTGGTTGTAGCCGTACCCCATCGTTTCGACCTCGGTGACGAAACCGCCCTCGAACCGCAAGCGCTGCATGAGCTTGTTCGGGCCGAGGTTGTAGATCCAGGTCTCTACTGGAATCTCGATGAAGTCCTCACCGATGAAATACGGTCGCCCGTAGTTCCAGATCACGGGGCGGCGGAACACGGTCTTTTGATTGACGACGTCGGTGGGTTCGCCGCACTTGGCGGCCACCTCGGCGCGCGAATCACCTTCGCTCACGAGCTTGGTGCCGCAGCGAAATGCAAACGCCGGCGAGGAAGCGAGGAACCCGAGAACCAGGACGGCGGCGGCGCGATTCATGGCCCAGACAATAGTCTCCGATCGCTTAACGGACAATGAACACCGTCGCGTCGTACGCTGCGCCTACTGACAGAAGCCTTCGCTTGGTTGAACCTTTTGGCCCAGAAGCGGCACTCATTAATATGCGAACCCCGGCGCGATGGATTGCTGCTGCCGCAGCCATAGGAATGGCCTGGGCCGCGGGGGCTGGCGCGGCGGATTTCGAGCTCACGCCGGTCGAGTCGCAGCGCATCGGAAAACACGAAATCGTCATTCGCGCGTCCCTGGATGCAGGCCAGCGCCGGGGCACCGTGCGGGCAGCCATGCTCATCGACGCGCCCCCCGCCGTGGTATTCCAGATGATGACCAGCTGCGCCGACGCCATGCAGTACGTGCCGCACCTGCGACTGTGCCGGGTGCGCGACCGCGCCGCGGACCTGAGCTGGGAGCTGGTGGAGCACGAGATCGATTTCGGCTGGTATGCGCCGCGCGTCCAGTACGTGTTCCGGGCGGACATCGTCACCGATCGGAGCATCACGTTTCACCAGGTCAGCGGCGATTTCAAGGCCAACCAGGGCGTCTGGGAGTTCGAGCCGGCGGCATCCGGCCAGCACACTCTGCTGCGCTATCGGGTCTACATGGATCCGCCGGGATACGTGCCGAACTGGCTCGCTCGTTCAACCTTCAAGCGTGAGCTGCCGAAGATGTTGGCGGACCTGCGCCGTCATTGTGAGGCCGAACAACTCCTTCGCGCCCAGGCGAACATCGCCCCGCGCTGAATCTCCAGGATGGCCTCCCTCCGTTGACTGATTGCGCAAGGTGAGGCGGTACCGGCAAGATGCCGGCCCCCATGAGCGCCGCCATCGATCGCAGGTTCGAACAAACTCTCGCGGCGCTGATCAACAGCGGCGAGCCGCAGATCGTCCAGGGCGGACGCAAAGGCGTGGAAAGAGAGTCGTTGCGCGTCACGCCCGATGGGCACATCGCGCAGACGCCACATCCCCGCGCCCTGGGTTCGCCACTGACCAATGAAAACATCACCACGGATTATTCCGAGGCGCTGATCGAGCTGGTTTCTCCCACGTTCCGCACCAGCTGGGAACTGCTGCAATACCTGCTCGACCTGCACCAGTTCGTCTATCAGCATCTCGGCGACGAGCTGCTGTGGGCCACGTCCATGCCGTCCATCATCGACGGCGAGGCGAGCATTCCCATCGCGCAGTTCGGCAAATCGAACATCGGGCGCATGAAAAGCGTGTATCGCGAAGGCCTTGGGCTGCGTTACGGCCGGATCATGCAGGCCATCTCCGGCGTCCATTTCAACTATTCTTTCCCGGAAAGGATGTGGGACGCCTGGCCTGACATCGTGCAGTCGCGCGAGCGCGGACAGGACTTCATCTCCGCGAGCTATTTCCACCTGCTGCGCAACTACCGGCGGCATGGCTGGCTCGTGCTGTACCTGTTCGGCGTGTCACCGGTGGTGTGCAATTCATTCCTGCGCGGGCGCCAGGTGACGCTGCCGCGGCTCTCGAAGGACACTTCGTACGAGCCATACGCCACCTCGTTGCGCATGAGCGATCTCGGCTACCGCAATCGTAATCAGGCCGGGCTGTCGGTCTCGGTGAACAGCCTCGATGAGTACACGCGCGACCTGTCGCGCGCCATCAGCACGCCGCACGAGCCGTACGAGAAGTTAGGCGTGAAGGTGAACGGCGAATACCGCCAGCTGAACGCCAACATCCTGCAGATCGAAAACGAGTACTACAGCTTCATCAGGCCGAAACGCGTGGCGCGTAGCGGCGAACGCCCCACCAAGGCGCTGCGGCGCGCCGGCGTCGAATACGTGGAAGTGCGCGCGCTCGACGTGAGCGCTTTCGATCCGGTGGGCGTCAACCAGAACAAGATGCGCTTCCTCGAGGTGTTCCTGGCGCTGTGCCTCATGAAAGACTCTCCACCCATCAGCCTCGAGGAGCAGGACAGTCTCGATGCGAACCACGTGACGGTGGCGCGGCGTGGACGCGAACCCAATCTCACGCTGCAACGGGCGCAGCGTGCCGTGCCCATGCGCACCTGGGCCCTGGAACTCATCGACTCCATGCAGGGCATTGCCGAGGTGTTCGATCGGGGCGATCCGAACCGGCCGTTCACGGCGGCCCTGGCGATGCAGGCGGCCAAGGTCCAGGACGTGGCCCTTACTCCCTCGGCACGCATGCTGGCGGAGCTCGAGAAGACCGGCGAGTCGTTTTTCGACCTCGGGCTGCGCATGTCGCGCCTGCATAAGGAATATTTTCTGGCGCTATATCCGCCCAACGTGGGGCGCCAGACGGAATTCAGGCAGGCGGCCGATGAGTCCCTGCGCGCCCAGGCGGCCATCGAAGCCGCCGACAAAATCAGCTTTGAACGATATCTGGCGGAATACGCCTCCGGCTGAAAACTGTGACGTACGTCTAAGTCTTGACATATCCATAAAATCTTGTTCTCGAAGCCTATTTTTTAATAATCGGCGTACTAGAATCCCCGACCAGAAGACCGAACGGTCCAATAGTTCAGGGACAGAAATGAAAACCAAGAATCAGACCGAGCATCACCTGCTCGAGTTGGCGGCGACCAAAGCAGCTAATGAAGACGGGATTTCACCTGCCACATCCCGCGAAATCACGGGTCCGGCGCGCAAGCAATCCTGGAGTCCGCTCGAAGTCTGGCGTACCCGCATCAAGGTTCCGACTCCGCTGACCCGCACGGATACGGCGCAAAACCCGCGCTGACGCGATCGCGGCTTGCGCCGCGACGGCCGAACACATACAAAGCAGCCTTCTCCTTCGGAGACCTTCGCAGGCTCGGACGTATGGCGCTCACGAAAAACCCGTCGCCAAATAGCTCGGACGCAGCGCGCCTGCTCGCGAAGGGATTCCGTTTCCTGCGTTTCGAAGAGCCTCTCGAAACCGAATTCCGCACCGAACATCGCACGCGCCTGCGCACCTGGAACCGCATCGCCATCTACGTGTCGGCGTCCACGGTGTTGCTGTTCGCGATCCTCGATCACTTCGTACTGTCCGCCGAACATTCGCGGATCACGAACATGGTGCGGTTCGGCATGCACGTGCCGTGCGTCGTCATGATGCTCGTGCTCACCTCCAAGCGTTTCTACGAACGCTGGTATGACCTGGGGATCGGAATCGTCGCGCCGCTGTTCGGCATCGGCACCGTCATCATGGCCGCGTTTTCGCCGCCGCACGAAGTGCCGCTGGTCGGGGCGCGGTTGTTGCTGGCCTCGTTCTTCTTCTACTTCATGCTCGGACTGCGGTTCCGCGGGGCGGCGCAAGCGAATCTCATAGTGTTCGCCGGCCTGGTGGTCGCGTTCCTCGCCGGCACCATGCCCCCGGCCACGGCTACCTATCTCATCGCCCTGCTGCTCACGGCCAACATCATCGGCGTCGCCGGCTCGTACGCGCTGGAACACGCCAATCGCACCGCCTTCCTCGAGCATCGCCAGCTCACCGAAGTCGCCACGCATGACGGCCTCACAACGCTGCTGAACCGCGCGGCCTTCGAAGATCAGATCCGCCGCGTATGGCAGCAGGCGCAGCGTGACCGCCAGACGGTGGCGGTCATCATGATCGATCTCGACTACTTCAAGGCCTACAACGACCGCTACGGCCACATCGCCGGCGATGATTGCCTGCGGCGCGTTTCCAGCGCGCTGCGCGCCGCCGCGCGCCGTCGTCCGCTCGATTTCGTGGCGCGTTACGGCGGCGAAGAACTGGTTGCGGTGTTGTACGGCGCGGATAAATCGTACGGCGAGAGCATTTCGCGCGGCCTGCTCACGGCGGTGCGCGAACTGCGCATTCCGCATGCCAATTCGGAAACCCAGCCCTACGTCACCGTCAGCGTGGGCGTGGTCGCGGTCGACGCGTATCGCATTGCCACGCACGACGCCGCGGTGGCGCTCGCCGACCAGGCGCTGTACGCCGCCAAGCACGAGGGCCGCGATCGCTACGTGGCGCTCGACTATGGCACCAACAAGCTCGATCCGGCCGCCACCGCGGTGCTGCCGCTGCGCGACGCGCCGTTCCGTGAAGCAGCAGGTAGCTAGTTAGGTTGCGGTCCGCTTAGCGGTGAAACGCGACTTCGTTCGCGCCGCCCGATGTCCGCCGACCGCGGAACATGCCCTCGCTGTTGAATGCCAGCACGATCTCGCCACGCGGATCGACGGCAATGATCCCGCCGTTGCCACCCAGCGCTTTCATCTTGCCAAGTACATTGGCAGCGGCCTCGGCCAGCGGCAGCCTGAGGTATTCCACCTGCGCGCAAATGTCGTGCGCCACCGCGGCGCGAATGAAGTATTCGCCGTGTCCGGTGGCCGACACCGCGCAGCTCGAATTGCTGGCGTAGGTACCCGCGCCGATGATCGGTGAGTCGCCGACGCGGCCCCAGCGCTTGCCGGTCATACCGCCGGTGGACGTCGCGGCGGCCACGTTGCCCAGCACGTCGAGCGCCACCGCGCCCACCGTGCCGAAAGCCACGAGGTCGTTCTCTTTCTCCGCCGAACCGCCCAGCAATCGATGCAGTTGCTGCTGGCGAACGGGCGTACGGAAGTATTCATTGGAGACCATCTCCACGCCCTGCAGGCGCGCGAATTCCTCGGCGCCTTCACCCACCAGCATCACGTGCGGCGATCGATCCATCACCAGGCGCGCGAGCGCGATCGGATTCTTCACGTGCCTCAGGCCGGTGACCGCACCGGCGGCCAACGTGCGGCCATCCATGACCGAAGCGTCTAACTCCGCGAGCCCATCGCGAGTGAGTACCGCCCCGCGTCCGGCGTTGAACAGCGGGTTGTCTTCCAGGACACAGACCGCGGTCACGGCGGCATCCAGGCTCGAGCCCTTCGCTTCGAGCACCGCGTGGCCGGCATCGAGCGCGGCATTCAGGCCTTCGGTATAGGCGCGCTCCTGCTCGGCCGAGGTCTCGCGGCGGGACAGAGTCCCCGCGCCGCCGTGAATCGCGATAGCGAACATGTTTCCTCCGTCGGCGCGCACAAGCCAAGTGCATGAGATCGGCAACAGCACCGAAATTGACGACGGAATGATTCGCCAACTTCGATAAGATTCCTCGTCCGGGGAATCATATTAGAAGAAGCCATTCATGCTGACTCGCATCCGCAGCCTGCTGGTCGCCAATCGCGGTGAAATCGCGATCCGCGTCATGCGCGCCGCCAACGAACTGGGCATCCGCACCATCGCCATCTATTCGCAGGAAGACCGCTTTTCGCTGCATAGAACCAAGGCGGACGAGGCCTACCTCGTCGGGCGCGGCAAGGCGCCGGTGGATGCCTACCTCGACATCGAGGACATCCTGCGCATCGCGGTCGAAGCCAAGGCCGACGCGACCCACCCGGGCTACGGCTTCCTGTCGGAAAATCCCGAGTTCGTCGAAGCCTGCAACCGCGAAGGCGTGATTTTCGTAGGTCCGACGCCCGAGATCATGCGCACCCTCGGCAACAAGGTGGCGGCGCGCAATCTAGCTACTTCGGCCGGCGTTCCGGTCATGCCGGCGACGCCGCCGCTGTCAGCCGACATCGAGGCCTCGAAGAAGCAGGCAGCCGTGGTCGGTTACCCGGTGATGCTCAAGGCGAGCTGGGGTGGTGGTGGACGCGGCATGCGCGTCATCGAGAGCGATGCGCAGCTGACCGAGCTGCTGCCCGTGGCCCGCCGCGAAGCCAAGGCGGGTTTCGGCAATGACGAGGTATACCTCGAGAAGCTGGTGCGCAAGGCGCGGCACATCGAAGTGCAGATCCTCGGCGACACCCACGGCAATCTCGTGCACCTGTTCGAGCGCGACTGCACGGTGCAGCGGCGCAACCAGAAGGTGGTCGAGCGCGCGCCCGCGGCGTTCCTCACCGACGCACAGCGCAATGAGCTCTGCACTTACGCGCTGCAGATCGGCAACGCGGTCAAATACCGCAACGCCGGCACCGTGGAATTCCTGCAGGACGCCGAAACCGGCAAGTTCTACTTCATCGAGGTGAATCCGCGCATCCAGGTGGAACACACGGTGACCGAGGCCGTGACCAACATCGACCTCGTCAAGGCGCAGATCCGCATTGCCGATGGCGCGAAGATTGGCGAAGAAGCGAGCGGTGTGCCCGCGCAGAAAGACATTCACCTGACCTCGCACGCGCTGCAATGTCGTGTGACCACCGAGGATCCCGAGAACGGCTTCGCGCCCGACTACGGCAAGATCACCGCGTATCGCTCGCCGGCGGGCTTCGGCATCCGCCTCGACGCGGGCACGGCCTATGCCGGCGCCATCCTCACGCGTTCGTATGACTCCATGCTGGTGAAGGTCACTGCCTGGGCGCCGAACCCGGCGGAAGCCATCGCGCGCATGCATCGCGCGTTGTGGGAATTCCGCATTCGCGGCGTGGCGACGAACCTGCGCTTCCTCGACCAGGTGATCACGCACCCGAAGTTCGTGAACGCCGACTACACCACCAAGTTCATCGACGAGACGCCCGAGCTCTTCAAGTGGGAGAAGAAGCGCGATCGTGCCACGCGCATTCTGTCGTTCATCGGCGAGATCATCGTCAACGGCAACCCGGAAGTGAAGGGTCGCCTCAAGCCGAAGAGCATGGTGCTGGCGCGCATGCCCAAGGTGAACGTCGCCAAGGCACCGCCGGCCGGCACCAAGCAGAAGTTCGACGAGCTCGGGCCCGAGGGGTTCGCGAAGTGGATGCTGGCGCAGGAGCGCGTGCTCATCACCGACACCACGATGCGCGATGCGCATCAATCGTTGTTAGCCACGCGGATGCGCCAGCCGGACATGACGGCCATCGCGCCGTACTACGCGCACATGATGCCGCAGCTCTTCTCCATGGAATGCTGGGGCGGCGCCACGTTCGACGTGGCAATGCGTTTCCTGCGCGAAGACCCGTGGACGCGCCTCGAGCAGTTCCGCGCCGCCATGCCCAACCTGCTTCTGCAGATGCTGCTGCGCTCGGCGAACGCCGTGGGTTACACCAACTACCCGGACAACGTCGTGCAGGCTTTCGTGAAGCAGGCGGCGATCTCCGGCATCGACGTGTTCCGCGTGTTCGATTCGCTCAACTGGGTGGAGAACATGCGCGTCGCCATCGACGCGGTGCTCGAAACCGGCAAGCTCTGCGAGGCGGCGATCTGCTACACCGGCAATCTTTCCTCGCCGAACGAAACCAAGTACACGCTCGACTACTACCTCAAGATGGGCCGCGAGCTCAAAGCCGCCGGCACGCACATCCTCGGCATCAAGGACATGGGCGGGCTGTGCCAACCGAACGCCGCCTATACGCTCGTCAAGGCGCTGAAGGACGAGCTGAAGATGCCGGTGCATTTCCACACGCACGACACCTCCGGCATCGCCGCCGCGAGCGTGCTGGCGGCGGTGGCCGCGGGATGCGACGCGGTCGACGGCGCGGTGGATGCGATGAGCGGTCTCACCTCGCAACCGAACCTGGGTTCCATCGTCGAAGCGCTGCGTTACTCGCCGCGCGACACCGGCCTCGATCCGTCGAACCTGCGCGCGATCTCCATGTACTGGGAGCAGGTGCGCAAGAACTACCTCGCCTTCGAAAGCGATATCCGCTCCGGCGCTTCCGAAGTGTATGTGCATGGCATGCCCGGCGGGCAGTACACCAACCTCAAGGAACAGGCGCGCTCGGTCGGCCTCGACGATTCCCGCTGGCCCGAAGTGTCCCAGGCCTACGCGGACGTGAACCAGATGTTCGGCAACATCGTGAAGGTCACGCCGTCATCGAAGGTGGTTGGTGATCTCGCGCTCATGATGGTCTCGAGCGGCATCAGCAAGGAAGCCGTGCTCGATCCGGATGTCGAGGTCGCATTCCCCGAGTCGGTGGTGGCGATGATGCGTGGCGACCTCGGCCAGCCGGCCGGTGGCTGGCCGCAGGCTCTGCAGAAGAAAGTGCTCAAGGATATCAAGCCGCTAACTACCCGCCCCGGCGCGACGATGCCGGCGATGGATCTCGCGGCGGAGCGCAAGAAGCTGTCGGCGACGCTCGGCCGCGAAGCCACCGACACGCAGTTCGCGTCCTATCTGATGTATCCGAAGGTGTTCCTCGACTACGCGAAGGATCGCGCCAATTTTGGCGACTGCGCCATCCTGCCGACGCCGGTGTTCTTCTACGGCATGGAGCCGGGCGATGAGGTCAGCGTCGACATCGAGCGCGGCAAGACGCTCATCGTGCGTTTCGTCGCTTTGTCCGAAGTGCGCGACGACGGCACGCGCCAGGTTTTTTTCGAGCTGAACGGCCAGCCGCGCTCCATCGTCGTCACTGACAGATCGCAGGTGGCCAAGCGACCGCCGCAGCGCAAGGTGGAGCCGGGGAATGCCAAGCATGTCGGCGCGCCCATGCCCGGCACCATAGCAACCGTGAAAGCGATAGTTGGCCTCAAGGTCGTGAAGGGCGATCTGCTGCTGACGATGGAAGCCATGAAGATGGAAACCAGCGTGCGCGCGGAAGCGGACGGTACGGTCGCCGAAGTGCTGGTGAAGCCCGGAGTGCAGGTGGATGCGAAGGATTTGTTGGTCGTCTTGACGTAGGTAGTTGTTCAGTTGGCGGCGGCTGACGTTTGTTGTCATACGCGTGCGGAGGTGAGCCGCCATGAAACAGCATTTCACTCCTCTCGTCGTATTGGCGATGGCGATTGCTCCCCGCGCCGCCCCCGGCGACTGCTCGGTGACCCTGCCGGCTTCATCTCCAGTTGAGGTCCCAGGATCGTCGTCAAACGACAGGTACGCCTGGTACGGAAGCGACGCACTCGCCGTGCGGCTCCCCGCGGATGGTCGATGGAGGGGCATGGGCCCGAGCCACAATTTTCGCGACAAGTTCTGGATCTGGCGGCGCGGATACGAAGCGACATCGGAGCCCAGGCCCGCGCTGACCTTTGCGGGCATGAAGCCGGGCAACCACGACAAGCCGCGGCGTCTGAATGTAGATAGGGCGACGAATGCCGCGTTCGGGCCCGGCAAGGATCAGATGTTGATCGGCATGGAGTTTCCGAGCGCCGGCTGCTGGCGGGTGACCGTGCAGTACATGTACGCCGGGATCACGCAGGAGCTCACCTTTATCGTGGACGTGATCGACGAGTGATCAGCGATAGCGGTATAGCCGCACTTTCTGAATCTGCAACTGCCCCGGCGGCAATCGAATGTGCCGGCCTTGATGGGTCTGGTCGCCATTGAGCCGGCGTCCCGCAATCCACTTTCCTTGCGCATCGAACCCGCCTTCCTCGGCGACATCAATGCCGACCAGCGGCGGTCCATCTACTCCGCGCATGGTCACCGTGATGCCTTGTCCGGCGAACCAGAAGTCCTCACCGCCGACGTAGATCAGCATTCCGCCGTGATCGGCGACGCTCTGTTTATCACGTGGAGTCCACGGATCGATGAAGGTCGCGGTGAACTCGACGCCGCCCAGCACTTTCTTCATGGGAGTGTCGATGACGGTACCGTCTTCCTCGATGCGCGCGCGAAATCCGGCCATGCGCGCCTTGCCGCGGTTCTCGAGGATCAGCGGCGTGAGCTGCCCGAGCACTTCGTACGACCGCGACACCGCATTCGGCGCATCGCCCATCGACTCGATGGAAAATGGCGAGAAACCCAGCGTGTCCAGCTCGCCGAAGGCGAAGAACGCATTCGCGGGACCCTGGCTGTTGGTGGCGTTGTTCGCTTCCGGAATGAACAACATGTTGTCGGCGCGGTTATATCGTGCGGCTAGTTGCGCGAAATTCGGAAAGTAGATGTCGGGCGCGAGAAAATTCAGCGAGGGCGCGCCGGACTTCCACACGTCGAGCAGATGCGGCAGCGGTCCACCACTCGGATATTCGCCGGGCTTGCGCCCGGTGCGATTGAGCGCCACGTTCGCGTACATGGGGATTTCGTAGCTCTTCTTGGCGGCGACCACCAGCGCCTCGACGAATCGCGCGTAGTGCCAGGCGGTAAACACCTCCTGACCCCATTCGTCTTCGCCGAACACCTGCGCCCAACTACCGGAGGATTTCGCGCCCTGCGCCTGCCAGCGATCACGCAGCTCCGGCGCGAGCCTCTCGCCGCGGGCGCCGAGCGCCCGCATGAGCTCTGCCGGCACGGACCCCGCGAATAGCTTGTCGGCGACGGCGCCGTGTTCACGCGCCACCGGCAACATTCCGATTTCGTTCTCCACCTGCACCATGAGCACGGTGCCTTGCGCGTCGACCTTCGCCAGGTGCTCCACGAACGCGGCGAACGCGCGCATGTCGGCGTCGCGTGTCGCCGGCGCGAAGGCCGACAGGATCTCCACGCTCTTGCCGTCGGCGAGCTGCACGCGCGGGAACCTCGCCTGGTCGCGCTTCACCCACGAAGGCACGTACGTGGACATGCTGTTCTTCCACGCGCCGAACCACAGGATCACGAGCTTGAGCTCGTGCGCACGCGCGTCGCGCAGCAGGTCGTCGACCGGACTCCAGTCGAACTTTCCCTCGGTGGGCTCGATGAGATCCCACTCGACGGGCGCGAGTACGGTGTTCAGGTTCATCGCCTTCAGGCGCGGCCAATGAGGACGCATGTACTCCGCGCTGGAAGCGCTCGAATTGCCGAGCTCGCCGCCGAGAATCAGGAACGGCTTCCCGTCGACGATGAGTTGCTG
>DASYKM010000038.1:0-9524 GCA_035995425.1 Steroidobacteraceae bacterium
GAGCGCGGGCCGCATTCTCATCGACGGGATCGACATCGCGCTCGCCGATCCTTCCGCGGTGCGCGCCCACATTGGCCTGGTGCCGCAGGAGACGGTGATTTTCGGCACCACCGCGCGCGAGAACATTCGCTATGGCCGCCCCGGCGCGAGCGATGCCGAGATCGAAGCGGCGGCGCGCGCGGCGGCCGCCGACGAGTTCATCGTCAAACTTCCCTCCGGCTACGACACCTTTCTCGGCGAACGCGGCGCGCGGTTGTCGGGCGGGCAGAAACAGCGCATCGCCATCGCGCGCGCCATCCTCAAGAATCCCCCGATCCTGCTGCTCGACGAGGCCACGAGCTCGCTCGATTCCGAAAGCGAGCGGCTGGTGCAGGACGCGCTGGGCATGCTCATGCGCAATCGCACCACGCTCGTGATCGCGCATCGGCTGGCCACGGCCATCAACTCCGATCGCATCGTGGTGATCGACCGCGGGCGCATCGTCGGCACGGGCCGGCACGAGGAATTGCTGCGCGACAATGCGTTGTACGCGCGACTCGCGGCGCTACAATTCGGCGAACGATCCGACGCCGCCTGAAAGGGGAACGAGCATGCCTTATGTCGACGGATTCCTGATTCCCGTGCCGAAGCGAAACCGGGACAAGTACAAGAAGATGTCCATGCAGGCCGGCAAGGTGTGGATGGACCACGGCGCGCTCGGTTATCGCGAGTGCGTGGCCGAGGACGTGAAGCCGGGCAAGCACACTTCGTTTCCGCAGGGCGTGAAGCTCAAGAAGGGCGAAGAAGTGTGGTTCTCGTGGATCGTCTACAAGTCGCGCAAGCATCGCGATCGCGTGAACGCACGGGCGATGAAGGATCCGCGGCTCGCGCACATGATGGATCCGAAGGCGATGCCGTTCGACGGCAAGCGCATGGTGTTTGGCGGGTTCAAGATGGTGGTCGATCTATAGCCTGGCATTAAGACAATGGTGTAAGTCCCGGAGTCATAAAGGTGAAATGGGACTCCGGCAAGCTCTCTCCACTCCTTTATATGGACGGGTGGAAGGAACATGCCGGACGGCGCGAAGAAGATCCGCTTGCGATCGGTTTTCCTGTCCGACGTTCACCTGGGCTCGCGCGATTGCCGCGCCCGCGAACTGCTCCAGTTCCTCGACACCTTCGAAGCCGACTATCTATTCCTGGTCGGCGACATCGTGGATTTCTGGAGTCTGCGCCGCTCGTTCTACTGGCCCGCGGAGCACAACGAAGTCTTGCGTGCGATCCTTTCCAAGGCCCACGAAGGCACGAAGATCATCTACGTCCCCGGAAATCACGACGACAACATGCGCGAATTCTGCGGCTCGTTGTTCGGCAACCTGAGCATCCGCCGCAAGTACGTGCACGCGACTGCCGATGGTCGGGAGTTTCTCGTCATGCACGGCGACGAATTCGACACCGTGGTGAAGTGCAGCCGCTGGCTGGCGCAATTCGGCGCCTGGGCCTATGAGCTCATGATGCGGCTCAATCGCAGCGTCAATGGCGGCCGCCGCGCACTCGGAATGCCGTACTGGTCGCTGGCCACCTATCTGAAATTGCGATTGCCGAAGGCGGTCCGCTACGTGGCCGCCTTCGAACACGCCGCGGCGCAAGCTGCCCGCGCCCGCAAACTACATGGCATCGTCTGCGGACACATCCATCGTCCCAGTATGCGCGAGATCGAAGGCGTCCTTTACTGCAACGACGGTGACTGGGTCGAGAGTTGCACGGCCTTGGTGGAGGCCGGCAATGGTCAATTGTCGCTGTGGCATGCCGAGAAGATGCAAGGTCTGGCGGAAGAAGAGCATTTGCTCGAGGTCGCGGCGTAAACAAACAGTACAGTTCTGCGCGTTTCAGGGGTCTCCCTCACGCTATTTGCCGCGAGGGTTGTGAAATAATCCCGCGCCATGGAGCTCAAGTTTCGAATTCTCAATGTCTTCACGGCGGGCGGGGCGCGTCTGTCCGGCAATCCGCTGTGCGTGGTCGAAGATGGCACGCAACTCGATGCGCCCGCCATGCAGGCGCTGGCGCGTCAGTTCAACCTGTCGGAAACCACGTTCATCCTGCCGTCGAAGCGCGCCGCCGCGCTGGTGCGCATCTTCACGCCGGCCTATGAAATGCCGTTCGCCGGCCATCCCACGCTCGGCACCGCGCATGTGTGCCGCGCGCTCGGCCTGGGCGGCAACCAGCTCGGACTCGAGATGCGCGCCGGAATCATTCCGGTGACCGCCAACGGCGATTTCTGGACGCTGCGCGCCGCCGCGTCGACCTCACGCCTGGTCGAGATGCAACCGGCGGAGCTCGCGCGTTTGTTAGGCCTCGAGGCCACCGACATCGGCTTTCAGCCGTTGTGGATGAAAGCCGGCCGCGAACAGCTGGTGATTCCGCTGACCAGTGAGGCGGCGGTGCAGCGTGTGCGGCCGAAGGCGGAGCTCTTCGAGAAGCTCAAGAGCGTCGACGGCGCGGGGCAGGCCTATGTGTTCGCCTCCACCGGCGCAAAGAAAATACTGAGCAGATTCTTTTTCCCCGACGGCAGCGCGATTCTGGAAGACCCGGCGACGGGCTCGGCTTGCGCGAATCTGGGCGGATGGTTCGTGGCCATGGGCCGGCGTCCACCGCTCAACTTCGAAGTGAGCCAGGGCGAATTCATCGGGCGCCCGTCGACCTTGCAGCTGGAAGTCAATTCCGACAACGAAGTATTCGTGGGTGGTGAGGTTATCGAGATAGGATCGGGTATCTTGAATTTGTAAGGAGCTCGTCATGAGCGCCGACAGTTATCACAAACGCAAACTCGGCAACCGGGTTCTGCAGCCAGAAACGCAGATGATGGGTTACGGATACGATCCGGTCCTCTCCGAAGGCTCACTCAAGCCACCGATCTTTCTCACCTCCACGTTCGTCTTCCGCAACGCGCAGGACGGCAAGGATTTCTTCGACTACACCTCGGGGCGCCGCCAGCCGCCGCCAGGCAAGGCTGCCGGCCTGGTGTACTCGCGCTTCAACAATCCCAATCTGGAAGTGCTCGAAGATCGCCTGGGATTGTGGGAAGGCGGTGAAGCGGCCTGCGTGTTCTCGAGCGGCATGTCGGCCATTTCCACCACGCTGTGGGCCTACCTCAAGCCGAACGATGTGCTGCTCATGAGCGAGCCGTTGTACGGCGGCACCGAAACCCTCATCGACAAGACCATGCCGGCATTCGGAATCGGCGCGGTTCGCGTCGCCGATGCCATCAACCGCGAAGCGGTGATGGCCGGCGCGAAGCTGGCCGTCGAAAAGGCGAAGGCGAAGGGCGGCAAGGTGGGGTTGTTAGTCACCGAGACGCCCGCCAATCCAACCAACAGCCTGGTCGACCTCGCGCTGTGGCGCGAAGTCTCCGAGTGGATCTCAGGCCAGCAGGGCGGGGCACGACCGCCGGTCGCGGTGGACAATACCTTTCTGGGCCCGGTGTTCCAGAAGCCGCTGGAACACGGCGCCGACCTGGTGATGTACTCGCTCACGAAATACGTGGGCGGCCATTCGGACCTGGTGGCCGGTGGCGTCATCGGCTCCAAGGCCATGGTCGCGCCGGTGCGCGCGCTGCGCAGTAGTTTGGGCACGCAGCTCGACCCGAACACCTCGTGGATGATCATGCGGTCGATGGAAACACTGGCGCTGCGCATGCGCGCCTCGGCGGACAACGCCGGCCGCGTCGCCGGCTTCCTTGCGCAACATCCGAAGGTGGCGAGCGTCAACTATCTCGGGCACCTGAAGAGCGGCGATCCGCGCGCCGAAGTGTTCGCGCGGCAATGCCAGAGCGCCGGTTCCACGTTCGCGTTTTCGATTCGCGGCGGTGAGGCCGAAGCATTTCGCATGCTGGATGCGCTGCAAGTCATGAAGCTCGCCGTGAGCCTGGGGGGCACCGAGACCCTGATCTCGCATCCGGCATCGACCACGCACTCCGGCGTGCCGAAAGAAACGCGCGATCGCATGGGCGTCACCGATGCGTTGATCCGCATATCGGTGGGCATCGAGAATGCGGACGACCTGATCGCCGACCTGGAGCAGGCGCTCACGCGGATCTGACATGCACACAGACACGTGGGTGCTTCCGAAAGAAGTGTATTCGGCGCGAATCGAAGGCCGGTGCGTGTGCGGAGCCGTGCATTGGTCATACGACGCGCCGCTGACCACCATGCTTCATTGCCATTGCTCGGTTTGCCGCAAACACCACGGCACGCTGTTCGCCACGTTCGTGTCGGGTCCGCTGTCCACGTTTCACTGGCGTGGCGGCACCGAAAAGATCGGCACTTGGCAGTCCTCGCCGCAGGAGCGCCGCACTTTTTGCTCGGTGTGTGGTTCCAAGGTGCCGCGCGTGGAACATGCCACGCAGCGGGTCTTCATGCCCGCGGGCGCTATCGAGGGCGAGCTCGGCATCCGGCCGCAGATGCACCTGTTCGTCGGGTCGAAGCCCCAGTGGCACCTGCTGACCGACGGATTGCCGCAACACGATACCTATCCACCCGATTGGGGTGCGCATGCCGTCGACACCGAGCCGCGCGCCGGGCGCGAGGGGGTGGTCAGTGGCAGCTGCGCCTGCGGCAGGATTCGCTTCGAAATCGACGGTCGGCCCCTGGTGATGCGCCACTGCCATTGCAGCCGCTGTCGGCACGCGCGCGGTTCGGCGCATGCCACCAATCTCGCGTACAAGATCGACGCGCTGCGGGTCATCCAGGGCGAGGAATTGTTAGTCGACTTCCAGCTGCCCGAGGCCAAATTCTTTGGCACCGCATTCTGCGGCCATTGTGGCGGCGCCATGCCGCGCCGCTCGCCGGGGCGCGGCTGGGTGGTGGTGCCGGTGGGCACGCTCGATTCCGATCCGGAAATGCACGCAACCGTGCATCAGCACGTGGCGTCCAAGGCCCCGTGGTTCGATATCACCGATGGCATTCCGCAATTCGCCGAAGCGCCACCGCAATAGGGGGCGCGGCTCGCATTGCACCCACGCCCCTCTAGTTAGCTCGGGCGAGTCACGGCGTTGAGCTCGCGCTGCAACGCCTCCGGCTCGACCGGCTTCACGAGATGGCGCGCGAACCCGGCCTGCTTGGACTGGTGCCGGTCTTCGGGGAATCCATAGCCGGTGAGGGCGACCAGGCGCACGTCGCGCCCCTGCGGGTGGTTGCGGATACGCCGGGCCAGCTCGTAGCCGTCCATGCCGCCGGGCAGTCCGATGTCGATGAACGCCACGTCGAGCGGCCGGTCGCGCGTGCGCTGCTCGAGCAGCGCCAGCGCGCGCTCGCCGTCGGGTGCTTCGCATACTTCATGGCCGTGCGCCCGCAGCACGGCGCGGTACATTTCGCGTGAATCGTGGTTGTCGTCCACCAGCAATACGCGACGTGATTCAAACGACCGGTGGGGCGCGTCGCCGGTGGCTGCCGCGGCTGCCGCTTCGCTCTCGGTCTTCGGCGCGGCGACCGTCGGCATGCGCACGGTGAACGTCGAGCCGCGGCCATCGCCTTCGCTGGCGGCGGTGACGCTTCCACCGTGCAGCTCGGCCAGGCGCCGCACCAGCGTGAGGCCGATGCCCAATCCGCCGCGCGAGCGGTCGATGGTGTGGTGCGCCTGCACGAACAGGTCGAAGATCTTCGGCAGCATGTCGGCGGGAATGCCGATGCCCTGATCCGCGACGCGCATCACCGCGTCGTCGCCGTCACGTCCGACAAAAACACTGATCACTCCGTCGCCACGCGTGAACTTGAGCGCGTTGGAGACCAGGTTGCCGACAATCTGCTCCAGCCGCACCGGATCGCCGCTCACCCAGGCGGGTTCCGACACCAGGTCGATGTGGCCGTGGTTGTTGGGATTGCCCGAGGCGATGGCCGCGACCTGCGCCTTGACGGCCTCGGCGAGATTCACCGGCACACGCTGCAGCACGATCTTGCCGGTCACGGCCCGGCCGACATCGAGCAGGTCGTCCACCAGGCGCGCCATGTGCACCACCTGGCGCTTGATGATGCCGGTGGCCCGCAATGACATGGGTTCGGTCTGATTGAGCAGCGCCAGCGCATGCACCGCGCCCTGGATCGCGCCGAGCGGATTGCGCAACTCGTGCGCCAGCATGGCGAGGAATTCGTCCTTCGAACGGTTCTCGCGCTGCGCGCGCGCCAGCGAGCTGATGTCGGAGAGGATCAGCGTGCGATGTTCGACCTCTTCGAGCACGATGCTAGACAGGGTCACCTGTACCTCGGTCGCCTTCTGTCCATTCAGCATCAGCCGCGTCTGGTAGCGACCGGAGCCGTGCTCGAGCATGGCGCGCAGGATTTCACTCTCGGCCGGCGGCAGGAATCTGCCGATCGACGCGCCGAACACCTGTTCGAGCGGCGCGCAGACCAGATCGGCAAATCGCTGGTTGCAATAGACGATGTCGCCGCTGATGGAAAGCGTGGCTGCGCCTTCCTGCATGCGCTCGACCAGCGCGCGGTAGGGTGCATCGGCGCCGCGGAGGGTGAATACACGCCGCTCGCCTTTTTCATCCGCCAGCAGCAGCGCATCGATCTCGCCGCTGTAGATGGCCTGCAGGTTGCTCTCCACCTCGGCGAGACGCGCTCGCAATTCTTCGATGCCGAGCTCGTCGATGCTCATG
Source organism: Steroidobacteraceae bacterium (assembly GCA_035995425.1). Classification (GTDB taxonomy): domain Bacteria; phylum Pseudomonadota; class Gammaproteobacteria; order Steroidobacterales; family Steroidobacteraceae; genus CADEED01. Next base: position 6,635 of record DASYKM010000038.1, read on the forward strand.
CCGGAAGCTCCGCGGGCAGCCCGAGCCCGAGCAGCAGACGCGCGCGATCCGACATGTCGCCGATCATGCGACGTTGCGGCTCGGGGCCCTTCTTGACGAGCGTCGGCGTGGCGACGATCTGCTCGTTGCGGATCAGCGCCGGCTGCTGGTAGACGTCGATGATCTCGAGGTCGTAGCGGCCGTGCAGCAGCTCTTCGCACAACGAGCGCACGGCGGTGATGGCGCGCGTGGACCGTGGCGTCATGCCGGTGACGTACAGGCGCAGCACGAAGACCTCCCGGTCGGCGGCTGCCATCGCATGGAGATAGTCGTCATTCACATGCTGGGCCGGCGCGGTCGGAGGTCGAGACCGACGAGCACGCGTTCGGTGTTCGACAGGTCACCGATGATCTTCTTGATAGGCGTCGGCAGGTGTCGCACCAGCGTCGGCAGCGCCAGGATCTGGTCGCCGCGGCCGAGCTGCGGGTTTTCCACGAGGTCGATGACCTCGATGCTGTAACGTCCTTCGAGGTGCTCCTCGCAGATCTTGCGCAGGTTGGAGAATGCGCGCACGGCCTTGGGTGTCTGCCCGGCGACATACAGTTTGAGCGCGTACTCGCTCATTTGGGTCTCCTTGCCTTGCGGGGCTTTTCATTGCCGAGGGGCCTGAGGCGGATGCCCTTGTCGCCGATCTCGAATCCGCGCACGTCATTCGAGTGCGGCATGCCGCGCGACTTGAGCACGTACAGCCAGCGATTGCGCTTGCGGTTCTCTTCGTTGATGGCCACGAGAATCCACGTGTCCATGAGCGAGGAGATCATCGCCTCGGTCGCTTCCAGGCTTTGCGGGGAAGTGGCGAGGCTCGTGAACAGCGCGGTGACGCCGCGTGTCTTCAGGTAGTCGATGACGCGCGTGAGCATGGCGCGCACGTCGGTCTGCGAACCCACCGCGAGTAGATTGGTGATGGGATCCATGATCACCACGCCCGGATCGAACACCTCGACCGCGTGGTGCATCTCCAGCAGGTGCGTCTCGAGGCCGTGACGGTTGGGCCGGTCGGCGTGGAACCTGAGCAGCCCCTTTTCGAACCACCGCTGCAGATCGATGCCCGCGGCCTTCATGTTGCGAAGGAGCTGCTGCGGCGATTCCTCGAAGAGGAAGTACAGGCACTTCTCGCCGCGCGCGCAAGCGGCGTCGACGAACTGCGCCGCGAGCGTGGTCTTGCCGGTACCCGCCGTGCCCGACAGCAAGACCGTGCTCGAGCGGTAATAGCCCTTGCCGCCCATCATGTCGTCGAGTGCCGCGAGGCCCGTGGAGACGCGCTCGCTCGGCGCCTCGTGTTCGAGCAGCAAGGAGGTCACGGGCAAGACGGTGATGCCGTCGCGATTGATGAGGAACGGGTACTCGTTGGTGCCGTGCGTCGAACCGCGGTACTTGACGACCCGGATACGGCGCGTGGAGATCTGGTCGTGCACTCGATGGTCGAGCGAGATCACCGCGTCGGTGATGTATTCCTCCAGCCCCTGGCGCGTGAACATCTTCTCGCCGCGTTCGGCGGTGACCACGGCGGTGATGCCGCGGTCGCGCATCCAGCGGAACAGGCGCCGCAGCTCGGCGCGCAGGATGCCGGCGTCCTTGAGGCCGCCAAACAAGGTCTCGATGGTGTCGAGCATGACGCGCTTGGCGCCGATCTCCTTGATGGCATGCTCGAGGCGCACGAACAGCCCTTCGAGGTCGTACTCGCCGGTTTCTTCGATTTCGCTGCGATCGACATGGATGTAGTCGACGATGAGCTTCTTCTGCGCGACCAGCGCGTCCAGGTCGTAACCGAGCGAGCGCACGTCCTGCGCGAGCTCGGCGGCATTCTCCTCGAAAGTCATGAGTACGCCGGGCTCGGCATATTGCTGCGCACCGTTCACGAGAAAACTCACGCCTAGCAATGTCTTGCCGGATCCCGGACCGCCCGAGACCAGCGTCGGCCTGCCCTGGGGCAGTCCGCCGTTGGTGATGTCATCGAGTCCTGGAATACCCGTCGGGGCTTTCTGGAGTTCAGTACGCTCTACCCGGTGCTTGGCCATTTTCAAACTCTGCTTCCTGCGTCTGGATCGGTGCGAGCTGTCCAAACACAGCGCGCGTATTGACGCAGGATATTTATGGCCGGGAAATCGGCGGAGTCTCACAACTCAGTTAGAGCGCGTAGGAAATATCGGACAAGGAGCCTGCGCAACAGGCGCGTCGGAAAAATCTCTAACGCGGAATTGGAGGCGCGGCGCGCTGGAAAACCGGTTTGATGGCGAGGCCCGACTGGATACGCGACACCCCCGGAATGCGCGTCAGCACATCGAGCATGAATCGCTGATAGCTAGGGAGGTCCGGCACCACGATGCGCAGCACGTAGTCCGCTTCGCCGGTCATCAGATAGCAGCTCATCACCTCGGGTACGTCGGCGATGCGGCGTTCGAAGACTTTGAGGGTTTCTTCCACCTGGCGTTCGAGCGACACCCAGACATACATTGTGATTCCATAGCCCAGCTTCAGTTCGTCGAACTGGGCGCTGTAGCCGGTGATCACGCCTTCGCTTTCCAGGCGGCGGATGCGCCGCAGGGTGGGGGTGAGCGACAGGCCGATCTGGTCGGCGAGCTCACGCCAGCTGATGCGACCGTTCTTCGACAGGATTTGCATGATCTTTGCGTCGACCTTGTCTATTTTTTGGGCAGCCATGACCTATTACGCCGGTAAATTGGGTGCAAACATGCTAAAAGCCGCCGGCAAATAGTCAAGGAATGGCGTTAACGCGCTCCCTCCAGTGCGCTAAATTAACGGCCGTCCTGCAAACGTTTCCGACCTAGGAATTCCATGTCCCGTCAACGACCTGTAGCCGTTTCCTTCGAGTTCTTTCCGCCCGCCGACG
>DASYKM010000039.1:0-3110 GCA_035995425.1 Steroidobacteraceae bacterium
CCCCTTTTCCGCCCAGCACCACCCCTATTCGCGCTGCAGGACGTCGAGCTGGTTCAGGGCCATGCCGAGGCGGCGATCGGCGTTCACGGCGCGCGCCTCATCCGACACATCGGCACTTTCCAGCGAGAGAATCTTGAGCGCCAGGAATTGTTCGCGCGCGCGCAGGTAGTCGCGCATCGCCGCCTGCACGCGTGCCGGACGCGAGTCGTCCTGCGGCAACGTGGCCGATTGCAGCAACGGCTTGGACGCTTCGCGCCAGGGTATGAGCACTTCCTGGCGCAGGCGCTGCGCGATCTCCAGCCGGTTGACGCGCACGTTCGGCTGGTACGTGAGGATGTCGGTCTGCCTGCGCACCAGGTCGGCTTCGACGGGGCCGAAATTTTCAAGGTCGCGCTCGAAACGCAGGCCCGCGGCGTGACTGCCATTTTCGGCGACCAGCGGCTGCGCCAGCAAGATCAACGGCAGCCCGATGGCGAGCGCCGCGATCACGAGCTTTGCAGGCTGCGCCACCGCGCGTGCCTCGGGCGTGAACGGACGCGCGAGAATCACTCCCGACAGAAATCCGGCTAACAACCCGCCGACGTGACAAGCATTGTCGATGAGCGGGTGAGCCCAGCCGATGAACAGCGAGTAGAGACAGAACAGCAACGCGCTGCTGCTGATGCTCTTGAGCATGCTCGGCGGGATGTCGGCGCGGCGCACGGCGAGGAACGCCAGCAGCGCGCCGTACACGCCGAAGATCGCGCCAGAGGCGCCGGCGCTATTGCGCAGCGGATCCCACCAGCCGCTCGCGACGCTGCCGGAGATCGCGGCCAGCAGATAGATCAGCGCGAAGCGCGTGCTGCCAAACAAGCGCTCGACCAGCGCGCCGCCCTGGTACAGCGCATACATGTTCAACGCGATGTGGATGAGACCGAAGTGCAGGAATGCCGAGGTGAGCAGGCGCCATTCCTGGCCCGTCCAGGTCAGCGGACCGAAGTTCGAGCCGAAGCGGATGTGAATGGCGGCGTTCGGGTTCATCAGGTCCGCGCCGGCGAACAGCATGGCGATGAATACCGCGACGTTGATGGCGATGATCGACGGCGTGACGAAGCTGCGCGCACCGAGCACCGACATGGCCTTGGCAAAGCGGTCGTGATGCTCCTGGTCCGCGAGGAACTCAGGCGTTTTCTCCTGCGGCAGCAACGCCCAGAGGCCCTCCGCGTCCTCGCGCGAAGTCGCCCAGACGATGATGTAGTGCTCGCCGTTGCGCGAGCGGATCAGCAGCGCATTGCTGGCGGCGTTGTAGTCGACGTTCGCCACGTCGGCGAGCGCGATGCGCGGCGGGCCACGAAACCCGAGCTTGAAACCACTGCGTTCGCCCTCGAAGGTGAGACCGTTCGCATCGACGATCAGCTTGCCCTCGCCCCGCAGGCCAAAGGTGTTGTTCAGGGGCTGGTCGGCGCGTGTCGGCTGGCCGGTGCTGAAGTGCACGCGGAATTCGCGCGCAACGCGTGGTTCTAAGGTATTCAAGCGGTTTTCCCGGGTGCGGTGCGGCTACAATACCGCCCCCATGAAGATCGTGATACTCGGCGCCGGCCAAGTCGGGCGCACCGCGGCATACCACCTGTCGCGCGAAGAAGCCAACGAAGTCACGGTCGTCGACACCAACGAGGAAATCCTGCGCGACCTGCAGGACCGGCTCGACATCCGCACGGTCGCCGGCAACGCCGCCTATCCATCGGTGCTCGAAGCCGCGGGTGCCGCATCGGCCGACATCGTGGTGGCGCTGACCTCGAGCGACGAGGTCAACATGATGGCCTGCGAGGTGGCGTACACGCTGTACCGCACGCGCACGAAGATCGCGCGCATCCGCTCCTCCGAATACACGCGCCACCCGAAGTTGTTTGCCGACGAGGCGCTGTCGGTGGACGTGTGGATCAGCCCCGAGCAGCTCGTCACCGAGTACATCGCCGAACTCATCAAGTTTCCGGGCGCGCTGCAGGTGCTCGACTTCGCCGACGGCCGCGTGCGGCTGGTCGGCATTCGCGCGCGCAAGGGCGGCCTGCTGGTCAGCCAGAAGCTGGCCAAGCTCAAGGAACATCATCCGAACACCGAAGCGCGCGTGGTGGCTATCTACCGCGCCGGCCGCAACATCAAGCCGGACGGTGAAGCCGTCATCGAAGAAGGCGACGAAGTGTTTTTCCTCGCGGCGCGCGATGACATCCGCAAGTTCATGAGCGAGATCCGCAAGGAAGAAGCCCCGGCGCGGCGCGTGGTCATCGCCGGTGGCGGCAACATCGGCCTGTCGCTGGCGCGCAAGCTCGAAGAGCAGCATCACGTCAAGCTCATCGAACGCGATCCAAAACGCGCGCGGCGCATCTCCGAGCTGCTGCTGAACACCATCGTGCTGAACGGCGACGCCGCCGACGAAGAGCTGCTGATCGAAGAGAACATCGACAGCTGCGACGTGTTCGCCTCGCTCACCAACTCCGAAGAAGCCAACATCCTTTCGGCGATGCTCGCCAAGCGCCTGGGCGCGAAGAAAGTGATGGCGCTGATCAACAAGCCTTCGTACGCCGAGCTCATGGAGAGCGGCAACATCGACATCGCCATCTCGCCGCAGACGATCACCATCGGTTCGCTGCTGGCGCACGTGCGCCGCGGCGACGTGGTGCGCGTGCACTCGTTGCGACGCGGCGCGGCCGAGGCGCTCGAGGCGGTGGTGCACGGCACCGACAAGACTTCGCGCGTGATCGGCAAGCGCGTGGGCGACATTCCGCTGCCCGACGGCGCGGCCATCGGCGCCGTGGTGCGCGGGGACAATGTCATGATCGCCCATCACGACACCCTGATTCAGAACGACGATCACGTGATCGTGTTCCTCTCCGACCGGCGCCACGTCGAGCAGGTGGAGCGCCTGTTCTCCGGACCCGGCGGGCGTTGAATCCGGCGGAGCCCTAGGCCTTGTTAGCCGTCGCTCACATCCTCGGGCTCATGATGGCCTTCTTCGGCCTGGTCTATCTGTTGCCCATCGCCTGGTCGCTGGGTGTGCAGGACGGCGCGGTCATCGACTTCGTCGCGGCCGCACTCATCAATGCATTCGTGGGCCTCGCGGTCGCCACCGCGAC
>DASYKM010000040.1:0-8183 GCA_035995425.1 Steroidobacteraceae bacterium
CGTCAAGATCTTCGCGCTGGAAGCGACGCTCGGCGCCGCGCCGTTCAATTGGTCGCTGTTCGGAATTTCCGGTTCGCTCAATTTCACGGCCGGCGTGCTGGTGTGGCCGTTCGTGTTCATCATGACCGACGTCATCAATGAATACTTCGGCGTGCGCGGTGTGCGGCTCATCTCGTGGATCGCGGTCGGGCTGATCGCGTACTCGTTCCTGGCGGCCTACGCCGCCATCTCACTGGCGCCGGCCACGTTCTGGGTCGATATAAACAAGGACATGGGTGTTCCCGACATCCAGAAGGCCTACGCGATCCTGTTCGGGCAAGGCCTCTGGACGATCTGCGGTTCCATCATCGCGTTCCTCGTCGGCCAGCTCATCGATGTGGTGATCTTCCACCGCATCCTGCGCATGACCGGCGATCGCTTCGTGTGGCTGCGCGCCACCGCATCCACCGCCGTGTCGCAGCTGCTCGACAGCTTCATCGTGCTGTACATCGCCTTCGTGATCGGCCCGCAGCATTGGTCGATTCCGCAATTTCTCGCCGTCGGCACCGTCAATTACATCTACAAGATGGGCGCGGCAATTGTGTTGATCCCGCTGCTGTACCTGGCGCGCGTGGGCATCCACGCATACCTCGGACACGACGAGGCCGAACGCCTCAAGCGCGAGGCGGCGAGCGACTAGCTAGTTGAGCAACGCCGCGAGGCGCCGGCGCCAGCCGGTCAGGCGTGTGTCGTCGGCGGGCAGCAGCGCGAACGCCTGCAGGAGATCCTCGCGTCCGGCGCGCGTGGCAAAGGCGCGATCGCCCTGCATGCGCGTGAGCAGCGACTCGATGGCGGCGTCGGGGCTGCCGCCGAGCAGCGCACGCGCCGCGCCGGCACGCGAAGTGTCGGTACGTGACGCGTCGTCGGTGGCCAGGGCGGCGAAATGTATGAGCGCACGCACCGCGTTCGATGCCGGATCGTTTTGCGCCTGCGGCGGCAGCTGTCCCAGGACCTTCGAGGCTTCGATGACATCGCCGGTCAGCGCAAGGTAACGCGCCAGGTCGCGCCGTGCATCCAGGTTGCCAGGATCCGATTCGGCCACTTGGCGCAATTGAGTGATGGCGGCGATGTAGTCACCTTGTTCGGCGAGCCCGCGCGCGGCGACATGCTCGGCCGCCGAAGCCCGCGGCAGATGAGGCTCGAGGAACGCGCGCACTTGTCCGAGCGGCTGTGCGCCGACGAATTCGTCGACCACTCGGCCGCCGCGAAACAGCTTCACGGCTGGAATGCTGCGAATCTGGAACTGCTGTGCGAGATCCTGGTTTTCATCGGTGTTCACCTTGACGACCTTCACCCTGCCGGCATTTTCATCCGCCACTTGTTCGAGCACTGGCCCGAGCATGCGACAGGGCCCGCACCAGGGCGCCCAGAAGTCGACCAGGACAGGTTGAGAAGCTGAGGCGTTGACCACTTCGTCGGGGAAACTGGCCGTGGTCACGGCGGCGACTGTTGAGCTCATGCCCCGGCTATTGGGACGCCCGACGGCTAATTCAATAGAATTTCCGCCATGACCATTTTTCCCAGGCTCGAACGAGCGGATTTCGTGGCGAGAGCCATCAATCCGCAATACCTCACTGAAGAACAGTCACTGGTCCGCATGCTCGCCGATCAGGCGCGGTTGTCCGAAACCTCGGCACGCAACGCCGGCGGCCGGGCGCTGGCGCTGGTGCAAGCAGTGCGTGCGGCCCGCGGCAGCGGCGGAGCGCTCGATGCCTTCCTGCGCGAATACAGCCTGGCGTCACGCGAGGGTGTGATTCTCATGTGCCTCGCCGAAGCGTTGCTGCGCATTCCCGACGGCGAGACCGCGGATCGGCTGATCGCCGACAAGATTCCAAGCGGCGCCTGGGATGAACACCTGGGCGATTCCGACTCCATGCTGGTGAATGCTTCAACGTGGGGTCTCATGCTCACCGGTCGCGTGGTCGCGCTCGATCGCAACGAGGTGGGCGAGGCGCGTTCGTGGTACGCGCGGCTCGTGGGCAAACTCGGCGAGCCGGTGGCACGCGCGGCGCTCAAACAAGCCATGCGCATTCTCGGCCACCAGTTCGTGATGGGGCGCGACATCGGCGGCGCACTGTCGCGCGCCGCCGGCAAGGAAGAGCGTGACTATCGCTACTCCTTCGACATGCTGGGCGAGGCAGCGCTGACCCGCGCCGATGCCGAGCGATATCGCGAAAAGTACGCCGCCGCCATCGCCACCGTCGGCCGCGCGGTCGAGACGCGCGATTCCATCACCGCGCGCCACAGCATCTCCATCAAACTGTCGGCGCTGCATCCGCGCTATGAATTCGCGCAGGCGCCGAAGGTGCTGGCGGAGCTCTATCCGGTCATCGAGTCGCTGGTACGCATGGGTCGCGACGCCGGCATCGGCGTAACGCTCGATGCCGAAGAGGCCGAGCGGCTCGAACTGTCGTTGTTGTTGATCGACAAACTGCTGGCGAGCGATGTCACGCGTGGCTATGCCGGGTTTGGCCTGGCCGTGCAGGCGTACCAGAAGCGCGCGTATTCGACCATCGAGTGGCTCATCAAGCGCCTGCGCGAGACCGACCGGCGCATCGCCTTGCGGCTGGTCAAGGGCGCCTACTGGGACACGGAGATCAAGCGCGCGCAGGAACGCGGCCTCGCCGGGTACCCGGTGTTCACGCGCAAGCCGAACACGGATGTGTCCTACCTCGCCTGCGCGCGCCTGCTCGAGAGCGCCGGCGACCGCATATATCCGCAGTTCGCCACGCACAACGCGCACACCATCGCGCACGTCGCCGAAGTGTTCGCTGGCGACGCCAGTCGTTTTGAGTTTCAACGCCTGCATGGCATGGGTGCGGAGTTGTACGACAGCGTGGTGCGCGGGCCGTGGGGAAAATTTTCCTGCCGTGTTTATGCGCCGGTCGGCGCGCACGAAGACCTGTTGCCGTACCTCGTGCGCCGCCTCCTCGAGAACGGTGCCAACACCTCGTTCGTCAACCGCATCGTGGACGCGAGCCTGCCAGCCGAAGAGGTGGTGGCCGATCCGGTCGCCGAAGTCGACGCGCTCGAACGGGTGGCGCATCCGCGCATTCCGCTCCCGGCCAACCTCTTTTCGCCGGAACGCAGCAACTCCGCTGGCTTCAATTTCGCCGATGGGCAGGCGGTGGACGCGTTGTTGCGCGATTGCGAGCGTGCGTCCCAACAACCCTGGAGCGCCGCGCCCATCGTCTCGGGACAGACGCGAGCCGGCAAGGCCAGCGCGCTGTTCAATCCCGCCGACACCTCCGAGCGGATCGGCAGCTGCATATTGGCCGATGCGGCCACGGTAGATAGTGCCATCGGCGCCGCGCTGCGGGCGCAGGAAGACTGGGACGCGGCCGGCGGCGAACGCCGCGCAGCCATCCTCGAGCGCGCGGCAATGCTGTTCGAGGAGCAGACGGCGGCGCTGGTGGCGCGCTGCGTGCGCGAAGCCGGCAAGACGCTGCCCGACGCCATCGGCGAAGTGCGCGAGGCCGTCGATTTCCTGCGCTATTACGCCACGCGAGCGCGCCGCGATTTCTCGCACGAGACCGCGCTGCCGGGACCGACCGGCGAGCGCAATCTCATGCGGCTGCGCGGCAAGGGCGTGTTCGGCTGCATCAGTCCGTGGAACTTTCCGCTGGCCATCTACACCGGCCAGGTCGCCGCGGCGCTGGCCGCGGGCAATACCGTGGTGGCCAAGCCTGCCGAGCAGACGCCGCTCACCGCGGCGTTTGCCACCGGTCTGCTGCTGCAGGCGGGTGTTCCCGCCGAAGCGCTGCAATTCGTGCCCGGCGATGGCGCGGAAGTCGGCGGCGCATTGACGCGCGATCCGCGCCTCGCCGGCGTGGTGTTCACGGGGTCCACCGAAACCGCGCGGCTCATCGAGCGTTCCATGGCCGCGCGGCCCGGCGCCATCGGCACGCTGATCGCCGAGACCGGTGGACTCAACGTCATGCTGGCCGACAGCTCGGCGCTCGCCGAACAACTGGTGCTCGACGTCGTACAGTCGGGCTTCAACAGCGCGGGACAACGCTGTTCGGCGCTGCGCGTGCTGCTCGTGCAGGAAGAAATCGCGCCGCGCGTACGCACCTTGTTAGCCGGGTGCATGGACGAGCTGGTGCTCGGCGATCCGGCGCGGCTCGGCACCGACGTGGGGCCGGTGATCGACGACGAGGCGATGGCGATGCTTGCGCGACACGCGGCGCAACTGAAAAGCGCGCCGTGGAGTCACCGCGCACCAGCCGCCGTGAATTCGCGTGGCCGTTTCTTCGCGCCGCTGGCCGTGGAAATCGAATCGCTCGGGGCGCTGCAGCGTGAGGTATTCGGCCCGGTGGTGCATCTCGTCACCTATCGCGCGCGCGATCTCGACGCGGTGGTCGCCGCGATCAACGCGCTCGGGTACGGGCTCACGCTCGGAATCCACACTCGCATCGACGGGCTGGCGCAGCGCATCGCGCGCACGCTGCGCGTGGGCAACGTCTACATCAATCGCAACATGATCGGTGCGGTCGTTGGCGTTCAACCTTTCGGCGGCATGGGGCTTTCGGGCACCGGCCCAAAGGCCGGTGGTCCACACTATCTGCCGCGCATGGCCACGGAACAGACGATCACCACGAACACGGCGGCGATTGGCGGAAACGCCGGATTGCTGTCGCTGGCGGCGCTCTGAGGTGACCCCTAGCACGTAGGAATCCTCCGCGGGTTGCGCAAACTGCGGACTGCGTCCCGCGCTGTAACGCCGCGCGAGCCCCTCGCCCCTAATGTCCACCCCGGTTCCGCCGATACGGAGATACGCGATTCGCCGGAGGGGCGGGACAGTAAATGACAGGTCGAAACACGCGCCGGTGGTTCGCTTCGATTCCGATCATCGGTCGCTTCTACATAATGTTCGGCATCCTGCTCCTGTGCGGAGGCGGGGTGCTGTTCGGCGCGTTGCGCGCCATGGAGCTGCAGTCCGAGGCAAGCGCGGACCTCGCGCGCGTGGCCGCCGTGCAGAGATCGCTCGATCGCGCACTCACCATCCTCACCAGCAGCGCCGCCGAATCACAGTCCGCCGGTGCCGTGCCTGGCACAGGTCAGCAAACCGTCCTGAATGCGCTGCGCGCGCAACTGGATCTCACCTGGGCACTGCCGGCGACCGCGGAAGTGACGGGCATCACCGATAGCCTCCGGCAGCCGGCGGCGAGTTATTTCGAGAGCGCCGAAGCGAACCTGCGCGAGAACACGGGCGGGGCGACCGCCTGGGCATTCGCGGACCTCGAGCCGCGGCGCGCGGCTCTCGAGGCGGGCCTGCGCGATTCGATGACGCGCATGCGGGCGGTGTTGCATCGGGTCGAGACCCGCGTGCTCGTCGAGGCCGCCCGCGCGGGAACCGTCACTGCCTGGGTGATCGGCGGCGCGGTGTTCGCGTCACTGCTCGTAGGCCTGATGATGTGGGCGTTGGCGCGCTCGATCCGGAACTCGATCCTGACGGTGGGTGAAGTCGCGCAGGCATTGGCCGCCGGCGACATGGACAACCGCTGCGATGCCCATGGCTCCGACGAAGTCAGCGGCCTTGCGCGCATGATCAACCTGCTGGCCGACACCATGCAGGGGATGCTGACGCGGCTGCGCTCCGAGGCCGGCCGCAGCACCTTCAGCAACCAGTTGGTCGAAGCACTCGAAATGGCCGACTCGGAAGCCGAAGCCGATCGCGTCATCGCGCGCGCCATGGGCGCGATATCGGACGTGCATCCGATGGAGCTGCTGCTGGCGGACTCTTCCCGCGCACATCTCGAACGCGCCTGCGTGCATCCCAAGAACGGCTCGCCCAACTGCGGTGTCGAGTCGCCTTACAGCTGCATCGCGGTCCGTCGCGGCCACCCGCAGATATTTCCCGACGCCGAGGCGCTCAATGCCTGCCCCAAGTTGTTAGGGCGCATGGGCGGATCGATTTCCGCCGCCTGCGTCCCCGTCAACTTCATGGGGCGCGCGCTCGGCGTGTTGCACGTGACCGGCGCCAAGGGCAAGCCGCCGAACCCCGAACAGATCGCGCAGCTCACCGCGCTCGGTGTGCACGCCGGCACGCGCATCGGCACGCTGCGCGCTTTCGAGCGCTCGCAGCTGCAGGCGAGCACCGACAGTCTCACCGGCCTCACCAACCGGCGCGCGGCCGAAGAAGTGCTCAGCAATCTCATGGCGGTCGACTCGGCGTTCGCGGTGGTCATGGCCGACCTCGATTTCTTCAAGCGCCTCAACGACACGCAGGGCCACGAGGCCGGCGACCGCGCGCTCAAGCTGTTCGCCGACACTGCCCGCGAAGTGGTGCGCGACCGCGATCACGTGGTGCGCTGGGGCGGCGAGGAATTCGCACTGCTGCTGCCCGGCGCCAATGCCGAACGCGCCGCGGAAGTGGTCGGCCGGCTGCGCATCGCGCTCGCCCAGGCGCATCTGCTCTCGGGCTCGCCGGTGTTCACCGCGAGCTTCGGCATCTCCGATTCGACCATGACGCGCGAGCGCGAGACCCTCATCCGGCTCGCCGACGAGGCGTTGTACCGCTCCAAGCAGGCCGGGCGCGACTGCTGCACGATCGGTGACCTGCAGATGTCCGGGCCTACCGTGCGACGTGAGCGGGATCAGGGCGCGGTCGTGGACATCACGCAAGTCGCCCGAAGCAGTTAGGGCAACAGTGTCGCCGGGCAAGTCGGCCGGCGCGGCATGGGCGCGGGCCGGCCGCCGGCAATCGCCTTGCGTACATCAGTTGGCATATCGGCCAGCCGCATCATGCGAGGCTTGGCGAAAAACGCTTTGAGCTCCGCGGCCGTGTTGCAGCTCTCGCAAGGCTGGCGTGGAGACAACCGCGCATCGATGAAGCTGCCGCCCCAAACCAGTATCCATACCGGTTGGGTTTGCTCGATCACGGCATCCGAAGGCAGATGCCCGATCTCGGTGAACGCGAATGGCCCCTGCGCGAAAAGTTTGCGAATGTTGGCGTGGCCGTCAGTGAATTGCGCACTGCCGGGATCGTTCTCGTAGACGTCGGTGCCGGCCACCTGCGGCGCAAACGACTTCGGCCAGTAGGTCGCGGCTTCCGGATTGGCACGATCGCCGCTCCAGACCCAGACGAGGTTGTCCAGACCCTCGTGTCTCTCGAGCTCTTCGTGGAGCGCATCCCACAGTTGCGGGAGGGCCGGTTGACGACCCCACCAGAACCAGTCGCCGTTCATCTCGTGCAATGGGCGGAACAGCACGACCACACCGGCATCCCGCAGCCGACGCAGAGTCTTCGCCGCCGCTTTCACGTCGGCGAGCCACAACGCGTGTTCGCGCGTGCCCGGATCGAGCATGCGCGCGAATTCCTCTGGCGGCATCCGGCCGCGGCTGCATTCGTAACCCTCGCCGCGCACGCACACACGCAGTGGATTACGGGCATGCCAGGCAAGCGTCACCAGTCCACCGCGGCGCGTGTGCTCCACGGCATGTTTGACCAGGAGGTCTTCGTAACCGGTGTACTCCTGCGCGAACATGAGCTCGAGGCCGAGCAGTGCCGGTTCGTGTTCGATGTTGGCGACCAGTCGATCCACCGAGTCGCAGCGCAGGAAGGCTTCGAATTCGTTGACCTGCGTACCGTACAAGGTGCGGTGTTCGGCTTGCAGGCGGCCGAGGAACTCCACAACTGCCGCCTTGCGACGCGCGATTGCGGGGTCCGCGCCCGCCGGCGGAGAAAGCAGCGCCGCTGTCACCAGCACGATCGAGGCAATCCATGCCTGCATACTCAACCTCCGAAGTCGAAGAACTTGCGCGGTGAATCGCGCTCCGAGTCCCGCACGCAGCGCCGGTCGATGAGATTCCAGGTGGCGCAGCTCACGCTCATGGTCAGCGTCCCGCAGGTCGGCAGATCGTTGGTGATCGCCTCGGGCGCGAGCGAGATCGCCGCGGCGGAGATGCCCGGGTTGTGCCCGATGATCATGAGGTGGCCGACTCGCGGGCCGACGGCGCGAATGGCCGTCAGGATGTAATCGCCCTCGGCAAGATACAGCCCATCATCGGCCTGCAGCAGCCGGCCGGCCACGCCCAGCACCTTGGCGAAGGTCTCGGCGGTTTCACGCGTACGCGTGGCGGCGCTCGCGATGATGAGATCGGGCACGAGGCTGCGTTCCTGAAAACGCCGCGCCATCTCC
>DASYKM010000041.1:0-38927 GCA_035995425.1 Steroidobacteraceae bacterium
GCCGAGTGGGAGTCATCGTCGTGATCGGCGAGTGCCGGCAGGGGTGCCGCGAGTACGGTGGCGAGCAATGCGCTCGAAACAAGCAGCTTGTTCATGAATGTCCTTATATTCGGATGGCGTGTCTTCACTGGATATACGCGATAGGCAGGTGGTTTTGGACATGGCCCGGTTCAGTGGAGCGGTTGCCAACCAACCGGGCATCAAGTGTTGACTAATCCTACTCCCGCACGGAGTAAGTTTTATTTCAAACACAGGCCATGGTGGCGCTCGGCGCGCGCCAAGCCTGGAGCCCGCACGATTGGTCAGCCGCGACTATCTCTGGTCGCCCAAGCGCAACGCTAACAGAGCCCGCAATCCCTTCTACGAGTCCATGCGCGAAGTCGCGCCGGGCGACATCTTCTGCACCGAAGCGACACGCGCATCGCCGCCCTCGGCATCGCGCGCTCCTATTGCTTGAACGAGCAAGTCCGTCGCAATGCCGACCGATTCCCGGATGACTTTCTACTGAGGCTGACAAATCAGGAGCTTGCGTCTTTAAGATCGCATTTGCGATCTTAAAGACCGGCCGCGGCCAGCATCGCAAGTATCCGCCACTTGCCTTCACCGAGCATGGCGCGGTGATGGCCGCAACGATCTTGAGCAGTCCGCGCGCCGCTGCGATGAGCGTCTACATCGTGAGGGCATTTGTTAGTTTGCGGTCAATGTTGGAAACCAACGCTCAGCTCGCACGCAAGCTCGACGTGCTGGAAAAGTCGGTTGCAGTCATGGACGCGGATACGAAGCGCCAGTTCAAGGAACTTCGCGCGGTGGTCTTTTCTCTGGCGTCACCGCCGGCGAAAGAGCAGTAGCGAATAGCAGCCGCGGCGCCTCTGCATGCGAGCGTCAATCTCACTCGTCAATGGGCGAATCGACCTTGCCTACGCGTCAATAGCTAGTAGAGATAGACCGCCCCCGCATCGTTCGAGTCGTTGTTCGTGCGATCTCCATCGATGCCGCGCGCATTGCTGTCTTCGAACTGCGCTCCGATGGCGAGATATTTGGCGTTGCCGCTCATGGCCACCGACGAACCGAAGATATCCTCCCGTGTATCCTCGGCATTCGGGGCCTTGAGCACCGAACGCAGCCGCCAGGTCGGGCAATCCGGCGCGCGCCTGTAGATGAGCACCGCACCCTCGGCCAAGCCCGTCGCGTTCCGCGTGAAGGATTTCATCACGCCAACGCCGGCGACGCGAGAGAACAGATCTGCAATCGCAGCCACTCGGCCGTCGCGGCTGAACACGACCGGAAATCCCCAGGTATCGCCTTCGCCAGGCGCCGCGGCCGGGGCGGGCAGCGCAACCTCGCGCACCCATTCGCTCCCGTTCCAGCCATGCAGGATCACGAAATTCGAGGTGGTAGCTTCCACCGTAGCCATGCGCGTGGCGTGATGGTCGAGTGCGACGGGCTGATTGACGTTACTCGGTCCCAACGTGAATTCGTTCACGCGCACCCATTCGCCACCGATGCGTTTGAGCGTCACCAGGCGATCACCTAGTATCAGTTCGCTGTGGCACACAACAATGAGCGTGAGGCCATCGCCACTCATGCCGGATTGTCTGCAGTCCCACTCCGGGAACAGCGTGGGCAGCGTGTCCACGAGAGTCCAGGTCATGCCGCTGCGCTCGAAGAAGTGGATTTCGCTGGTCGTCTGCACTTCAAACCCGTTTCCGGGGATAAGGACAGAGACCTTGAGCAGCGTCCCGTCCTCGGACATGTTGAGTGAAGAGCCGAAAAAGATGCGCCCCGCGAGAGCAGGCGCGGTGAGCACCGAGTGCACGGTCCAGGTCCCGCTCGCGTCGCGAAAGAATAGATAGACACGCCCTGCGGCAGCGACCCCATTCACCGTTTCTGCCTGCGCGCCCACGGCGAGCCATGTGCCATCGCCGCTGATCGCGAGCGCGCCTTGCCCACCGCCGCCCCCGCTCCCGAACGACATGAACGGCGCGTCCACGAGATCCTTGAGATAGGCCTCCTGACGCCATCGCCGGCCGTCGCGGCGATACACATAGACCGCGCCGGACATTGGCGAGTCGTTGTTGAACTGATCTCCGTTGACCCCGCTGGCGCTGCTGCTCTCGCCCGGCGCCGAAACGACGAGCGTGCTGCCGTCCGTGCTCATGGCGGTGTGGTGGCCGAAATTGTCGAACTGGGATCCCGGCAGCGTGACGGGCTCGGTATTGGACGCCTTTACGTAGCCGATGACGTCGAGCATCAATGGTTTCGGATCGATGGGCGCAGATCGCGTGCATCCCGCGGAGTTGCAGGCGGCGATGGCATACCGGGTCGCATCCCAGTTGAAGAGATGTGCCGCGACGAATACGCCTACGCGTGTGCGGGACCCCGGAATCGGGTCGCCGATACGGGTGAAGGCTTCCCCGGGTCTCTCCCTCTTGAGGAGTCGGTATGTACCAGCCCCCGGCACCGGGTCCCAGTCGAAGGTGAGTTCCTTCAGATTCGCGCCGGCGGTCACGACCGGGGCTGCGGGGGGAGATGTCTGGGCGTGGACCGGTAGATGGACGAGCAGGAGCAATCCCGCCAAGAGGCTCCAAGCAGAAATGCGCATGTTCAGCTCCCTTGAACTCTTGTTCTTCCGTATTTGAATCTAACTAGCAAGAGACAGCTAGCAAGAATCGTTCCGTCCTCCGTGACGGCCGGGCCGCAAGACGGCGGAGCAAGACGAGGACAAAAATTCAATTCCGGTTGAAGGAAAGGGTGATGAGTCCATGCGCGAAGTCGCGCCGGGCGCCGTCATCTTCTCCTTCCGCGACACGCGCATCGCCGCGCGAGCTTGAGCGCCAAGTCGCAAGTCTTCTGTATGAGCGTCTCGCCAAGAGTCGCGATAGTGATAACTCAACCGCCGAAAATTGCATCGCCGAGGCAAAGCGATTGATCGGCGAGGTTGTCGCGTGGCGAGCCGCGCATAGGCCAGAACTGATTCCGAAGACGAGTTCCACGACTCAGCCGCGGCCCACTTACGCCTCTTGCGCGATGCGCTGACAGACCGCACCGCAGCCTACGGCTAACGTCTGCTAATGACCCGTATCACCGACGTTGAAAGCCGCGCCGCCGCGGACCGTGCGCGCGAGGCGCCCGACCAACGCATCCTCAGCATGACCCCCGGCGGCCAGCCGGGCGACTCCATCAAATCCGTCCTCCGCCGACGCATCGAAGCGCTTGCGCAAGCCATCCGCGACAAGAACCTCGGCCATCTCATGACGTTCTACGACCAGGACGTGGAGGTCTTCGACCTCCGCGCATCACTCAACGTCGTCGGCGCCAGCGCCTATCGCAACAACCTCGAACATTGGTTCGACTCATTCGAAGGTCCGCTCGGCTTCGAGCTCCACAACCTGCGCATCGTGCCAGGTGAGCCCGCTGCCTTCTGTCACTACCTGGCTCTCGTCACGGGCGCGCGGCCGGACGGCCGCAAGTCGGGCTACTGGGTTCGCGGCACCACCTGCTTCGAACGACGCGGCGGCGAGTGGCTGGTAACCCACGAGCACATCTCGCAGCCGGCGGCGATGTAACGCGTCAGGACGCGCGCCCTGCGAACTTCACGGCTGCAACACCGTGAAGTTCGACCACGTCGCCGCGGCCCGATACGTGCCGATGCCGTACTGACCGCTCTTGATCTCCGCGTCATGCGCACTCGCAACCAGCGCGCTATTGACGAACAGCTGCAGCATGTCGCCGATCACGCGAAAGCGAAATGCATAGGTCTGGCCAGGCACGGCCGTGAAGCTCGCTGAGGCGAGGATGGTGATGACACCATTCACCTTCTTGCGAATCTGTATCTGATTCGAATTGCGGACGGCAACGTAGTAGTAATTTCCCGGGTCCACAAAACGCGCCAGCAATCCGAGCCACGCGCCCGCGTCGGAGCTGCCGAAGGATTCGACACGCGCGGCGGTGATGATCTCCAGGTTCTCGACCGGCGTGCCAATGGTGGCGAGCGCATAGCCGCTCATGTCGAGCTGCGACACCGCTATGGGATCGCCGGATTCGTTCTCCTGGACTTGCCAGTCGCCGCCGCGCTCCGTGAAGGGCCGGCCGAAGTCGTAACCGTAATTGTCGTAGTCCTTGGTCATCAGGATGATTTGTTCGGTGGCGGCGAAGCGCACATCGTCGAAGTCCGCGCGCGCCTTGAAGGTAGCCAGGCCGGCGCGACCGTGGCGAAGCGTGGTGTCTGTCGTGTTTGCCACATACTGCTCGTTCAGACTGTTGTCCTGTCTCTTGACCAGCACGTGGACGCCCGCGCTATCCACCGTGAGAGCGACATGCGTGGGCCTGACGCCCAGGGAAGTTGCATCCGCGAGCAGCGTGTCGGCGCCATTCACCCGGCGATAGAGGCCAAACGTGTTGTCGCTGCGGATGGCCACGAAGTAATAGTTGTCGGCGTCGACGTACCGCGCGACGAGACCGACCCAGCCACCGGTGGCGCTGAATGTGGGCGTGATGTCGGCCTCGACGCGCTGCAGGTCGCTCGTCTCGCTGCCGTCCATCAGCGCGACACCGAGGCCGGTGCCACTGTCTTGCGCCAACACATCGTCGGTGCCGCGCGTCGCCAGCGCGTACTGCCCGCCGCTGAATGTGAAATCGGAAAGATCATGATCTTCGAAATCGTTCAAGATCGGCGGCGGCGCCTTGAGCTGCGTGGGCAGCACATACAGCACGACGTCGTGTCGACCGCCGTAGTCCTGCGTGATGGCCACCACGGTGCGGCCGGATATGTCGAGGCTCACGGTGCTGAACTCGCTCTGCAGGATGGCAAGGTGCTCGAACTTCCCGGGGGAGGTCTCTAGATAGGCGTATGGCTGCGCGGGATTGCCGTTGGGCCAGAATTCGGTAGTCAGCAGCACGCCATCGCGATATTTCAAATCGTAGATCGGGCTTGTGCCATTGGCGTAGTCCACGGGCATCACCGTGCCTTGCTGAGTCCACGTAGCGCCGCTTCTGCGAAACACGACGGAGCTGGGGGTCACGGCCGTCGTCTTCTGCAACGCGGCCGGCCCGGCTGACGTCGGGATATCGGGCGGCACGTTCAAATCACCAGCTCGAACCCACGCAAGCGCAGTGCCATTGCGGCGCCACGCCTGCACTTCGTGGGTGGAAGGCACGCGCAGCAGCGCGTAGTCGTAGTTGAGTTCCACGTCGAGACCCTGGGGGCGGCACTCGCCGGCATTGTCGTCCAAGCGCCCGGTGATGCCCCAGTTGCCGTCGCTTCCTTTCTGGTAGACCACGGCGTCGTAATCGCAGTCGTCGCCGCCGATGAGAATGCTGTCGGCGGAGATAGCTAGACCACCGGGATGCCGGATGGGAGCGGCGCTCCGGCCAGGCACGTAGTCACCGCCGGAAAACTCGAAGATGGAGATCGCATCGCCAAACTGCACCGCGGCGATGCCGTTCTTCATGCGCACGCTGGTGCGCACCAACGGTCCGGTCACGGACGTGAGGACGCGACGGTAGTTCCACTTGCCGTTGCTTCCGAGCTGGTACAGCAGCGCTGCCTGTCCGCCTTCATAGGCCGCCACCACGACAATGGCGCCGCCATCGATGGCCACGGCCTGGCCCCAATTCGTGAAGGTCTGGTTAGCCGGCGGCGCCAGTTTCTGCGTGAGATGGAGCGTGCGGACGTCCGCCCACGCCGGGCTGAGCAGAGCCAGCGACACCAGCGCGCAAGCGCCGATACGAAATGCTTTCATGGCGGATCCCTGATAGTTCGAGTTCTGAGCTCAGGCTACCAAGTGGGTACGCGCGAGATATCGGCGGCCACAGTGAGTGCAGCGGAAAATCTCCGTCAGGGTTTGCCGTGGCCTACCGCATCGCTTCTGCTTGTCTTACGGCACTGCCTTACCGAAAGCTCACCCAATCCACTTCCACGGCGTGAGCGCCCGTCTGCGTGACCAACAGATCATGCACACCGGCCGGCACCTTCTTCGCGCCGGCCTTCGCAACCTTCCAATCCGTCGTCCCATCCACCTTGACCCGGGCGATCACCGGCCCGTCCGGACTATCTAGCCGGACCTCGAGCGCACCCTTGCTACCGGCCTTGGCGCGCACCTCGATCTTCTTCTGTCCGCCGCGACCGAAGTCGACCTCGTTGAACCGCGCCCAGGACTGCGCGGTGCCTAACGTGACCTTCCATCCGGCAGGCGGATTCGCGTCGTCGAGAAACGACGCAGACACGGCGTCGCCGCTGCGCGCGCTGTAGCGATCGATCTGAATCTGGCTCGCGGCGCTCACGAGCCCGACGCCGCGCAGCGTGGGTGTCACCTTGCGGATGCTGCCATCGTCGTTGAAGTACAGCTTGTCGGCGCGGATGGCGCGGCGCTTGTCGAACGACGGCGACAGATCGCGGTCGTGATAGAAGAGATACCACTGGCCCTGGTACTCGGCGATCGATTGGTGGACGGTCCAGCAGCCGCTCGCGGATTCATCGAGCAGCACGCCGGCCCACTTGAACGGCCCCATGGGCGAGGCGCTGGTGGCGTATTCCAGCCGCTCGATCTTGTTGGCGACGTGCGGATAGGTGAGGTAGTACACGCCCTTGCGCTCGAACACGAACGGCCCTTCCTGCAGGCCCTTCTTCGGCAGGTTGTCGATGGGTACAGGCGCGCCCTCGATCTCGAGCATGTTGGGTTTGAGCCTGGCCATCACCAGCGCGTCTTTCGCGGACCAGTACATGTACGCGCTGCCGTCTTTGTCGACGAATATGCCGGGGTCGATTCCGGTCACGCCTTCGATGTAGTTAGCCTGCGGCTTGAACGGGCCGGCGGGTGAATCCGCGATGGCGACGCCAATCCTCCGGCTGCCGTCTTTCGCCTTCGCGGGAAAGTAGAAGTAATACTTCCCGTCCTTGAACACGCAGTCCGGGGCCCACATGGCGAACGCGGCGGGATCGGCCCAGGGCACGTCCTTCTGCGTGAGGATCACGCCGTGATCGGTCCAATCGGTGAGATTCGCGGAGGAGTACACATGGTAGTCCTCCATCACGAACCAGTTGGGGCGCCCGGTGTAGCCAGGCGGTTCGCGGATGTCATGCGAGGGATAGACATAGACTCGTCCCTCGAACACGCGCGCGGTGGGATCGGCGGTGAACTGATCCAGGATCAGCGGATTCGTGGCGAAGGCGGCCGGAGCGTGCAGGAGTGCGGCAAGCAGTGAAGCCGCCAGGAGACGGACAAAGTATTTCATGTTGCTAGCTGATGTCGCCGGGTAGGAGGATCGGCAGTGCCCGGAGATTACACTTCTACGGCGGCATCCGCCGGACCGCGAAGGTTGTCAGTACAGCCACACCGCCCCGCGGCCGGGCAACGAATCATCCTCGCGGTCGCCATCGATGCCAATCGCTTTGCTCGCGTCGTACGGCGAGCCGACGGCGAGCACGTGACCGTTCTGGTTCAGCGCGACCTCCCAGCCGAAGGAGTGGAGAACGTTGTCGGTGTCTGCCTTGACGAATCGGCGCAGCGTCCAGCCGGATGCGCGGCGTTCATAAATCGCCACCGTGCCGGATTGCTCGGTGCCGCGATCAGGATCAAACAACGGGCCACGACCGACGAGAGTGTCGTCATTCCACCCGACGGCGACGATCTTGCCATCGCCACTCATGGCCGAGTGAGTCACCCCGTCAGGGGAGGGGAAGGGACTGAGCGTGCCGTCCTTCACCCAACCACTCGCGTCGCGCCGGAACATCGCAACGAAGTTGTGGCCCTGGTTGTAATCCTGGACGAGCAGGTGCTCGCCCATGAAGTCGATGGCGACCTCGGCGCCCGTGCCGCCGGGCAGCCGCGCGGTTTCCGCATATTGCAGCGGTGCCCAGGAGATCGCCGTAAACACCTGCGTGAAAAACGCAAGGTTGTCGCCGCTGAAGCAGGAGCGCACGATGTGGCCCACCTCGCTCAACGCAATCGCGCGACACCATCCCAAGTGCGGAGCGTCGAACGCCGGCGTCGGCAAAGTCGTGGCGAATACGAACTGATCGCTGCCGTCGTCCAGATCCTGGTAGACCTCGAGCGTGCCTTCGCGATGCGCGCCGCCGGATTGGTTGCGCCCGACCACCAGCGTCTTGCCGGCTGCGTCGAGCTTCACGTTGATTCCGAACTGGTCGGCCCCTCCGGAATTGTCTCCGGTGATCCTCTGTGTCTGGTACCAGGCGTCCGGGCGGCGGCGAAATAGATAGACCGCGCCGGTGTACTGGTTTTCTACCCAGTTGGCGAAGGCGATCGTCTTGCCGTCGCTCGAGATTGCGAGGGGATCGCCGGTAGTCGAATATCCGCCGCCCGCCAGGTTCGGGCTCGGGTAGAGGCGGGCTTCGAGGCGCCATCGTGAAGTCGACGTGGTCTTTCGATAGACGTGAATGGCGGCGCTCGTGGTTACATGAGCGATTTTCTCTGCGGCGAGAACTGCCATGGTGGTGCCGTCCGCGCTCACGGCGACATTGAATCCGAAGTACTTGTCCGGCCCCGACAATGCGGGCTTGAAATAGCCGATCGCGGCGAACTGTTCGCCGTTCACACCGACTTCGTTCGATGAGGTACAGCCGCTCGGATTGCAGGCCTTCACGCGGTAGCGCGCCTGCCGCCAGTCGAGCAGATGCACTGACGTACCGATGCGGATGATCGGGCGCTGCGCGGGAGTGCTGGTGTATTTCACCCATTGCGCGCCCGGGAGCGCCTTGAACCACAGCTCGTACGAGCCCACGGTCGGCACCGGCGTGATGTCGAACTGGAGTTGCTTGATGTCGGTGGCGGCGACGGTGATGGTGGGTGCGGGCGGTGGCGCGGCGAGCGCGGCGGACGCGCAGGTGAGCAGGCCCATGCCGAGGATGAGCTTGGAAACCACTTTCATGACGACTCCCTGTCGCAGGTGTTGTTTGCTGCACCAAGCTACCCGCGGTGTCGAGGCGTCAACATCGGACGCGGGAGAGGCAGGAATGCGAGTCCGCTGTCAGGGCGGCGCGCCGCCGACGTGTGGACTTACGCGAGGCTTACGTGAGCATGCGCCATGACGGCAGTCACTCAAACAGGCTGACGATGCTCTGGTACTTCTCGATGTACCACCGGTTCTCATTGTTATATCGCGGAATCGCCACCGGAAGAATCTCATCGCCTTCCGCCTTCCACACGCACGGACACTTCACTTCGGAATCAGCGTCCTCCGCCTGCGCGCGGCTGAGCTCACCGAGCTCGACTTTCATCCGCTTCAACACGCCGTAAAGCTTGTTCACGTTTCGCGGTCCGCCGTTGTAGGCGGCGACGGGAAAGATTCCCAGCACGGCGGGATTCTTCTCGTACGCCTCGCGAATGTCCGATCGCATCTGCGCAAGCTCCAGGTCCAGCAGGCAGATCGCCGCCTTCATGGCATTCTTGAGATTCGTGGCGCCGGTCTCGAATACCGGGTCGAGCCTGGCTTCAGGGCACCGTCTAACCACCATTGAATAAGTGCCGTGGCGCTTGCGGTTGGTGAATTGCATGGGTCCAAGCGCCTTTGCGCTGGAGACGCTGTACCGAAAAGCCTCGTCCTGCTTGAGACCGTATTGGCTCAGCACCTCGTCGAAGGCGAGCGCTTGCTTCTCGACGTAATCCCGATCGTCGGTCTGCTCGATGACGGCGAGGGTGGTGACGACCTCCAGGGGAATGGAGTCGGCAAGCAATCCGCCCGGAAAGGCGGCGCTCGGCACTTTCGCGAGCCGCAACTCTTCCAGCGCCTTGGCCGCGGTGGCCACCAGGAACTCCTTGCCGCCGCTGACGAAAACGGGATCGAAGGTGTCTTCGGTGAAGGGTAGATAGACGATGGGCTTGGCGGTCGCAACGACGGCCGCCCACTGCCTGCGTTTCACGAGCTTGTTGTCGAACACCGGGAACTTTCGCCCATATACCTTCAATGGCTCGCCATCGCGCGAGAAGGCGAACATCAACCGCTCGGCGCCGGTGCCTTTCACGTGCCGCGCCTCGATTCCAGACGTGAGCGAGCGGAAGGGCAGCGGCTTGCGGCCGGGTTTCCACTTGATCGGCGGGCGCGGCAGTTCCAGTTGGGCGATGACCCACTCCTGCTTCACCTCGCTCCAGAGCGCAAAAGCGACGGGCCGACCGCGCAGCGCCTGACGCTTGCCCTTTCCGGTCAGGATGTAATGGAGCTCGAAGCCACGGAGCAGAGTTTGAGCCTCGGTGACGAGGTCGTTGATCGCCTCGTGACGTTGGCGACCGCCCTGGACGACCACTTCGGGAATAGGAGCTTCGGGCTTCTCGGTCTCGGCAACGGCCAGTGGAACCTCGCCTTCTTTCTCCTTTGACTCCTCCGCGACCGGTGCTGTTTCCGGGGTTGCGTCCGCCTCGTCCGCGGGACCCGGCGTGGCGTCGATGATGGTCGGCTCGGATTCCTCGCGGTCGCCGCCCGTCGTCGCGCATCCCGCTGCGAACAGAGTCGCGAACAGAGAAAGCATTAGTGCGGCGGAGCGTAAGGCGGACGTGTTCATGCAAGCGTGGTTCAGAGGCAGGCGCGGCCAGTGTAGGCAAGACGGCTGTCACCTGCACGGCGCCCAACGTGACCGCGTTCGCGTCCTGAACATCGCGTTCGGCTAGCGGTGTGCCTGTCGAAAATCCACAACCCCTCTCGACTACTCTTCAGGCACATCAATTCACCGGAGCTCCCATGAAGTTCCTCGTCTTCGTCAAAGCCACGCCCAACAGCGAAACGGGCATCTTTCCCCCTGAAACGGACAAGCTGTTCGCGGACATGGGCCGGTTCAACGAGCAACTGGTCAAGGCCGGCATCATGCAGGAGGCAGACGGCCTCAAGCCCAGCAGCGCGGGCAAACGCATCAAGTTCTCGGACAGTGGCGCGTCGGTCGTGATCGATGGTCCCTTCGCGGAGACCAAGGAGCTGGTGGCGGGTTACTGGATCTGGAACGTGAAGTCGATGGATGAAGCAGTCGAGTGGGCGAAGCGTTGCCCGAACCCCATGCCGGGCGAGGAGGGCATTCTGGAGATCCGCCCGTGTTACTCGATGGAGGACTTGGCCGATCTGGTGCCGAAAGTGGAATTCGAACGAGAAGCCCGACTGCGCAAGCAGGTGGCGCGTCAGCGGAAGGCGAAGTCGTCAGCGAAGGGCAAGGGCAAATCCGCCAAGCGCACGGCGAAGCGCCAGCCGAGGCGCGCGAAGGGCAAGTAGAGCGGTGAGCGGGCCTTCTTGCTAGCCGCGGGGCGATGCGACCTACGTCCTGCCGCCCCGTGGCCCGAGGAAAAACCACAGGATCAGGCCGAGCACCGGCAGCACCAGCACCACGATTGTCCAAAGCAGCTTTTTCTCGTTGGAAGCGGAGCTCTGGAAAATATTGATGATCGCCCAGACGTCGCCGATCAGTATCAGCAGGCCCAGAAGGCCGCCGTATCCGGTGTTCAGCATTGCTCGATTCCTTATCGTCACGGGAAGTCCCCGAGATTGCGACGCCCAGAAGCGGACAATTGCCGGAGCAAGCGCCGTTGCCTTGTAGGGCCATGCCGCGTCTGCGCGAAACGAGCGCGCCGCAACCCAAATTTGCGATCACCGACACTCGATCGCTTGCATTTCCCGGCCCGCCGATGATTTAATCGCTGCCCAGGCAGTCAATGTCGAGGCAGCAAGTGTCCAGGCAGCATTACTCCGCCGAGTCGTTCAACTTTCAGGACAGCATCGGCTATCTCGTCAAACGTACGCAGCGCTTGATGCACGACCGCATCGAAGCGGTGTTCGCATCGCAAGGCATCACCTTCCAGCAGTGGGTCGTGCTCATGAACCTGCGAGACGAGGTCGCGACGACGACAGCCGGGCTGTGCCAGGAACTCCGCCACGACAGCGGGGCGATGACGCGGCTCATCGACCAGCTCGACGAGCGCGGATTCATCGGGCGGCGTCGTCAGGAAGCCGATCGGCGCATCGTCGATCTGGAGCTGACGTCCTCGGGCCGGAAGATGGTCGACTCGCTGATTCCGTTGGCAGTCGAGACGCTCAACGGCGCGCTCAGCGGCTTCACCAAGGCCGAGGTGCAGCAGATGCAGGGTCTGTTGCGCAAGATCATCGCGCGCGTCGGCGAGCTGAACGCCGAAGCGGAAAGCGCCTCTGAAAAGGCTCAAGCATGAGCCCGAGCACTCGCCTGACTTCTCGCGTGCTGGCATTCGCGACAGCTCTCGTGCTCGCCGGCTGCGTGCTGCCTCCGAAGAATGAACCGCAGCTCACGTTGACGCCGGACGCGGCGCTCGGCCTCGGCACCACGAACGCGCCGGCCGTGGACGCGCACTGGTGGCACGAATACGGCGACGCGCAATTCGAGCGGCTGGCCGAAGCCGCGCTCGAGCACAACCCCAGCCTCCAGCAAGCCCTGGCGCGCATCAACCTTGCGCAGGCGCAGGTGCAAGCCGCCACGGGCACGCGTCAACCGAACACGATCATCTCGGGCGAAGTGACGCGGCAACGCTACCCGGAAAACTACATCTATCCACCGCCGCTCGCCGGCAACACGTATTGGTCGGGCGATCTCAGCCTGCGTCTCTCGTGGGACCTCGATCTCTGGGGGCGGCAGCGCGCGTTGATCGACAGCGTGCGCACAACCACCGACGCGACGCGGCTCGATGCCGCGGCCGCGCGCCTCGCCATCACTGCCTCTCTCGCGCAGGCCTATCTGGATCTGGATCGCGCGTATTCGCTCGTGGACATCGCGGTGCAATCCGAAGCGCAACGTCGGCAGATCCTGGAGATCACGCGCAAGCGGATCGCCGCGGGGCTGGACACGAACGTCGAGCTTCGCGAGGCCGAGGCGGCCGTTCCGCAGGCGGAACTCGGGCGGATGCAGGCGGAATCCGCTCGCGACGTCGCGGTGCATCGCGTCGTCGCGCTGACCGGTGGCGGCGCCAGCGAGTACGCGAACATCGTGCGGCCGACGCTGGCCGTTGAAGCCGCGCTGGTGGTTCCAGATTCCCTGCCGGCGGATCTGCTCGGCCGACGCCCGGACATCCTGGCCGCTCGCGCACGAGCAGAGTCGGCGAAGTCATTGCGCTCGGCGGCGCGGGCATCGTTCTACCCAAACGTCAATCTGAAAGCGTTCGTGGGATTCGAGGCGATTGGTCTCGACAAACTTATCGAGTGGGACAACCACACGGTGGGTGCGGGCCCGGCACTCAGCCTGCCGATCTTCAGCGCGCCGCGCCTGAAGGCGCAATACAGCGGAGCGGTTGCAAACGAAGACCTGGCGATCGCCGCCTACAACGGCGCCGTCGTCACCGCCATTCAGCAGACCGCGGACCAGCTGACCTACGTGCGCTCGAGCGCATTGCAGCTCGGCAAGGCGCGTGAATCCCTGGCCGCGGCGGAAGACGCCTACCGCCTGGCGCAGAAACGCTACCAGGCGGGCCTCGCTAACTACCTTTCCGTGCTCGCCACCGAAACGCAGGTTTTGAGCGCGCGCACCAGCTACGTCGACGTGCTGCATTCGCAGGCGATGGCCCGCATCGGGCTGCTGCTCGCGGTCGGCGGAAACTTTTCGTCGCGCGCCTGACGCGCGCTCCGGAATCAATCAAGGAACAATTCATGAACGCTTCAGCCACCGAGATTCCCACGACCAACAAACGCAAACGCGGCTTTCTCATCCTGGGCGCGGTCGTCGGGGTCGCCACCGTGCTCTACGGCGCGTATTGGTTCTTCTCGGCGCGCTTTTACGAAAGCACCGACGATGCCTACGTCGCGAGCGACGTCGTGCAGATCACGAGCGAGATCCCCGGCACCGTGCTCGGCGTGCGCGTCGACGACACGCAGCGCGTAACCCAAGGCCAGGCGTTGATCGAGCTCGATCCGGCGGACGCCAAGGTGCGCGTGGCGGCGGCGGAAGCCGACCTTGCACGCGCGGTCCGCCAGGTGCGCGGGCTGTATGCGCAGGCCGATCAGCTCCGTGCCCAGGTCAGTGCGCGATCCATCGAATTGAAGCAGGCGGAAGACGACTACGCGCGCCGCGCCACGCTCGTATCCGACGGCGCGGTGTCGGGCGAGGAGCTCGCGCACACGCGCGATGCCATCACGCGCGTGAAGTCCGCGCTCGAAGGCGCGCGCCAGCAGCTCGACGCCACCACCGTGCAGATCGAAGGAACGACAATAGCGACGCATCCGGAAGTGCTGGCGGCCGCGGCCAAATACCACGACGCGGCGCTCGCATTGCGGCGCACGAGCATCGCCGCGCCGATCAACGGTGTCGTCGCGAAGCGCGCGGTGCAGTTAGGCCAGCGCATCGCGCCGGGAACGCCGCTGATGGCAATCGTGCCGCTCGACGACGTCTGGGTGGATGCAAACTTCAAGGAAGCCCAGCTGCGCCACGTGCGCGCCGGTCAGCCGGTGACGTTGCGCGCCGATTTGTACGGCGGCGATGCGGAATATCACGGCAAGGTCGTCGGGGTGTCGGCGGGTAGTGGCAGCGCGTTCGCGCTGCTGCCGGCGCAGAACGCCTCGGGAAACTGGATCAAGGTCGTGCAGCGGTTGCCGGTGCGCATCGCGCTCGATCCGCAAGACGTGAAGAAACACCCGCTGCGGTTGGGGCTCTCGATGAGCGCGGAGATCGACGTGCGTGACACGTCCGGTACGTTGGTCGCGGGTGAGTTGCGCGCCGTGCCGAACCTCGTGCAGAAGAGCGCCGGGGATGATCCGTCGATCGATCAGCGCGTCGCCGACATCATCCGCGAGAATTCCGCGGCGGCCGTGATCAAGAACGCGCACACCGGCTCTAACCACAAGTCCGTCACCCGGGTGGCCACCGCGTCATGAGTGCGACGGCGAGCGCGGCAGCGCCGGCAGCGCCGGCAGCGCAACCTGCGTACATGGCGGGCGCGGCGCTAGGGATCACCGCCGTCGCCCTGGCGCTCGGCACCTTCATGCAGGTGCTGGACACCACCATCGCCAACGTCTCGATCCCGACCATTGCTGGAAATCTCGGAACGTCGACCGAGCAGGGCACCTGGATCATCACCGCGTTCGCGGTGTCGAACGCGATCAGCGTTCCACTCACGGGCTGGCTGATGCAGCGCTTCGGTGTCGTGCGCACGTTCACCGTCTCGATTCTCGCGTTCACGCTGGCGTCGCTGCTGTGTGGATTCGCCTGGAACTTGAGCAGCATCGTCGCCTTCCGTGTCCTGCAGGGCGCGGTCTCGGGCCCGATCATTCCCGGCTCGCAGGCGCTGCTGATGATGCTCTTCCCGCCGGCCCGCAAGGGTCTGGCATTGGCGATCTGGTCGATGACCACCCTGGTCGCGCCAATCTGCGGCCCGTTGTTAGGCGGGTGGATCTCCGACAACGCGAGTTGGCCGTGGATCTTCTACATCAACATTCCAGTCGGCCTGTTCGTCGCGTTCATCTCGTGGACATATCTGAAGAAGCGCGAGACACCCACACGCAAGCTGTCGATCGACAAGGTGGGCCTCGCCCTCCTGGTGGTTTGGGTGGGCTCATTGCAGATCATGCTCGACAAGGGCAAGGACGATGACTGGTTCTCGTCGCCGTTCATCGTCATCCTCGCGATCGTCGCGCTTGTCGGGCTTGTCTCGTGGCTGATCTGGGAGCTGACCGAGAAAGCGCCGATCGTTGACCTGAGCTTCTTCAAGAGCCGCAACTTCACGCTCGCGTTGATCCCGATGTGCCTCGGGTACGCGGTGTTCTTCGGCAACATCGTGCTCACGCCGCTGTGGATGCAGACCCAGCTCGGATACACGGCGACCTGGGCGGGTCTCGCCGCGGCGCCGGGCGGCCTGGTCGCCGTCCTCATCTCGCCGTTCGTCGGCCGCTATCTCGGGCGCTCCGATGCGCGCTGGATCGCGACGGTCGCGTTCATCGCCTTCGCGATTTCCTATTGGATGCGCTCGCGCCTCACGACGAATTCGGCATTCATCGACTTTGTCATGCCCCAGCTGGTCCTGGGCGTCGCGATGGGTACTTTCTTCGTCGCCATCCTGGCCATCACTTTCGACGGCATTCCACAGCAGCGCGTGCCGGCGGCGTCGGGCCTCGCCGTGTTTCTGCGAACCCTGGCGGGAAGTTTCGCGACGTCCATCACGACCACTTTCTGGGACCGGCGGGAGGCGTGGCACCAGACGCACCTGGCGGCCGCATCGAGCATTTATGACGCGAACACTCAAGGCGCGCTCGCGCATCTGAAGTCGCTCGGCATGTCCGACACTGCGGCCTTGGCGACGCTCAATCGCGAGCTCGTGGGGCAGTCCTATCTACTGTCCTCGATCGACTACTTCTGGATCTCGGCGCTCGCCTGCGTCGTGCTGATCATTTTCGTCTGGTTCACCAAACCAACGGGCAGCGGCGGCGGTGCGCACGTCGCGGCGGAATAGGGCGCGCAAGCCTGTCGAAAATCCACAATCCGGTTCGACTACTCTCCAGGGTGTGCCGGGCTGCCGGCTTTTGTCACACGCCCATCGCGATCTCGAGGAGCACGCGCCAGGTGTTCATCGGCAACCATTCCTGGTAGCCATCCCACTTCTCGTACTGGGGCAGCTTCACCGCGTTCGGAATCTGCATGAAGCGCGTGCCCTTCTTGAACTCAGCGAAAATCGCCGCCCTCAAGTCCTGGAGAAACTTCAGCTGCTCCGCCACCGTGCTCCTGGGTCCCACGGCCGCATTGTGCGCAAACATCACTTGATCGAAATCGAGTTTGCTCATCTCGGCGAGCGTGCGCTCCCATTCCTTGGGAAAGAAGTCCGGCATGTACGCGAAGCCCACCCGATTCGGTACGACGAGATCGACGGTGTAGATCACCTTCTCGTGCGGAAACTGGAACACGGTCATGCCCTCGCCGTGGTTCGCGCCGAAATACAGAAGGTTGATCTGACTACTGCCGAGCTTCAGCTCTGACCTGGAGCCGGACCACGTCTGGTCCGGCATCGCGACGTCTGGGCTGGGATGGCTTTTCAGCCAATTGGCCGCAGCCTCGTGGCAGAGGATCGTGGCGCCTTCTGCCTTGAACACTTCGCCGCCGCTGATGTGGTCGTAATGGTTGTGTGAATAGATGAGGTACCGGATCGGCTTGTCCGTGACTTTGCGGATGGCCTTGAGCGAGGCGTTGGCGAAGTCCTTGTCGAAGCTGTCCATGACGACCACGCCATCGTCGGTAACCATGAAGGCGTTGAAGGCTAGCCCAGCGCCGAAGCTGTAGAGACCGGGCGCAATCCTTGTCGTTTGGTACGCGGGCTTGGCAGGTTCGGCCTGCGCGGCATTGCTGAGTGCGCCAACACTCAAAACCATGGCAACGGCAATCAGGAGCCTTCCGGACAAATTGACGTGAAACATGCGCTCAAGATGCCGCCCATGCGGTCATGACACAATAACCACCAGGTATGTTCTCGGGATAGCCACTTGGGCAAGCGATCTGTGCACGACGCCGTCATTCCGTTCGTTGCCGTCAAGGCGGACGCGCGCCCGCTCTACGCCCAAATCTACGACGGGTACCGCACGGCGATTCTCGAAGGAAGACTGCGCGCCGGTCAGCGGATTCCCTCGACGCGCGCGCTCGCACGAGAGTTGGGCATTTCACGCCTGCCGGTTCTGACCGCGTTCGAGCAACTGCTGCATGAGGGATATCTCGAAGGGCGGGCAGGCTCGGGCACCTTCGTGGCGTCGTCAATACTCGGTGATGGATCGGCGCGTCCGCAAAGCTCGCGCAAGCGCGACGTGATCCTGCCCCCAAAAGCGGTCCTCGGCGCCTTTCGCGTCAGCCTGCCGGCCCTCGATCATTTTCCGCAAAAGATCTGGGCCCGACTCGTCACGCGTCATGCGCGAGGCATGTCGATCGAGCAGATGGCCTACGGTGATCCGGCCGGCTATCTACCGCTTCGTCACGCCGTGGCCGACTACCTGCGCACGGCGAGGGCGGTGGCCGGCGATGCCAGCCAGGTTCTCATAGTTTCCGGATCACAGATGGCACTGCACCTGTGTGCGCGCGTGCTGCTCAAGCCGGGAAATACCCTTTACTTTGAAGATCCCGGCTACCCCGGAGCGAGGGCTGCGCTCACCGCGACCGGTGCGACACTGCAATCGGTACCGGTGGACGGGAAGGGACTCATGGTGCGGTCGATGCGCGCCGTAAAGAGTCCGGCGCGCGCGGTCTACGTAACTCCATCGCATCAGTATCCGCTCGGTGTTTCGATGAACGTGTCGCGACGGCTGGAGCTGCTTGACTGGGCGCGGCGCAACCAGGCCTGGATCATCGAAGACGACTACGACAGTGACTACCGCTTTTCCAGCCGACCGCTTGGCGCACTGCAGGGCATGAATGGCGCGGACCAGGTGATCTACACGGGGACTTTCAGCAAAGTACTTTTCCCTGCGATGCGCATTGGTTACGTGGTTGCGCCGCCGTCGCTGGTGGAAAAATTCATCGCGCAGCGCCTGACCCTCGATCTGTTCCCGCAGACGCTCGATCAACTGGTGTTGACGGACTTTCTGTGCGAAGGACATTTCTCGAGGCACGTGCGCCGCATGCGTGCGATTTACCAAGACCGTCGCGACACGCTCGTGTCTGAAATCGAGAAGCATCTCGGCGACCTGTTGACCATCGTCAACGCAGACGCGGGCATGCACTTGACGGCACGGCTGCCAAAAGGTTTCGACGACGTCGAAGTCGTGCGACTTGCCCGCGCTCGCGGTATCAGTTCGATCGCACTATCTACCTGCTACATGGCGAACACCGGCGACCCTGGCCTGGTCCTGGGGTTTGGCGGCGTTCCGGAAGCGGAGATCATCCGCGGCGTGCAGACGCTGGCCGCGGTCCTGGCGAATACCACCCGTGCGCGAAAATCCTCCAATCGCACTTGAATTCTATGATTAATAGGATGATTATTCCCGGTAGTTCGCGCACGCCGGTTCAGGGGGGAAGGCCAATGTCACGCACGGTTTCAGTTTCTTGGATATTGGGTGCTCTCATTTCTTCGCTGGCGTTGGCGCACGATCAATCGCCGCAGCCCGTGGCCGTTGCAAACGCGGGCTTTGAGGCGGATTTCGCAGGTGTCGGAACGCCATCGGGCTGGAAAAGCGTCGGCATGCCAGAGGCGGACTTCACCGAAGTGGGCGGTCACGCGGGTGGTTTTCGTCTCACGCATTTCAGCACCGCTGATTTCGAAGTTGAGACTCGACAGACTATTCGCGGCCTGCGAAATGGCGTGTACACGCTGCGCGCGTGGGCGCGCAGGGGTTCGGGCGCGAACGACAGCTATGTGGAAATGAGTTGCGGAGCTCGCTCGCAGCGCGTGCATGTGCCCGTTGCCTGGCCCGACCAATGGCTCCAAATCGTGGTGTCAGGGTATGTGCATGATCACTCCTGCTCGATCGCGCTACATACAAAAGCCGCGGCCGGACAGTGGTCAAATTTCGATGATGTCGAACTAGTACCAGGTGCTGCGCAGCTGTCGATATTGGGAGCCGACGTCTCCAGTTTGAAGAAATCGGAAGACTTTGGCGGCATCTATGTCGATCCGCAGCGCCGACACGATCGTCGCGACGGTGGCCATGAGGGTGGATCGCATCACCGGCTGCCTTCCGCTCTGGAGATTCTTGCTGACCACGGCATGAACTACGCCCGCTTTCGTGTCTGGGTCAATCCGGCGGATGGCTATCACGACCAAGCCGAGCTCGTGCAGATGGCGAGACGGGCTCGCTCGGCAGATCTCAAGGCGCTCGTCGACCTGCACTACTCCGACAGCTGGGCCGATCCGGGCAAGCAGGCGAAGCCCGCCGCCTGGACCGCCCTGCCATTCGAGCAGCTGAAGCAAGCCGTTTATGACCACACATTTTCGGTCTGCAGCGCCTTGCGCGCGCAGGGCACTACACCTGCGCTGATCCAGCTCGGCAACGAATTGAACTCCGGCATGTTGTGGCCCGATGGGCACACGTGGAATCCACCCAATTGGGACAACCTCGCCGCGCTTCTCAACGCGGGCGCGCAGGCTGTCAGGGCATGTTCGAGCAGAACGCGCATCATGCTGCACCTGGCGAACGGCGGCGACAATGGGCTCTACCGCTGGTGGTTCGACAACATCACAGCGCGCGGCGTGGATTTCGACGTAATTGGCTTTTCCTATTACGGTTACTGGCACGGTTCGTTGGGTGACCTGCAGGCAAACCTCAACGACATCTCTGCGCGATACAACAAAGACGTAGTGGTTGCGGAAACCGCCTATCCATTCGTTCTCGCCGACGCTGATGGATGGGGCAACGTCATAGGTTCTGCGGACCAGCTCGTTGCAGGCTATGCGCCAACTCCGGATGGCCAGGCCGCGAATCTACGCGATGTGTTGGCCATTGTTCGCGCGGTGCCGAACGGCCGCGGCCTCGGAGCATTCTATTGGGATGCGACCTGGACGGGGGTCCCTGGCAACGGCTGGGATCCCACCGATCCGACTTCCGGCAACGGATGGGAGAATCAGGCACTGTTCGACTTCGAAGGGCGCCCGCTACCAGCGATGGATGAGTATCGACCGTAAGGCGTTGTGTTGCCCAATGTGGCGCATCGACGAAGTCCGTTGCTCTCCCCGATGCACGGTAGCGTGCGATGCCGCCTCATCCTCAAGGTTGATAGGCGAGGAAGTCGTCGAAGTGCGCGGTGGCCTTGTACGTGATGAGGCCGACCTGCCCCTTCGACCAGCTCACGCTGGGCACGGACGGGGCCAGGGTCGGCGTCGGTAGGCCGCTGCCAGTGACGCGTCGCTGCGCCGCCAGGCATCCTGTTATCTGACGTGGCAACTTTGCCGATAGGCGCTACGCTGCGGAATGCCCTTCACCGTTTCGCACGCGGCCGCCGTCCTGCCGCTGCATCGCTATTCCAGACTGCCGCTGACCGCTTTGATGGTGGGCAGCATGGCGCCCGACTTCGGCTATTTCTTTTCTTACGAGGCGAGCCGGCCCCTGACGCACAGCTTTGCGGGGCTCTTCATCTTCGCCTTGCCGGTGGGATTGCTCGTGTGGCTCTTCTACGTCGCCATGCTCGAGAAGGCGACCATCACGCTGCTATCTGACCGGTGGCACACGCGCTTCGCGCACACCGATGCGATCACGCCGTCGCTCATCGCGCGCGCGGCGATCGCGATCCTGCTCGGCGCCGTCACCCACCTTCTCTGGGACTCTTTCACGCATCGCGGTACTTTCGTGACGGACGCGTTTCCCGCCTTGCTCGGCCCCACGCCGGGCCTCTCCTGGTTGCCTGTCTACCATCTATTGCATGGGCTGAGCTCGGTGGTGGGTCTCTGGATACTCGTGCGCTGGGCGCGGCATCAGCACCGCCTGCCCGCGAAGTCGCTCATCCGTCCTTACAAGATCAGCGAGCGAACGCGGGTCGGCGCGCTGTGGTTGCTGCTGGTCGCTTCGCTTGCTGCCGGACTGTGGGAATGGCTGCCGTATGCCCGCGCGCGCTACGACACGCAAACCTTCTTCGCGGCCGTCGGCAGCATGTCGGGATTCTTCGTCGCGTGGTGTTGTATCGCGATCGGTATGTGGGCCAATGCGCGGCGAGTGGCGACGTAGCCGCCTCGCGGGCAACTCCGGCCATCCCTTGCGCATATTCGCAAGTCAGTTTCCCTTGTTGGATCAGTAGACCCACACCGCGCCGCGCTCCGGCACCGATGCATCTTGCCGATAGCCATCAATTCCCGTTGCGGCGCTCGCATCCATCGGCGCGCCCACAACCAGCAGGCGGCCGTTGTCGCCGAGCGCGACGGAATGACCCGCCCACCCGGCATTTCCCGATCCGGGCTTGACCAGTCGTCTAACCACCCATCCGCTGCTCTTGTGCTCGTGCACGATGACGCCGCCAGTCCCGCCGAACTCGTCATCGCCAGCCTGGTACGGTGGATAGACAGGGCCCAACCCAAGGGTGAATTCCGCCGAATTGCCCAGCGCTGCGATCTTGCCGTCGCGGCTGATCGCGATGTGGCGGTGCCCGCCAGGCCCGGCTCCGTCGATGCCGGTGAGAAAACCATCGCGCACCCAGCCGGAAGGTGCGCGTTTCCACGCAGCGGCACCGCCATCGTCCACCTGCACAACCGCCAGGGTGCCGTCATAGCTCACGTCGACACCGTCCGTGGTGCCACCGGGCAGGCGGGCGCTTTCGATGAAGCCGGGTCCATTGAGCACCTGCACGAAGCTGTTTGCAGTGCCACTCTCGGAACACCCGCGCAGCAGCGTGTTGCCATCGCCACTCAAGGCAATGGCGTCACAGCGGCCGAGATAGCCGGCGGCAAAGGGGGTCTGCACGGTCGCGCTGTGCACGAACTGGTCGCTGGCATCGTCCGGATCGCGATAAATCTCGAGCGTGCCCGGGCCGGAAAGATAGTAGCCGGCCTCGTGGCTGTAGTTGGCGAAGCTGTGCGAGATCACGAGCGTGCGGCCGGCATCGTCGACCTTGACCATGAAGCCAAACCAGTCCTCGGCCGTGTCCCCCAGGCCGGTCAACTTCTGCGCCAGCCGCCACGTGGTGCCGGCTCGCCGGAATAGATAGACGGCGCCCACCTCATCGACCGGGTATTGAGCTGCCGAATCCTCGGTCCACGTGGCCAGCACGAGCAGATTCCCATCGCCGGAAATCGCGAGCTGATCGCCCTGGAAGGGCTGTCCCGTGGCTGGCCCAATGGTGCTCGGCAGAAGGCGCGCCTCACGCCGCCACCCCGAGGTGGCGGTGGTCTTGCGATACACGTGGACGGTGGCACTGAGCGATTGCGCGCCGATGTCTTCGCTCGAGAGCACGGCGATGGTCTTGCCGTCCGCGCTCGCCGCGACGTTACTGCCGAACCAGTGGTGGCCGGTGGCCGCGCTCGGCTTGATGTATCCGATGGCGGCGAGCTGCTCACCATCGACGCCGACCTGGTTGGAGGGTGTGCATCCCGACGGATTGCAGGCCGCCACGTAATACCGCGCCTGCCGCCAGTCGAGCAGGTGCACGGACACGGCAATGCGGAACAGCGGACCGCGTTGTGCGACGTGCTCCTGGTATTTGACCCACTGCGCGCCTGGGGCAGCGCGAAACCAGAGCTCGTACGTCGCCACTCCCGGCACGGGTTCATAGTTGAACTCCAGTTGCCGGATGTCTGTGGCGTGGACCGTCAGGTGCGGACTCGCCGGGGGCGCGGCGAAGGCGGCGGAGGCAATCGCCAACACCAGAATCAGACCGAAGTTTCTCATGGCATTCCCTGCATGGATGTTGTTGTGCGAGGGAAGCTAACGAAGTGTTTTGGCGCCTCCTATCGGCGGTCGGAGGGCCGCGACATGGATGTCGGCTGTCAGGGCGGCAAGCGGTGGAGGTCGGGAGGCCAAGTGTCCGACGCGGCGAAAGGGAGTAGCCGCTAATATCCGCCTCGATGGATCAACTCAGCATCGCCGTCGCCGGCTTCTCCGCGGTCTCCGCAGTCCTGCTCTTTCTTGCCTACGCATTCTTCATCGACGTTCCTGGCAAATCGGCGATCTCGGTCTGCACCTGTGGCGCATTGCTCGGTGCCTTGCTCGCGATCCAGCTCGGCCACTTCCAGTATTTCCTGGGGGCTCCTGCGCCACTCGATCGCCCCTGGTATCGCGGCGGTCTTTTCATCGCGCCGTCCTCGTTCTACTTTTTCGGCCGCTGGGCCATCCTGCCGATGGAACGGTTCCGTGCGGCCTCACTACTGCACCTGGCGCCAGTCCTGCTGCTCTTCGTCCCCCGCCGCGAAATCGCAATGCCTGTTCTCTTTACCTTCGGCGCGGGCTACTCGATCTGGCTCGCGTATCTGGTCTGGGGCCTGCGTCAGTCCCGCAAGCAGTTCCGCTTCGAGTTCCTGTACTTCGTCGTCATGACGGTGCTGGCCATCACGGTGCTGGCGCTCGGTTTCTCCATTCCGTTCGTGGGCGACGTGCCGTTCTACTACTTCTACAACAGCGCCATCGCGCTCGGCATCGCGATCATGGTGGTCGCGCTGGTGGCGAACCCCAATCTCCTGGGCGACCTCACCGAGGTGGCGCGCGCGAGATATGGCACTTCGACGCTGGGCGAGGTCGACGTCGCGGCGGCGCTCGAAAAGTTGCGATTGCTCATGACCGACGGCAAGGCCTACCAGAACGAGTCCTTGAGTCTCGCCTCGCTCGCCGCCGAGCTTGGATTGTCGACGCACCAGCTCTCGGAGCTCATCAACACCCGGTTAGGCATGGGTTTCTCGCGATACGTGCGCGACCGGCGGGTCGAGGCGGCCAAGCGTCTGCTGATCGCGGCGCCGGCGCAGTCGATCCTGTCGGTGAGCCTGGATACGGGATTCCGCTCGCAGTCGGCCTTCTACGCTGCATTCAAGGAGCTCACCGGGCAGTCGCCGGGAGATTTTCGTGAGTCCGGGCTCCGGAATGATCAATCCGCAATCGGAAAGTGATCCGGACTGATAGTTGAGGAAGCTTCAGGGCTGGTCGGGGCGCGAAAGTGCCCCCATGACACACGCTGAAGTCCGATCAAAGACAGCTCCCGATTCCATCAAGGCTTACACGCGGCTTGGCCTCGCCGCCTATGACGCCGTGGTCGTCAATGGCTTCGCGCCGCGGTTCTGGGGATGCGCGGCCGGGCGCCTCGTCGAGCACTACCGCGAGCACGTGACGTTCAATCATGCGGACGTCGGGGTCGGCACAGGCTACTTCCTCGACCACTGCGATCGGCCTTTTTCCCGCCTTGCCTTGATCGACCTGCAGCCGAACTGCCTGCAGCACACGTCTCGCCGGCTCGCTCGCTTTCGCCCGAGCTGCCACGTCCGCGACGTGTGGCAGCCGATCGTCGGGGTGGAAAAACCCGCTTTCGATTCCATCGCGCTCGGCGGAATCTTGCATTGCCTCGCGGGCGCGTTCGATGAAAAGGGCCGGGTCTTCGACAACCTCGCTGCGCTCGCGCGGCCGGGCACGAAAATCTTCGGCTACACGATGGTCGCGGACGGCGTCCGCGATCGCGCACACAGCCGCGCGCTGCACGATCTGCTGAACCGCTTGCGGGTCATCGACAACACGCGTGACCGCGTCGCGGATCTTGGCCACGCGCTCGAATCACGCTTCTCCGATTGCAAAGTCTCGCTCATCGGCTCGATGGCGCTGTTCAGCGCCGTTGCCCCTCCAAACTACTGCCGAGGAACTTCCCATGACCGACATCGTCTGCACCCGCGCAACCCTGAATTGTGAGGCACGCCGTGCCTGGGAAAAGGTGTGTTTCTACGAGCACATCGAGCTTCCGCCCTCGTGGCTGCTGCGCACCGTGTTGCCGGTGCCGGAGCGTACCAGCGGGGCATACCGCAAGGTGGGTGACGTCTCGCGCTGTCAATACAGCGACGGCGGCTATCTGACCAAACGCATCCGGAATCTCGAAAGCGGTAGTTGCATCGAGTTCGACGTGATCGAGCAGTCGATCCGCTATGCGAGCCATATCTCGCTGCTGGGTGGAACGATCCGCATCGAGCCGCGCGAGGATGGCTCGTGCAGCGTCGAGATGGTCACGCGCTACGAGCTGCGCGTGCCGTGGCTCAGATGGATACGTCGGCCAATCGAATACGTGGTCGGAGCCATGCATCGGATCGTGCTGCGCGACATGCAGGTGAAGCTCTCGTCCCGGCCAACCCTTGACCGTCAATCGCCCGATCGCGTCTATTTCAAATCGTTATAGAGGTGTGGAGGAGCTTGGCGAGGCCGCTCCCTAAGAGTGGGTATCCCGGGCGGATGCCGACATGTAGGACATCGCCACCACCGACACGATCGCGCGAGACGATCGCGGCGCAATGAGAGAAGAATGCGGCTCGTCCGGATTTCCCAGGGAAGGGCGATCGGAGTTTCAAACGAATGGAGGCGCGAACATGAAGCACCACATGGATGGTGAGGTGAAATGGGTCTGGATCCTCACCTCGCTCGCAATCGTTTTCATTGTCACGTTGGTCGCAAGAACCGGCCTCTGACCGGCCAGGTTCAGCAACGCTGAACCTGGCCAGATACGAAGCTCAACCTTGATTAGTTGGTGCCGGCAGCCGGCTTGGCGATCGAGGCCACCGCCGTATTCATGCCGAGCTGATTCTTGATCTGATCAGCCTTGGCTTGCACGGTGCGGCCCTTGCCCGCAGCTTCCAGCGCGTTGCCCGCGGAGGCAGCTGCAGTGGCTTCCGCCCAGGTGGCCTTGATGGTCTCGAGATCAGCCTTCGCGGCGTCGAAGTTTTCCTTGGTGACTTCCTTCGGCAGTTTGGTTGCCGCGAGCTTGTCCACGCGAGTCTGGATGGCCTCGACGGTCTTGGGCACTTCCTCGTTCAGCGTCTGCCACTCGGTCTGCGCGGCCGCGGCCAGCGTCTGCCCGGAGACGATCGTGTCGCGCACTATCTTCTCTTGCGAGTTGAAGTCGGGCACGGCGGCGACGACGGCGTCGTAGTCCTCTTTCGCGAAGTCCGCCTTGATCTTCGCGAGCGTATCCTCGGCCACCTTCAGCTCGTCTTTCGCGTACAGCGATGCGTCCGGGCGGTCCTTTGCAAGCGCCGCTTCGGCCTGTTGCACGACGCGGCTGGCGGGTTCTTTGTTGCCGCAGCCGGTCATGATCAACGTGGCGGCGACGAGCGGGATGAAAGCTTGGGAAATACGCATGTGATGACTCCTTGGACCCTGAATTGTTAGAGCCCAAGGTAGGCCGTCCTGACAAACAAATGTGTAGGACATCTGGGCGCATTCCCTGCGCTTACGCCCAGAGTTCTTGAGGACCGTCGCCGCGCGGCGACGGGGCGCGTGAAGTGACCGCCCGCAACCGTTCTTTTCCGACGCGCGCCTACTGCTGCGGCCTCTCTATGGCCGTCGCCCGCAACGCGACCTTCCTCGTGTGCCTGAGCACGACAACCGCGCAGCTCCGCCCAATGCGCTCCGCATTGAGCACCTGCTGCAGTCTATCTATTCCGCTGATGACATCGCCGTCATAGCTCACGATCAGATCGCCCGATTCGATTCCCGCGGTTTTCGCAGGACTGCCGGGCTCGATGTTCCGCACGCGCACGCCCGACGCGTTCTCTATGCCGTGGTGGCGGGCGATGCGCCGGGCGAGCGGCGCGTTGCTGCCGGCAACGCCGAGCCAGCCACGCTTCACACGCCCATGGGCTAACAACTGTCCCAGTACCCACTGCGCGCTGTCGCTCGCGGTGGCGAAGCAGATGCCTTGCGCGCCGGGGATGATGGCGGTGTTCACGCCGATCACCTCGCCACGCGCGTTCACCAGCGGACCGCCGGAGTTGCCGGGGTTGAGCGCAGCGTCGGTCTGGATCACATCGTCGATGAGCCGTCCGGTGCTGGCGCGTAAGGTGCGGCCGAGCGCGCTCACGACGCCTGCGGTCACGGTGTGATCGAAGCCGAGCGGATTGCCGATCGCAATCGCGATCTGGCCCATCTTGAGCTTGGCGGACTGTCCGAAGCGCACGTGCGGCGCGCCGCTCGTGCTCATGCGGATCACGGCAAGATCGGAGTCGGGATCATCTCCCACGATGTCGGCCGCGAATCGCTCGCCGTCCTGGGTGGTCACGCGGATCTCGCGCGCGCCATGCACCACGTGGCTGTTGGTGAGCAGCAATCCATCCGGCGTGAAAAAGAAACCGGAGCCGCTGCCACGGCGCTCGCGTCCGTCGCGCGGTGCACTGACGTCGATGTGCACGACAGTGGGCGCCACGATTTCGGCGGCCGCGGTTACCGCGCTCGAGTAGGCGTCGAGCAGTTCGCCGTCATCGCTCGAGGATGAGGGAAGGGGAGCGGGGGAGATTGAGGAATCCACAGCCTGCTCTCTGTCTGGGCGTCCGCGCGGGATTCAAGCGGACGCGGCTCTGTGGCGTACTTTTCCCTAAGCGCGCCAGCCTTCGAATCGCACTTATGTCCATGATGCGGGCATAACTTCGCCCGATGCTGCAACGACTGGAACCTGGTCACAGAACCGCGGCGCGCCCCGCCTCTATGCTCGACCCATGAACGATGTCGCATCGATTGCCGCCATCCCGAGCGCGCTGCAGAGCGCGACGAGTTCCATCCACCGGGCTGTGAAAACCCTGGAGAAGGATGCAAACGTCGTCGCGCGTTCGTCAGCGGTTGAATCGCGCGACACACTGGACGCGCTGGTAGATTCCCGCCAGCAGCTCCTCTACACGCGCGCGGCGGCGAAGATCGTCCGCGCCTCCGACGAGATGACCAAGACGCTGCTCGACATTCGCGCCTGAAAAGGTCGGCGGGAAATTTTTACACGTCGCGAGTCACCGACATGTTTTTCGGACTGACTCCTACTGGAGACAGGCGCCGCGCGGGTTAACGTGCCTCCTCGTTTCGAGGAGCAGTCGACATGCCACGCACCCAACGAGTCGCGCTGTACATTCAGCGGCTAGCGTACGAAAACCTCTTTCAGCACGAAGAACACGACGAACGGCCGGAAGACGCGTCGCCGGGTGTGGCGGCACCAATCCTGACCTACTCCGCGTGGAAACCCACTTCTTTCGCGGAGTACCGGCCGTTCCGCGAGCCGCGCAAGAGCTGATCCGCGGCGTCGGCGTGCGCCTACACGCCGGTTTTCGGTAACTGTTGATAGGCTGGGAACTCGTCGAAGACGGCAGTTGCCCATATCGCGGACACGCAGGCCAGGGAGGCCGTATGTCACTCACTCGAATGCATTGCAATCGCTGGTCGGTGGCGCCCTTTGCCCTTGTCCTCATGAGCGTCGTGGCTCGCGGCGCGACGTTGCCGAGCGGGTTCGCGGAGACTCGCGTGGCCACAGGTCTCGCCAGTCCGACGGCAATGGCGTTTGCGCCCGATGGACGTCTGTTCGTGGCCCAGCAGGGTGGTGCGCTGCGTGTCATCAAAAACGGCGCGTTGCTGACGCAGCCGTTTCTCACGGTGAGCGTGAACTCGAGCGGCGAGCGTGGCCTGCTCGGCGTGGCATTCGATCCAAACTTCGCCTCCAACAACTTCGTGTATGTGTATTACACGACCTCGACCTCGCCGGTTCACAATCGCCTGAGCCGCTTCACCGCCAGCGCCGGGAATGCGGATGTGGTGGCGGCCGGAAGCGAGGTTCAGCTGCTGAATCTCCCCGCCCTGAGCTCGGCGACCAATCACAACGGCGGCTCTATCCACTTCGCCAACGACGGCAAGCTCTATATCGCGGTTGGCGAGAATGCCAATGGCGCCAATGCCCAGTCCTTCAGCACGCCACTGGGCAAACTGCTGCGCATCAATCCGGATGGCTCGATCCCTTCCGACAATCCTTTCCTGAGCCAGACCACCGGAATCAACCAGGCCATCTGGGCCCGCGGCTTGCGCAATCCATTCAATTTCGCCGTGGACCGCACGAATGGCCGCATCCATCTCAACGACGTCGGCCAGGATTCCTGGGAAGAGGTGAATCTGGCGGTTGCGGGCTCCAACTACGGCTGGCCGCAGACTGAAGGAAACAATCCGCCTGACGTTGCGGGTGTGCGCTATCCGATCTACACCTATCAGAACGCCGGTT
Source organism: Steroidobacteraceae bacterium (assembly GCA_035995425.1). GTDB lineage: Bacteria > Pseudomonadota > Gammaproteobacteria > Steroidobacterales > Steroidobacteraceae > CADEED01. Next base: position 29,537 of record DASYKM010000041.1, read on the forward strand.
CCAATTGCGCGATCACCGGCGCGGCGTTCTACCGGCCGGTCGCCGCCACTTTCCCTGCGACATACGCCGGGCGCTATTTCTTCGGCGATTTCTGCGGCGGCTTCATTCGCACCCTGAGCCCGCCGAACTACACCACGGCGACGGACTTCGCGAGCGGCATCAGCTCGCTGGTGGATATCCAGGTCCACACTGACGGCTCGCTCTACTACCTCGCGCGCGGCGGTGGCGGTGACGTGTTCCGCGTGCAGTTCACGGCGAATACGGCGCCGAGCATTTCGTCGCAGCCGGCAAATGTGACGGTGGCCGCGGGTCAATCCGCGAGCTTCACCGTGACTGCGTCGGGCACGGCGCCGCTGGCGTATCAGTGGCAGAGAAATGGCGTGAACATCGCCGGGGCCACGTCACCCACGTACACACTGACTACGGCAGCCACGGACAATGGAGCGGCATTCCGCGCCGTGGTCAGCAATGCTGCCGGTTCAGTGACCAGCAACCCGGCGACGCTGACGGTGCTCACCAACGCCGCACCGACCGGCACGATCACCGCGCCATCCAACGGGACCAGCTACCGCGGCGGACAGGCTTTCACGTTCGCAGGCACCGGCAGTGACCCCGAGGACGGCAACCTGCCGCCCAGCGCGTTCACCTGGCGCGTGGATTTCCACCACGATGACCACGAGCATCCATTTGTCGCGCCTACGAGCGGCATCACGACGGGCACGTTCACGATTGCCGATCGCGGTGAGACGTCGGCAAACGTGTTCTATCGTGTGACGCTCACTGTTCGCGACTCGGCGGGGTTGACGCAGACCTCTTTCGTCGATGTGCGGCCGCTGACCTCCATCGTGCGCATCGAAAGCAATGTGACGAACGCACAACTGACGCTCGATGGCATGCCGATCACCGCGCCGTTCGTGTTCACGGGCGTCGAAGGCGTCATCCGCACACTGGGGGCGGTCACGCCGCAGACTTCGGCTGGCACCACTTACGATTTCGTGTCCTGGTCCGATGGCGGGCAGGTGACGCACGAGATCCCGACGCCGACCGACGACACGACGCTTACCGCGCTGTTCCAGCCCGGAGCGACGAGCACGCTGTTCACCGACAACTTCGAGGCGGCCCGCGGATGGACTCTGACCTCCGGCGCCAACACCGCCACTCGCGGTAGATGGGAGCGCGGCGATCCTCAGCCGACCACGTTCAATGGAGTGACGTTGCAGTTGGGGACCTGCGATGGCCCTTCGGTGAGCTGCTTCACCACCGGGCTCGCCGCGGGATCGGCGGTGGGCTCCGGCGATATCGACGATGGCATGACGTCCGTTCAATCGCCGGGCATCGCGCTGCCGGCGGGCGGCACGATCACCCTGCGCTTCCGGTACTACCTCGCTCACAACAACAACGCGACCAGTGCGGACTTCTTCCGGGTTCGCGTGGTGGGCAACAGCGGCCAGCCGCAGACCGTGTTCACACGGACGGGGAGCGGCGCGGTCGTAGGAGGGGCGTGGACGACGCAGACGGTGAACATCAGTTCGTTTGCCGGCCAGACCATACAGCTGCGTTTCGAGGCAGCCGACGCAGCGGCCGGAAGCATCATCGAATCGGGGTTCGACAACGTGCTGGTGTCGAGACAGTAGTTCGCTACGGAATCTTTCCGCCGAGCGCCGGCCGGATCACGCTCTCGATGACGTGGTCCGAGATCGTATGCCTGCTGCCGCCGTCGATGAAGACGCGATACGACCCCACGCCGAATCCCTTCATCGCCGCCTGTACGCGCGTCTCGTACAAATGCACCGAGGATTCAAAATCGCGCTGCGCTTCAGGCTTGTCCGCCACGTGCGGTAGCGTCGTCTCATGAAACGTCGCGCTGAAACAGCACGGATCGTGCAGGTTCAGCACCTGGATCTGCTGCCGCCCCGCGCCGAAGCTGCCCATGATGTATAGATCCGTATAGCCGGCGATCTCGTAGAACGCCGCGTGCGTCTGCTCTTCATCGTTCGAATACGGCGTCTTGCGCAGATACAGCGGCAGCGAACCGGCAATCGGAATGCTGATCTTGATGCGCGGATCGATGGCCGCGTACACGGTCGTGGTCCAGCCGCCGCCCGAGAAGCCGATCATGTTGAAGTCGCTGTACGAATAGTGCTTCGCGATGAAGTTGAGGCTCTTCGCCGTAGCTTCGAGAAAGAATCGGAGTCCGTTCGTGCCGGCCGGCGCTTCGGCAAACAGGTCGCCGTGCTTTCCCTTCTCACACTGGCCGTCGGTCTGCAGCGGCATGTAGATAGCCAGCACGCCGAAGCCGTCCTGCAGCAAGGCCTTGATGGTGTGCTGAAACCCGCCGCTGTCCTTGGCGGCATCGTCGAAGCTGATCGGGCAGCCGTGGCCCTGGTGCACGACGACGAGGCGGTTGTTCTTGCGCGTCGGGATGAAGTGGTACGACGGCACGATCAGCTCGCCCATCTTCAACGTCGGAATGCGTGTGAAGAGCTTCTCCACGAGCGCGAGGTTTTCCAATCCTTCCACCGGGCTCGCGACCTTCGCGCTGTTGCTGCTGGTCTTGGCCGAGCCGATGGGAAATCCCTGTTTGCCCCACACGAACTCGATGAGCTGCGCGCGCCTGGCTTCAACGTCCTGCGCCGAAGAAATCGTGATGTTGTAGTCGTCGACCCAGGCGCAAGCCTGCCGCGGACTCAACACCGCCATCGAGATCAACAGGGCCGCACACAAAGCTGGGCTGATTTTCGGCATGTGGCCTCCGTGCAGGTGTTGCGCGGAGTTTCTCACTTTCGTTGAACCTCCCGTGCGCCTCCCACTCCAATCCGGCATGAACACACGCAGTTGGCTGGTTGCACTGGCCGCGATAGCGGCGCCGCTGGCCGTGGTCCATGGCCTGACGCCTCCTTCCGCCTCGGATGGCCCCGTGAAACTGTTGACCTGCGTCGTCAGCCCGCAAGGCGTTCTCGAGGCCGAGGTCGATAGCCAGACCGACGATGCCATGGACTGCAACATTCGCTGCAACTACGAGTTGGGCGAAAAGATGTTCTCCCAATCCTTCAGCGTCACGATTCCCGCAAGATTTCATGGCCGGGTCGGCCGGTTCGATACTTCCAACGCCAAGGCGGGCAACTACTCCGGCGACATCGGCACCTGCAAAAAGAGTCCGCGGTGAAATCCGGGCGCGGGCGTTATACCCCCATAACCGTTCGATTCTTCACTCGCGTTGACACGCGCGCCGCGCGCACGTAATTTCGTCCCGTGCTCAACTTCTGCAAACGCTATTACTCGTGGAATCCACTTTACGTGGAGGCCGGCGATTGAGCGCGTGAGACAGACGTAAGACTCAACCGAAACCAGCCTCCCTAGCGGAGGCGTTTTTTTGTTCGCGTCCGCCGGGGAAGCCCCTTCAAGGACGCCAACATGCCAAAGACTGATTTTCTCGAGATACGCCCGATCGAGCCGGCCGACGTGCCGGCGCTGCTCACCATCATTGCGAATTCGCGCGGCGAATATGGCATTGCCGAGCGCGGTGTGGAATTGCTGGAGCCGGCGGACCACGCGCTGTACGCCAGCTACCAGCGCCAGCGCACGCTGTACTTCGTTGCCTTGCTGGGCGGTGAAGTCGTGGGCGGAGCAGGGGTGGCGCCGCTCACGGGCGCGGACCCACTGACCTGCGAGCTGCAGCGCATGTACCTGCGCCCGGATGCGCGTGGCTGCGGCATCGGCGATGCACTGCTCGAGCGCTGCCTCGCGGCGGCCCGGCAATTCCTCTACGTGCGCTGCTACCTCGAGACGATCACGCAGATGCATGCGGCGCTCGAGTTCTACGGGCGCCATGGCTTCCGCGACCTGCAGGCGCCGCTCGGCCGAACAGGTCACGAACACAACGATCGCTGGCTGATGCGCACGCTGCGTGCGTCGGCGCGCGAGACGATCCGCGGAAGTGCCGCGGTTCTCTGAGGCGCTCAGGGCCCGGGGTTCAGAGTCCCAGTTTCTCGCGGACGGCGGCGTCGATTTCTTCGTCCGTGATGCCCAACTGCGCTTCCTCGGCCTGATCGAGGCCGCCGCCCAGTCCGGCATCCCCGGACTCGACGATGTCATCGGCGGCGATGTCCGCATCCGCGAGAACGTCGGCGTCATTCTCCACGCTCGCGCGCTCTCCAGTGCCATTGCGATCGCTGGTGCTGTCCAACCCGCCGACGCCGACCATGTCGGCACCGCTGTCGGAGCTGTCGCTCGGCCCGAGCGAGCGAATGTCGTGACCTTTGGGAATCTCGTTGCCCGACTCGTCGAGCAGTGAGTCGAGATCAACAGGTTTTGGCTTTGTCATGATGTTGCTTTCCTTTGCGATGCTTCGGTGATTCCGCTCGCGAGCTGCTCGTGCAGCACCTTCTTGAATTCCCGCATGACGTGGACGACGTCCAGGTCTTCCGTGGCGAAGTCGCGCAGGTCATTGCCGTCGAGGGTGGGCTCGATCTTCACGCCCTTGTTGGACACGCGCGTGTCGGTTCCGGGCTTGTGCTCGAGGTCCTGGATATCGATGACCGGCGTGTCTATCTGCAGGGGCTCTGCGGGATGCGGCGGAGTTTCGTCATCCGGCACGCGATCCGGTTGCGGCTTCTCGGACATAGCGCCTCCAAAAAGCCGGGAGCCACTTGGGCTCCCGGACTCGTCTCAACCAACTACGACGCTCAGGCTTCCTTCATCCCGAGGGTCTTCTGCACTTCTTCGCCCTTGGCCTTCACGGCCTTGGCCTTGTCCGACGCTTCGATCTGCTTGCCGTCGCTCAAGGCGGCGGTGGCTTCGGCCCATTCGGACTTCATCCACTCGAGGCCGGACTTCGCGGAATCGAGCTCTTCCTTGCTGACCTTGAAGTGGATCTTCTTCTTGGACAGCTCATCGACGCGGGTCTGAATGCCTGCGACCATCTTCGGCACTTCCACATTCAGCTCTTCCCACTCAGTCTTGGCGGACGCGAGCGCGGCGCGGGCGTGTTCCTTGCCCGAGTCAACGGCATCCTTGAGCGAGGCCACGGCTTTTTCGAGCTGCGGCGTGCCGGCGAGCACGTTGTCGTACTCCTTCTTGTCGTAGCTCTCCTTGAGCCGGGCAAGCTGGGACTCGACACCCTTCAATCCATCGGGCGCGTATTTCGCGGCGTCATCCTTGACGTCTTTCAGCGATGCTTCGATCGCATCCAGGGCCTTGTTCGCAGGCGCCTTCTGCTGGGCGCAACCGCCCATCACCAGCAGCGAGGTGGCGGCCAGGCCCAAGAAAAGTTTTGAGAATTGCATCGTTCACTCCTTCAGTTTGTAGCTCTCGCAGGCCCGGTCTCCAGATCCCCTCGGGCCGTGGAAGGCATGCACCTTGCTAGGTTAGGCGCGCAAGCGGCGGAGTTGGCGTAGGACAGGGGCGCGTTGTTGGTAGGCAATTCGCCTGCACCTGTGTAACTTTCACCGGGTTGTGAGAAAACTCAGCTACATCTTTCTCGTGTTAGGCGTACTGACGCCATTCATCGTGTCCTGGAAGCTGGAACAGGAACGTCTGGATTACGTCGCGCGATTCGGCGAGCAGCCCGAGGGCATGGCCTTGTTTGCGCTGTACGTGGCGGGAACGCTGTGCATGCTGGTGCTGTTTGCCGGGTCGACACTGTTTGCAATCCGGTCCTATCGCGCACTCAGCGTGCCCCGGCCCACGGGCCGCAAAGTGGAACTGGTGCTGCTTTGCCTGCCGCTGTTCGTCATCGTGGCCGGGTGCGTCGCTTTTGTCGCAATGCCAAAAGAGTCGCCGCCCGTCATCCAGATTCGTTAGTCGCGGAAGATTGCGCCCGGCCTGTCGAAATCGGGCCGTGTCCTTCGACAACTATATGAACACCCCAGCTGGCGCCCCAGGGCGCCGAATCGGGGGCTATATATAAGGAGACCGATATGAAAGTCATGGTGATCGTGAAAGCGACGAAGAACAGCGAGGCGGGGGTGTTGCCCAGCGAAAAGATGTTCGCCGAGATGGGCAAATTCAACGAGGAGCTGGTCAAGGCCGGCATCATGCAATCGGGCGACGGCCTGAAGCCGAGCTCGTTCGGCAAGCGCATCAAATTCTCCGGCGGCAAGCAGAACATCGTCGACGGACCGTTCGCCGAGACCAAAGAGCTCATCGCGGGCTTCTGGATCTGGAAAGTGAAGTCGCTGGAAGAGGCCGTGTCGTGGGCACGCCGTTGCCCGGACGCGATGCCGGGAGAAGACTTCGAGCTCGAGATCCGTCCGTTCTACGAGGTGGAAGATTTCGGCGCGGAGTTCACGCCCGAGCTGCAGGCCCAGGAAGAGCGTCTGCGCTCAGACATCGCGCGGCAGCAGAAGCAATAGCGAGGACATGACCATGAGCAAAGACCCCATCGCCGCGTATGCGCAGGCCGCCAAGCCGCAGCAGCAGGCCATCTGCGCGAGCCTGCGCAAGTCCATCGACGCCGCGTTGCCGAAAGCAACCGTGAAGATCTGGCACGCGATTCCGGTGTGGTTCATCGGCGAGAACGCGGTCGTTGGCTACCACGCCAAACCCGCGGGCGTCACGCTGATGTTCTGGAACGGTCAGTCGTTCGATGAGCCCGGGCTCGAGGCCGTGGGCAAGTTCCACGCGGCGCAGGTGAAATATTCGGACGTCGGCGACCTCGACGCGAAGTTGTTAGCCCGTTGGCTCAGGAAGGCGAAGGCCGACGTCTGGGACATGGTGGGCGAGCGTAAGGCGGCGCTTTCGAAGAAGAAGGCGGCTTGAGACGGGTGATTGAAATTTGATATCGCAATCTGCGACATCAAACTTCCCGGCAAACACGCTCACGCCACCGGCATCGCCAACTGGTGCTGCAACTCCTCGCCCTTCGCTTTCACGAGGCGTGCCTTGTCCGCGGCTTCGGTGGCATTGCCAGCGCCGAATGCCGCGGTGGCCTCGGCCCAGGTCGCCTTCATGGTGGCGAGCTCGGACTTGGCGGCTTCGAAGGCTTCCTTCTTCACTTCCACCGGAAGCTTGCGCGACTGCGAGAGGCTGTCGACGCGGCTCTCGATGGCGGCGACCATCTGCGGCACTTCGACTTTGAGGTCGGTCCACTCATTGGTGGCGGCCGCGATCTGTGTCTTCTTCGAGACGACCGTGTCCCGCAGCGTCTGCACGTCGGTGTTGAGCTCTGAGGTGTCAGCCAGGACAGCCTTGTACTTATCCTTGGCGAGATTGTCCTTGAGCGCTGCAAGCTTGGCGTCAACGCTCTTCAATTCCTCGGGCGCGTATTTCTCGGCTTCCGGTCTCACCTGTGCCACGGCGGCTTCGAGTGTCGCAACTGCATGCGTCGCGGGTTCTTCCCGTTTGGCGCAGCCAGCGACGAGCAGCGTTGCGGCGGTGAGGCCAAAAAACAAATTGGATATGCGCACTGATCGCTCCTTCGTGAGGCACGTTGCAACGCTACAGGCTCATGCGTCCTTCCCGGCGTAGGACAGCGACGCGAACGTCCCGATGGTTTGGCGCGAGTGGTAGATGGGACGGGCACCAATCCCAAGTTGAAGCGACGCGAACACGCGCCGTGCCGCGCGGATCTCAAGTGAAACAGGGTGTTGAACGGACTATTCTGTTCGGCAACTCGAGACTTGGGAGAAAGACGTGAAGCGCGAATTGGTTCTTGTTGGCCTGGTTCTTGCGCTCTCGTCATTGGCAGACGCCCAGGTCCCGACCGCAAATCTTGCCAAGCCGCCGGCGGGCGCTACGCACTACATCATCCAGTCCACCGCCGGTCAGCACGGCGAATCGTGGATCTGGGTGACGGCGGACGGCACGCGTATGGCGCGCGAGAGCCTGAACCTCCGCGGCCAGGTGTTCGAGCTCGACTCGACTGGCAAAGCGGGCGGCGACGGCATGCCGGTGAGCGTCGCGGTTCGCGGCGTCACTCCATCGGGCGACGCGGCGGAAAATTTCTCGGTCACCAATGGCAAGGCGAGCTGGAAAAGTCCGGTAGATGCGGGCAGCAGTGCCTACACGGCGCCGGCTTTCTATGCTTCGCAGGGCGGGCCGATCGACCTGACGGCGTGGCTGCTCGAACGCATCCTGGCGAGCCCCGGCCAGACCATGAATCTTCTCCCGGGCGGCAAGGCGCAGGCCCAGAAGCTAACTAGTCTCACCGTCGGCACGGGCGCATCGCGCCAGGAGGTGACGGCGTGGGCCATCACCGGGCTCAGCAATTCGCCGATTCCGGTCTGGGCCGATGCCAAGGGCAAGTTCTTCGGCTTCGTGTTTTTCCTGAGCTGGTTGCCGGAGCAGTACGCCTCCGAGCACGTGCGCCTCAATGAAGCGCAGTCCAAAGCGTTGTCGGCGCAGGCGCCGGCGCTCGCCAAGGCGCTGCTCAAGAATCCGAACGGACCCGTAGCCTTCACGCACGTGCGGGTATTCGATGCCGACGCGAAAACTTTCCTCGCGGATCGCACGGTCATCGTGGACAAGGGCTTGATCGCGGAGATGGGTCCGTCGGCCACGACGAAGCCGCCGATGGGCGCGCTGGTCATCGAGGGCGCCGGCAAGACACTGCTGCCGGGCCTCTGGGACTGCCACATGCACGTGGCCAATGACTTCACGGGTCTGCAGGAATTGTCGATGGGCGTCACCTCGATACGCGATCCGGGCAACGACGATTCACTCACTATCGACCGGCGCAAGCGATCGGCGGCAGGCGAGTTGCTGATGCCGCACGTCTATCCATCGTCGCTCATCGACGGCAAGGGCCCGTACACCGCGCAGGTGGCCAACGTTGCGACGAGCGAGGCGGAGGCGATCGCGCTCGTCGACCAGGCGAAGGCCAACGGCTTCACGGGTGTGAAGTTCTACGGCACGTTGAACAAGGACTGGGTGCCGGCGGCCGCGGCCGAAGCGCACAAGCTGGGGTTGCACGTGCACGGGCACATTCCCGTGGGCATGCGCACGCTTGATGCGATCAAGGCGGGCTACGACGAAGTCACGCACATCAACTGGGTCGTGATGCAGGCGATGCCGGACAGCGTGATCGCGGTGTCGAACGGCATCATGCGTTTCGAAGGCCCGGGGCGCTACGCGAAGGATCTGGACCTCGACACCAATGCGGCTATCAAGTCGATCGTGTCGACGATGGCCACGAAGGGCATCTACAGCGATCCGACCATGGTGGCGTTCGAGGGCCTGTACTTTCCGGAGAATGGCGATCTCTCGCCGGCCTACGCGCCGTTCGTCGGCACGTTGCCACCCGCTTCGGAGCGCGGCTTCCGTTCGGGCGGCTTCGCCGTGCCGAAGGACCTGACTCGTGCCGACTATCGCGCGAGCTGGGCGAAGATGGTGGCGCTGCTCGGCAAGATGCGCGCAGCCGGTGTACCGATCGTGGCCGGCACCGACGGCGCAG
>DASYKM010000042.1:0-55601 GCA_035995425.1 Steroidobacteraceae bacterium
CCGGTGGCGTGACCGAAGCGATCGTTGATCTGTTTGAAGTTGTCGATATCGAGCACCAGCAGCGTGACCTCGCCGCCCAGTCGCACGGTGCGCCTGATTTCCCGTCGCATCTGATGCATGAAGAAGCGCCGGTTGTAGCACCCGGTGAGCTCGTCGGTCATGGCCATGTGCCGGCGCTCTTCGATCATGCGGCGAAGCGATTGCTCGAGCTCGAGGATGCGTCTCGCCGTCGCCAGCTTCGCAACCAGGTGCGCGCTCGAGGCGCGCTTGCTGAGGTAGTCGTCGGCACCCGCAGCCAGGCCATCGAGAATCGCCTTCTCGGAATCCTGCGCGGTCAACAGGATGATGTACACGTAGCCCGGAAACACCTGCGCGCGAATCTGCCGGCAGAGCTCGAGGCCATCCATGCGCGGCAGATCCCGATCGAGAACCACGATCGAGGCGAATTCGCGGCGCATCTCGATGAGCGCGTCCTCGGCGTTGGTGACTCCAATCACCTCGAGGCTCGTACCGGCGACCACCGTCTTCAGGTACTCGAGAACGAATTCGTCGTCATCGACGATCAGTGCGCGCAGCGGCGCATCGATTTCGAAACGCTGGATGCGCGTGGTGCCGTCGTCTTCGCGTCGGGTGCTTTCCATGAAACCTTCAGTCAGTTGTTCGCGGGCATTCTAGTGTGGCGCACGCGGAAGCGCTCGAATGCGAACTCGCGAGGCCGGGCCGCGTGACCCGACGTAGTTAGCGACCAGCGCCGGATCAGCTCACTTGCCCGGCGGTGCCGCGGAGCTCGCGACCCTGTGGCGATGCGAGGCTCCCACCTTCGATCCGCCGACTTCGGCACCTGGCTCGAGCGAGCCGAGTGGTCCGCGCGAGGTCCGCTGCGCCATCAACACTCGGACGGCGCTCACCACGGCTTCAACCGGGTGTGCGTGCAAGGCCAGCTTCTCTGGCCCGGATCCGCAGCTGGCGATGGTGACGACGGCCGCGCACGCCTCGGCGCTTCGCCCTTTGAGCCCTTGGGAGCCCAGGGCCAAAGCTGTCGTGAAGCCTTTCGCCCACGCGCCAACCGCCGCAGGCTGTTCGTGTTGGGCAGCGCTCCGAAGAACGGAAGCCTCGAATCGCGAAGACTCGCGTGTCAGCTGGCGATCGAGGTCCTGCAGGAACCCGAAAATCAGCACGACAAATTCTTCGTATTGCGAACGCGCGGCAATCTTGGCCGGCACCTTCCAGCCACGTTCGCCCCAGATCGGCGGCAACCACGCACCCGCGGAAATGCCAACGGGCCAGGCGATGAGCGCCACCAGATAGCCTTCGAGCTCCGCGATGTTCATGTGCCAGCGCGGCCACCCGCCTTCACCCAACCAAGCCTGCAACCGGGTGCGCTCCCGCTCGCCGAACGGCGCAGAACCGAACGCGAGCGGATCCAGCGGCACGATCTCGCCCTGAGCGGCCTGCTTCGCGTTCGCGGAACGATATCTCTTGGACAAGCCGCTCACGCTTTCCGCGCGCGTCGCGAGGAACGGGCGGTTTCGGCCTCGGACGACCATGGCTGTCCGGTACGCGATTCGATGTAAGCACGCATGAGGCGCCGAACCACCTGGGACGGCGTTGCATCCTCTTCGGCACACAAACGCTCAAACACGGTTTTCTTGCGAGGATCGATCAGGATCGTCAGTCGCGCAGTGCGTTCTTCCAGGATCAAGGGAACTCCATCACAAAATGTTGATGAGATTTATATTATCATGTGATTCACATCCAAGCGTCATCAGGAAACCCCGAGGCCCCGTGGCAGAACTCCTGCAAATCGACAGTCCCTGGACCTGCGAAGCGGGAGTCGTGCGGGTGTTGCGATATCCGGGAGAATCCACGTCGGACACCCTCACGAAGCGCATGGATCGCGACGGCATGACGCGGCCCTACATTTTCGATACGCCTCACGAGCGCCGTCTTCATTTCACACATGAGGCGACCCAGAGCGCGATGTCGCTGCATGAACCGGATGCCCTGATCTCCGCGTACACGCGCAAGATGATGGCGTTCCTCCTCATGAACCCCAACCCGCGGCACATCCTGATGATCGGGCTGGGTGGCGGATCGCTGGCCAAGTTCTGCTATCGCCATTTGCCCAAGACCAGAATCACCGTGGTCGAGCTCAGCGCAGACGTCATCGCGATGCGCGATGAATTTCTGATCCCGAACGACGACGCGCGCTTTCGCGTGGTACACGACGACGGGGCGCGCTATGTCCAGAACATGAGCGAGTCGATCGATGTGTTGCTCATCGACGCGTTCGACGAAGATGGAATCGCGACGACGCTCGCCAATTCGAGCTTCTACGCCAGCGCCGCTAGATTGCTCACGAAGCGTGGCGTGATGGTCATGAACCTGTGGGGAAAGCCCAAGCGATACGTGGCGAATGTCGAACACGCGACCGCGGCGTTCGGGCGCCACGTGCTGCTCATGACCGTGCCGGGGGAAGCCAACGTGTTGATGTTTGCCTCACGACGGGCGTTGCCCAAGTCGATCACCGGCGATCTCGAGACCATCGCCGCCCATCTGCAACGCGTCTTGCAGCTGGATTTTCCCCGCTATCTTCGGCGCATCTGCCAGGGCCAGGCGCTGGCCGCCGGCTGACTGGAAAGAAAACTGCCGCTCAGCTAGCTGAGGATCACGCTTCGCTGTCCATCGAGCAGGATGCGCCGCTCCGCGTGCCAGCGCACCGCGCGCGCCAGCACGATCGCTTCGAGATCGCGCCCTATCTCCTGGAAGCGCTCGGGCGTGTGCTCATGGCCAACACGCTCCACCGCCTGCTCGATGATCGGGCCTTCATCGAGATCCTCGGTGACGTAGTGCGCGGTGGCGCCGATGATCTTCACGCCACGTTGATAGGCCTGGTGGTACGGGCGCGCGCCCTTGAAGCTCGGCAGAAATGAGTGATGGATGTTGATGCAGCGTCCGGCCAGTGCGCGGCAGGTCTCGTTCGAGAGGACTTGCATGTAGCGCGCCAGCACCAGCAGGTCGGCGCGGTATCGCGAGAACAGCTCGAGCATCGCCGCTTCCTGCTGCGGCCGCGTTTCTCCGGTGACCGGTAGATGGAAGAAAGGAATCTGGTGCCACTCGACCAGCCCGCGCAGGTCAGGATGGTTGGAGACGACGCCGACGACGTCCGCGGGCAGCACTCCCGAACGCCAGCGATGCAGCAGGTCTTGCAGGCAGTGATCCAGCTTCGACACGGCGATCAAGACCCGCACGCGCCGCGCGCAATCTTCGATCTGCCAGGTCATTTCGTATGGCGTCGCCAGAGCCGCGAATTCCGCGCGCAGCTGTTCCAGCGCGACGAACTTCGGGCCGACGGCGGTGAACACCGCGCGCATGTAGAAACGCGAGGTCAGCTGGTCGTTGAACTGCTTGGCTTCGACGATCGAGGCATCGTGATCGGATAGAAATCCGGCCACCGCCGCCACGATGCCCTTGCGGTCCGGGCACACCAGCAACAATGAGAACGTGGGCGAAGTGTCGGCCATGCCGACACTCTACCGCAGCCGTTACTTGACGCTGTAACCCCTCGCCTCCAGGCACGCGCCTTCAGCGCGCCGATAGTCGGCTCGTTTCGAGTCGACATCGGATTCGGCGACGTTGCCCGAAGGCCGCGTGGGATCGAAGCCGGTCTTGTCCACCGCCCAGCGATGACACTCGTAGCGGTCCGTGCCCTGCTGCTCCTCGGTCTGGCCGTTCTTCGGATAGACAAAGATTTCGTCGCTGCCGCCGGCCTCCGGCCCGACCTGCGCCTCGCCGCGCGGCGGCTCGGTCACCACGTATTCACGCCGCTCGGGCCGGTACACGTAGTAGGTGTCGTCCGCGTAGTAGTAAGGCGAGCCGCCGAACCAGACGGTGGTGTAGAACGGTGGCAGCACGCTCAAGCCCAGCCCGAACGGCGGCGCCACGACCACATAGCGCGGGCCGTAGGGCCGATACCATGCGCCGCCGTAGAAATAGTATGGCGAGCCGCGATAGCGCGAAGTGTAGTAACCGCGCGGCAATTGGTAGGTGGAATATCCGCGCGCCGGATAGCTGCGGTTGTGGTTGTAGCGATTGTCGATGCGCGAGTCGTAGCGCTGGCCGTGATTGTCGCCGCGACCGCCGTTGTGACCGCGCGGATCGTCGCGCGCCAGTGCGGTCGACGCGAAGCCCGCGCACAGCAGCAGCGCGGTTGCCAGAATCCTGCTCGAGTTGTCACGGATATGATTCATCTCAACCTCGCATTCGACGAAAACTATTTCACCGTGTAGCCGCGACCTTCGAGGCAGGCGCTGATGGCACGCCGGTATTCGTAGGCCTGTTTTTCGAGCCGCGCCTGTTCGGCCTGCTCCGCCTGACTCGGCCGCGGATCGCCCGACCGTTCACGGGCGCGTGCCGAATCCGACACCGAGCCGAGTACCGCGCCCGCAACCGCACCGACCACCGCGCCCCGCGCGGCATCGTACGGCCGGGAAACCGAAGCGCCGATGACGGCACCGGTCATCGCGCCGCTCACCGCGCCGGTGTGATCCGGTGGCATCGCGACCACCTGCACCTGTTGATGCGGCGCCAGGTGCGGGGCGCTCGGATCGAAACCGGTCTGTTTGAAGGCCCAGCTGTGGCACTCGTAGCGATCCCGATCGAGCTGGGATTCGCTCTGACCCTTGCCCGGGTACACATATATATCCGCGCCGGAAGGCGCGGCGGCGGGACTGGCCTCATCCACGGCCGGATCGGCCCTGCCGGGGGCGGCGAACAGCACGAATGCGGACAGGGCAATGGCGGTTACAAGACTCGGGCGCATTTGGAACTCCACCCAGACTCAAACGCGCAGCGGCGCGGTCGGTTGACACATATGACCGGAGATTGGCACCAGAGTTCGAAGTGTAGGACCGCACGCCGAAGCGCACGATGTCCATTGTGCATCGCCCGCCCTGATGCGAGCCTGAAACGATGAAAATTCAAATCAATGCCGATCACAACATCCAGGGCTATGAGTCATTGTCGGCGCAGGTGCACGCGACCCTGGAAGACGCGCTCAGCCGGTTCAGTGCGAACATAACGCGCGTCGAGGTGCATGTCGGCGACGAGAATGCCGCCAAACGCGGACACGACGACAAACGCTGCATGATGGAAGCGCGGCTCGAAGGCCGGCCGCCGGTGGCGGTCACGCATCACGCCGACACGGTCACGCAGGCCATCGACGGCGCGGCGAACCGGCTGGTTCACCTGCTCGAACATACGCTCGGAAAGCTGCGCGACCATCGCGGCCACGCCCCTGCCGCGGTTCCCGAAGACGTCGCCTAACTACCCAGCGAACGCCCACTGGCAAACGAACAGGAACAGCACCGCGGCCAGGTAGTAGATCGCCGGATTGATCCGCTTCGAGCGCGCCAGCAAGCCGTTGTCGGGCGGCGCCTGAGGAGAGCTGACCTTCGCGCGCGGCGATCGATGCAACAGCGCAATCAAGCGCCTGGCAACCGTCACCGTGGCGGTCGCGTCGGCGTGAGGTTCGGCCTCGGTCGACGGCTCTCCGAGCAATGAAGCCAGGCGCTGCGTCGCCGAGTCCTGCGACAGCGTGGCGAGGCTGGCGGCTTCATCCCAGGGATCGACGCCCAGGCGTGCCAGCGCCGAGAGCAGCGTCAAGGGCATCCCGTTTGCGTCTTCGCCGATCGGTGCATACAGGAAAGCGTTGAAATCTTGCGAGAGAGGGGCAGTCATGCGCCCACGGTGACACAGTTGCGCGCCGCCGTCCGTGCGTTTCCGCACTATCGCTCGCGGGGCTCACACGTTGCGCAGCCGCTTCATGTCCGCAGCCATCCTGTCGAACACCTTGCGCTGAATCTTCTCCTGTTTCTGCGCCGCTTCGCTGCGCAGCTGCGCGAGCTCGAGGATCTTGTCGAAAAACTTTTCGGCTCCCGGCGCCTCCTCGGCGATGAGGGACCGCGTTTTCGCCGACTTGAGCAGCGCCGCGGTTTCCGTGGCGCGGCTTTTCGCCGCGCTTGCCGCCGCCGTGACGTCCTTGGCCAGGCTTTCGATCTGCTTGTCGCTCAGCAAGCCGCCCTGTCCGAGCGGGATCGCGACCGGCTCCGCCTCCTTCGCGGGCGGCAGGCGGCCGCCAATGTCCGGAACCAGCAACACCGTGCCCTTGCTGATGCGCTTCTTGTCGCGCAGTTCCGGGTTCGCGAGTATCAAGGCCTCGCTGGCCGCGGTGAGCGCCGCGCCGGAGGTGTTCGCCCGGAGCTGATATGCGAGCCCGGTCAGATCCTCGAGCTTGGCGCTTTCGCTCAGCTTGATGAATTTCAACATTGCGCCTCTCCTTGTCAGATGATGTTGAGCACATCCCAGGGCGCCGGCAGTTGCCCGCCGTTCACCTGGATGATGGAGCTCGTGATGTTTCCGGTCGCGGTGAACTTGCGCGCCGCGATCTGCAGTGAGGGCGCGTCGCCGAGGCGCATCACCCGGTTATTGCTCACGAGCGCGGCGATGCCCGCCTGGATCTGCACCACGCCGTTCGCTCTCGATTCGTCCTCGAGCTCGAAATGGTTGTCCTGGAAGTGGCAGGCGTCGGTGACGCTCACCATGCCGAGCAGCTCGCTTCCGCCGAAGGCATCGACGGTGTTGTCATTGATCATCGCGCGTGAGCCGGCGCGCACCGCGAGCGCGACGCCCGTGCTGGCGGTCAACCGGAATGCCGCATCCCGCGTCGCGAAATGCAGCGCCAACCCGCTGTTGAGCGCCGTGAACCCGAAGGTCCGCGTGAGGCGCGCCAGCATCGTAAGCTCGCCGATGAACACACCGATCCAGCGCGAGCGGTTCTGCTGCGACTCGACGTCGAAACGCCGCACCCGGTTGCCATTGAACACCGCGCTGCTGAAAGTCAGCAGGATCACCCCGATGCCGACGCCGACGAAATCCGCCGGCCCGACACCGCTGATGTCGTTGTTCTCCACCTGCGGTTGCGGACAACCGAACACGGCGAGACCGACAAAGATAGGCGCGCCCTGCGCCAGCATCGCCACGCCGCGAATCGTGTTGCCGCAAAATTTCAGGCGCTCGCAATTGTTCAGCGACACGCCGATGAGGGCGAGATCCTGCGCATCCCGCTCCGTACAAAGGTTGGACAGCAGATTGCCTTCGATGTGCGCGACCTGCGCGGTGGCGTCCGGATCGAAGGTGATGCCGGAGCGCTGCACGTACTCGACGGTATTGCGGCAGATGAACAGGTTCACGCATTGCGAGACGATGCGGATGCCATCGCCGCGCACGCCGCGCACCAGGTTGTCGATGATGCGTGCATCCATGGCGGCACGTGCATCGAGCTCGTGCGCGACCACCGAGATTCCGGCGACGTCCTTGCCGGCGCCGAGGCCGACCACGGTATTGCCCGCGACCTCGAACAGCCGCGCGCCTATGACGATGCCGCTGCCCGCGACCGCGATCATGTTGCGCGTCACGCGCACGCGGCTCGTCGGCAGGTCGTCGTTGTGGGCCTGGAGCACGGCGCGCAGGGCCACGTTCTCGCAGCGGAACAGGAAATTCGCGTCGATGCGCACGTCGCCGAGGAAATACACCGAACCGGAGAAGTCGATGCCGCGTTGCTGGCAGCGCAGGTCGTTCTGCGCGATGGTGACGTCGCTCAGCACGAGGTATTCCGGTTCATCCTGCGTCGCGCGGCTCACGAATCCGTGCCCGCACAATGCGACGTTGTTGCAGATGCGAGCGTTCGACACGAGGCCTGAAAGCTCGATGGCGATGTCGCGTTCGCCCTGTTGTTCGAGCTCCTGGAAATAGCAGCCTTCGATGACGAGCTCGCTGCTGTTGGCAATCGAGATGCCGGCGAGCGGCAGATCGCCGGCGGACCCGAACGCGAAGCTCACGTCGCGCACGTCGACATCGGTGGCGAATTCGATCTGCAACGCGGCGCGTTCGCCGACGTAGCTCACCACGGTCCGCGAGCCCTTCCCCACCAGCCGGACGGAACGCGCCTCGCGAATGCTGAGCGGCGCGCGCACGATGTAGTCGCCCGAATCGAGGCAGACCGTGCCGCCGCGCTCGCGAACGCTGTCGATGGCCATCTGGATGGTGAGCTGGCCGGAATTGTGCGCCTCGGCGGTGACGCACACGTCGCAGGCGCAGGAGTCGCCGTCGAACTGCGGCGGCCACAGATGGCGGCAATCGATGACCGAGGCGGGAAACGTCACGACCGCAAGCCGCGCGAAGTGATGATGCGTGCCGCGCGGCGGCGCGCTGTCCAGCTTTTCGAAGCTGCCGCCGGCCGCGCGCGCCGCGAAATTCCAGTGGTCGCCGACATGGAACGTGCCGGCGTTCGGCTCGAGATCGAAGCGCAACAGAATTCCCGACTCGAGCTGGACGCCGTTGAGCGCGCCCGTGACCGGAATGGTTCCGCGCCGGTCCGGATCCGCGAGCTGCGCCGCGTCGTCGAGATTGACGATCTCGGTCCCGTTGCGGTCGAGGATGCGGCCGCGCTGATCCCACTTGCGCAGGCGCGTATTGCGTTTCTGCAGTGTGTCGAGACCGCCCGCCGGCTGCAAATCGGCCGACAGCGGATGCGTGAGCACGATGCTGCGCGTCGCGTCCTCGACACTCTTGACCAGGCACATGTCGCCCGACCGGCCCGCGAGCTCGCGCTTGTCGTCGGTGACTTCTATCCAGTCGCCTTCGCTCACGCGCAGGAACTCATCGCGCCCCACCGACTCGACCACGATGCGATCCGCGGCGCTCACGGCCGTGACACGCGTGGCGACGCTGGCATTCTCGCGCGACCATTTGAACCGCGCGCCGTTGGCGCCGCCGCCCGTTCCGCCGCCGCGGTGCATCTCGATGCGATAGAGCTGGTTTTCGAGGCCGCGGAAACCGGCTGCCGCCGGCACCAGGCACGGATCGTCATCCTGCGGCACCGGGACTTCTTCGGTGCTCAGGCGCCCCGCGGATGCACGCGTGCGATCGAGCCAGCCCGGAATCGATGCGTCCGGCGTCTGACAATTGACGCCGGCACCCACGTCCGGCAGCACGCGCACCTGCCATACGGTTTGCAGCCGCGTGCTCGTGTCGACGCCCCCGAGCGCGGGCTCGAGCAGCGACGGGTCTTCTACGAAGGTGACTTCGCGCTGCCACACATCGAGATAAACCAGGTGTGGGCCGTTGCCTGCCGGCAAACCTTCCGGCGCGGGAAGCCACGGCCGCGCAGCCACGGAGAGGAACGGCTGCTCGAGATAAGGAATGGTGTCGGTGCCGAACACTTCGCCCAGCACCCCCAGCGGACCACGGCCGCTCGGGTGTGGCTCGACGAGATCGAAGCGCGTCGGTGCATCGCCGTGATTCTCGGCAAGCAAGCCATCGACGTACATGCGGCCGCGGCCGATCGACATCGACTGCACATTGTTGGCGACGGCGAGCGCGATCTTGAATCCGTCGGCGGTTTCGCGCGGCACCGTGGTGCGCCCGATGGTGTCGACCGTTCCGGCGCGCAGGCGCCGCTCCACGCTCGACACCCATTCGTTCCAGTCCGAATCGAGCGCCACGCGTCCCTGTTGCAGCAACGTCGCCGAATATCCCTTCAGCGGATCGAAGCTGTGCCGACTGTAGTCACCACTCACGGTTTTCTCCTTGAATCAGTCCTGCTTCGAGACCGAAGCGCACGTATTCGTCCAATCGATCGCGCAGATTGCTTTCCCGCTGTGGCTGAAACAGCAGGTGGTACACGCCCATCTCGGATTCATCGCTCGCGCCGCCGCGAATCTGCAGCGCGCAGGAATTGCGCAGCTGCAGGTAGGCAGGATCGGCGAATCGCGTCGACGTGAATGCCGGCACCAGCCACGCGGCCACGTTCGCGCGCACGCGTTCGCGCGCCGACGCGCTGAGCGGCGTGCTCAGCCCCTGCTCGCGACGCTCGATCTCGGCCGCGATCTCGAGCTCGGGCTGGCAGCGAAAGCGCCGCGGCGTGATCGCGCCCGAAGGTATGTACGAGAAACGCACGCAGCCTTCCTGTTTGCGTTCGCACAGCACCGCGCTCGCCCAGGTGTCACCGCCCGATGCGCGGCGCGCGTGCAGGATGCTGTCGGTCACCAGATCCATCGCGACCGCGCGCACTTTGCCGATGACGGTGACCGCCGAGAGCTTGAGCTGGCCGCCGGCCTCGTCATCGGTGGCGCCGGCGATGGCCACGAGCTCGGGCGCGGTCGCGTCGATGGCGCTGTCGCTGACGTCGAGCACGGTGTCGGTCGCGAGCCGCACAGGACCTGACAAAGAGCGCTCGATGGTGATGGTCGCGGTGGGCACGTCGGCGAGCAGCGAGGCCTCGCCAGCGTGCAGCGGCGTGCCATCCGCGGCGAGACGCAGGCCGGGCACGAGCGTGCAATGCGCAATACGCAGGTTCGCGAGCGTGCCGCCGGCGACGAGGCGCCCGGGCGAAGCCGTGACAGCGGCCGGGTCCGCGCACACGAGGAAGCCGTCGAGAATCACCGACGATCCGTCGCCGCCCTCGATGGTGAAGTCTTCGGTCAACGAGATCTGCGGACGCACGCCGTTGCGCGCGCGCAGCTCGATGGAGGCCGCAGGCGCGGCGTTGATGGCCAGCGCCTCGGTGTAGCGCGCGTTGTCGGTGACCTCGACGACGCCGCCGGCGGCGGGCAACGAATCGATGGCCTGTTGAATCGTGGGGAAATCCGC
The DNA here is from genome assembly GCA_035995425.1 of Steroidobacteraceae bacterium. Classification (GTDB taxonomy): domain Bacteria; phylum Pseudomonadota; class Gammaproteobacteria; order Steroidobacterales; family Steroidobacteraceae; genus CADEED01. Next base: position 10,711 of record DASYKM010000042.1, read on the forward strand.
GGGCACGCTGCGTATGACGATGTTGGCCTGCGCCGCGAGTGCGCTCGCCTCGCGCGGATACTGGCCGCCACCGATGTCGGCGACGCTGCCGTAGTGATACGTCACGACGACTTGCGCGGGCGCGGCGAGATCCGTCGGGAACGCGATGCGTCCGCGCTCCGGGTCGACGGCCGTCTTGCCGTCGTCCGGCACGTGCGCCCAGCTCGCGCCCGCATCTTCCAGGTTGCAGATGCACAGTTCGTCGGCGGGGACGGCAACGCCATCGCGCAGGATCAGGAAGCTGCGGCCGGCGCCGTAATAGTCCGCGCGCCGGTCCGGGTCTTTCATCGCCGCGTCGAGACGTCGCCGCGAGATCGGCAGCGGCACGTGCAGCGGCGTGCTCATCGAGGCGATCTCATTCTCCGGGTCGATGCGCGTGAAGAGCTGCAGCTCGATGTCGAGCGGCGAGAACAGGTAGCGCCGCGCGTCGACGCGGCTCGCGGGTGCGGACTCGAGCGGACTTGCCTGGATGCGCCACAGGAAGATGCCGATATTCGGGATGTTGTAGCGGCCGCCGCTTTTCATCGCGCGCACGTCGACGAGATGCGGCTCGCGGGCGAACGCGGTGCCGGGCGTATCGATCGCGATGTTCCCGCGCAAGCTCGCCGTGGCCGGCGCGAGAAGCCGAACATGATTCATGTATTGGGTGGTCGACAGCCGCTGGAAGAATTCCACGACGTGCGCCGGCCAGCCGGTGACATCGCGCGCCAGTTGCTCGAGCACACTGGCCGTGCCCTTGCGGCGGCGGTAGCCGATGGTATTGGCCACTTCGGCGCGCGGCGTGGCGATGCTGGCGCTGACGCCGTGCACGGCGCGGTGCCCGATGAGATCGCCGATGTACGGCACCACCCAGTCCGCGCAGGTTTCGATGAACTGGTCGTCGTAGAGTTGCGCGACGTCTTCCTCGAGCACCAGCATCTGCTCGGCGACCACGTCGAGCAGCTCGCCGAGCACGGTCTCGTTCGCGGCGTCGCGCACGCGATGGATCGCCGGCAGCAGCGCGTAGAGCTCGCGCGTGCGTGCGCGCATGTCGTCGATGTTCATGTCATCTGCCCCAGCACGGTGATCGGACCTGGTTCGAGAATGAGGATCTCGGCGCCGAGCAGGCGGTTCGCGGCGTCACGCCGCGGCCCAAGCGCCGGCAACCGCGGATAGAGCGTGGCGGTGTTGTTAGGCGGCGCGGTTCGATACAACGCATCGAGATCCGCGGCGACCACGCCATCGACGCCCTGCACCACGGCGATGACTTCACTCTGCGAGATCGCCTGCGCGAATTCGCGCCGTTCGAAGTCGAAAGCCGCGTGCAGCGCATCGGTGACATCGGCGAGCACGCGGTCGGCCAGAAAATCTTCGTGCACCTTCACGGCGAGATGCACGCGGAAGCGCACCGGCACGAATGGACGCACTTCGAAGCTCGCCGTCGGCTGCCCCGAAGATGACAGCGCATCGATGAAATTGCGCAACAGGTCGCTGCCCTCGGGAATCGGCGCGCCGTCCGTGCCCGCCACGGTGAGGAACACGCGGCGCATGAATCCATCCCAGGTCCAGCTCGCCAGCGCCTTGTCGATGCCGGCGAAGGTCATGGCGAAATCCTGGTAGTCGAGCAGCGACACCGTTCGCGCCAGCGTCTTCACCGTCATCGGGGAGTTGCGCCGCGCGGCGTCGCGCACTTCGGGATCGGTGCCGCCGCTCGCGGCCAGTGGATTGGTGACACTCTTCACCCCGAGCGGCACCTTGAGCGCGGTGGTGAGCTGGCCATTGCGCACGTCGCCGGCCACGCCAATGCCCTTGCGATACAGCGCACGGACATTTTCGCGGCCCGACGGCAGACGCTGGCCGCGCAGACCGTCGCCGAACTCGACCACATCCTTGCCGTTCTGCTGCCGCGTGACGAACACCCGATCGGCGGGGCCCGCCTCGAACAGGTTGTCGACTTCGTGCCAGGCGACGTCGTCGACGCGCACCTCGAGGCTGCTCTGCGCGCCGGTCGAACCGGCCGCGCTCACATAGGTGAGCGGCGCTTGCTTGAGCTCGAACGACTGCCGCGACGCCTGCGCGGCGCCGCTGCCGAGGATTTCCGTGACCGATTCGCCGTGACTGGCGGCGGCGACGTTGGCGAGGATTTCGAGCGAGCCGCGATCGAACGCGTTCTCGAGCGGCTCGTGCAGCTCGATGATCGTCGTGCCACCGGCAGGCTGGTCGCACAGTTGCACGCGCACGAGCTCGGCGATGATCTCGTCGGTGGCGCGCGCGGCCACGATGATCGCGTCGCTCGCGGAGGCGATCACGGCGCCTTCCCTGCCATCGGCGTTGCGAACCGGCCAGCGCAGGAATCCCGGCCGGCCGGCGACGGCTTCGGGCGCGGCAAGCACGTAGAGCTCGGTGAGTTTCGCGAGCCGCTGTGTCGCGCCGATTGCAGGCGCAAACTCGAGCCCGTGTTTCTGCACGCGCAGGCGAGGCCGGCGGCCGCGGAAAATGAGCGGCCGATCGCGGTCGAATGTTTCCACGCGCGTCTCGAGCGGCACGGTCGCGCCGTACACGGGGCCGGTGACTGGCGTGCTCGCGAGCGCGAGCTCCTCGCTTTGCGAGAACACCGCGGTGTGGCGGTATTCGCTGACGAAGCCACTGAGATTCACCGCGGTGTCGGTGAGCACGCGCGTGCGCTTGCCCGACATCGCGTAGCGCGAGCTCGCGACTTCGGTCACCTGCTCGATGACATAGAGCTCCTGGTATTCCGGACGCGAGAGCACCAGCCAATTGTGCTCGGCGGCCGTCGGATGAACAGCATCGAGCTCGATGAGCGCCTGCGCGGGCCCGCCCGTGAACGGATCGATTCCCTGCGTATCGATCGAGAAAATCCAATCTCCGGGCGCTCCCGGTGTTCCCTCGATGTCGTTGAGGAACAGCTCGCGCGTGGCGGCATGCAGCAGCTTCGGGTTCAGCGCGTTGTGCCCGAACAGCGAGGCGCGCAGGCGCAGCGCATAGAGCCGCGGATTCAGCGCCGGGGTCATGTGCGGCACGTCGGAGCCGAGCGGCTTCTGCCAGGTGAGGCGCGTGCGATTCCCCGCGACGTCGGGCTCGACCGTCGCCACGCGGCGAAAGTCCCAGTGATTGTCCTTGGCATTGTCGCGGCGCTCATCGCCGACCAGCAGGATGGCGTCGCCGGGACGCAGGCCGGTGTTGATACCTTCCGCGTAGAGCTCCAGGTCGTCTTCCACCGGCAATCGCTTGAGCGTCACCTGCGGCCTGACGACATTCCATCCGGGATGCGCGGTGAAATCCTCGAGCGTCTCGAAGGTCTGCGCGCGCTCGCCCGGACCCGGCACGCTCTGCACGCGCGTGCCCTTGGGCATCGGGAGCGGACGCAACGCCACCGCCGCGTCGCCGCGCGCCGCTTCGAGCGTGAACGCGAGATGCGTGCCGGAAGCCACGCCCGGGCGCGGCCGATAACCGATGAGCCGCGCGAGCTCGACCACCGAGAGCCGCTCGGTCGCCGTGCGCAGGTATTGTTCGTTGGCGAGCCGCTCCTGGTAGAACGTGAGCACATCGCCGACCGCGGACCACGCGTCGAGCAACGCGATCGTGAAGTCGGAGGAATCGCGCGTGCCCAGCCGCGAGAGCGCCGGATGCCGCGCCGACGACAGCCCGGCCATCGCCGATTCGAGAAACACCGCGTGCGTCGCGACGCGATAGCCGATGGCCGGCAACGCCGGATCGTTACGCGGCGGCTGCGGCCCGCCCTGCGCACTCGCGCCTCCGCAACCGCACAGCGACTCGCCGGCCGGATCGGCCGCGTCGCCGACGATGATGGCATCGTCACTCATTTGCCACCCGCCATCTGCAAACGCAGCACGCCGTGTTCCGGGTAGTTGGGATCGTTGTCGAGCCGTGCGATCTCGAGCCGGCCGAGGTCGATGCGCGCGTCGGCCAGCGCGCGCGTGTCGCGCGTGCCTTGCCGGCGGAACCGCGTGATGCGCACCGAGTCGACGCCGGGCACCGCCTGCGCCGCACGGTAGATCTTGCTGAGGAACACGGTCTGGCCGAAGCTGAAATTGTCGGGATGAAAGAAGCCGCGCCGCGACGCCACGCTGAAATTGCCGAAGCGGCGCGCCAGCGCATCGCGGACGTTGGCGCGCAGATGTCCGGATTTCACGCACACCTGCATGTCGATCTCGAGCGAGACGAAACGCGGCGCATCGACGGCCAGGTCCACGCCCGCCATGCGAAAACGGTCCAGGAATTGTTCGAGCTTCGCGCCGAAGGGCGCATCGGTCTGCGCGCCGCCGAGGCGGTCGACGGTCACGAACGCCGTGTGCCAGCTTCCGGTCCAGCGGAGACTCGCCGCGGCGCGCTGCACGTCCGGCCGGCGCCGGCAGAGGTCCTGGTAGTCCTTCTCGGTCACCGCGCGCTCCTGGCGGCGGAACGCGAACGGCGCGTACGCGCGCACGTCGTCGACGCCTTCCGCGTCCACGCCGCCGCGCGCGGCCAGCGGGTTGCCGACGCCCGCGACGCCGGGTACGTTGGTGATGAGATGCGCGAGCGTGTCGGCGCCCAGATTTCCGGCGGCGCCGTTGCCACTGCGATAAGCCGCGCGGAATTCCGTGCCCGCGAGCGGACGGCGGCCGTTCTGATCGTTGCCGAAACGCAGGGCCGCGACCTCGCCATCGTCGACCTCGACGACGAAGTGCCGGTCGTCGGCTTCGCTGCCTAACAAGTCCGGGCGCGCCTCCCAGTCGCGCGCGATGGCGCCTTCCACGCCGCGCAGCTTCACCACCGGCGCCGCAGCGCGCGGATCGGTGCCCAGCATGGCCGTCGCCGCGCGCGCGTCGGTGTGCGGTGGATAGGGGTCGACACGCTGCGTGATGTCGCCTAGTTTCAGGCGCGGCTGGTAACGAATCGGCGCCGGCGCGAGGCGGCTCGTGGCGCAAGGCACGGTGCCCGTGCTCTCCCGGCGCAGCAGCGCCGACTCGACCACCGCGTCCAGCTCTTCGCCGCGCACCCACATGCCGTGATCGGCGAGCACGTTGTTGCCGAGCACGACGGTGACGTCATCGACGAGCGTGCCGCCCTGGCCGGTCGACACGGTGAACGCGATGGGCAGCGCGTCTTCCGGCGCCCAGCGGATCTCGGTGATGGGCGCGAGCGTGAGCGGGTCGAGCAGCGGTCCGCCGGCGCCATCGTCGCTGACGACTTGCTCGAGGCGCACGGCGTGACGATGACTCAGGTCGGCATCGGCGCGGTTGCCGGTGGCCGCGCCGCGCCACTCGACGAAGATCAGCACATCATCCTTGCGCAGGTTCGCCAGCGACCCCTGCAAGGTGGCGCGCGTGGCGCCTTGCGGCAGGCAACAACGTTGCTCACCCCAGGTATAGAGCTTCACGAGATTGTGCAGCTCGAAGAACCTCGCTTCGCGCACCGTCAGAAATATCGTCGGCTTCCGCAGCAGCACGTCGTCGGGAACCACACCCACGATCGGCGGAATGATCGCCGCGCCCGCGTCGGGAATTTTCGTGATCACCGGCGTCTCGGTGGGAATCACGACGTTGTCGGCGCTGACGTCCACGTGCACCCAGGTGCGCGCGTTGCAACCGTCGTGCATGCGGTAGTCGACCAGGCGCGCATGGCGACGCACCGACACCCGCCGGCGCGCCGTGCCCAGGTATGCCTCGGTGGCCACCGCGTCCTGCTGATAGCTCAGACGGTCCGCGACGAACGCGAGCAGTTCGACCAGCATCACGCCGAGATCAGCGGGACTGCGCTCGCGCCAGTCCGGCATGAGCACCGACAGCCGGTCGAGCAGCAGGCGGCGGAATCCGGCGTAATCCTTGGCCAGATAGTTGATGTCGGGAGTGACCAGAACCGGATCGGCGCACTCGTGTTGCGGCTGGCAGTCGAGGTCGGTCGGGCACTCCACCTTGAAGGAGAAGTTGACGACCGAACTCACCGGGTCGAAATTTTTCAGCGGCTGCGGATTGTCGCGATCGACAGCGATGCGCAACCGGTACGGCGAGAAATCGCCGGCGCGATCGGTGCGCACCACGAGGATCCGATCCGCTTCCGGCAGATCATGGTAGAAATTCCGCTCGGCCGTGCTCGGCGCCTGCGTGCTGTTGACGGCGTCGGCCGCCGCCATCCACTGCACGTTGATGTCGCGGATGCGCTCGCCGCCTTCGATGAGCACGTTGTGGAGCGCGAGATCGGCCACCGCCGGCACCGGCTTCACCAGCCGGACCAACAAGGTTTTCTGGCGCGCGAGCGCGACCGGTGCCGCGCGGTCGAGCACTTCGAGGAAATCGATGCCATTGAGCGTCGCGTGCGCACGCAGCTCGTGGCGGCGATCTTCGGTGCAGCAGGCGAAGATCATGCGCCGCCTCCACGCGTGAGCTCGGTGGTCACGCGCTGCTGCGTGCGGCGGTTCACGTAGACGATACGGATGCGCAGGATCGAGTCGACCGCCTCCGCTTCGACCTGCTCGACCACGATCCAGTCGGCGAGCCACTGCTGCAGCGCGCCCTGCACGAGAAATTGCGTGGTGGCGGCGAGCTCGGGGCTGTTCGGCGCGAATACGAGCTGCATGACACCGCTGCCGAAATCCGGCCGGTTCACGCGCTCGCCGGGCTGCGTGAACAGCAGCTGCTCGATCATTTCGCGGATGTGCGCGTCGTCGTCGCTGCTGGCGGTGCGGCCGCGGTCGTCGATATGGAATGGATAGGCGATGTTCATCGTTCAGCTCCCGATCACGCGTGCCTGGACCACGGTCGGCATCAGTGGCGTGCCGGTCGGAGTGCAGATCGACTGGCTGTCCTGCAACAACACCGGTTGTCCGCCCGCCATCACGCGAGTGGCCGAGGTGATGAATTGCGCCGTGACGCACGGACCATTGCCTGCCGACGGCGGCGGCATGGCGCAGCCCGCGACGGTGTACAGGCAGGAGATCGTGACCACCGGTTGGCCACCTACCGTCACGCGCGGGTTCGGCGCGGTGGGCGTGGCCTGCCCTGCGTGTGAACACATGACCGTGGCGCCGACATGGAGAAGGGGTCCGGGCATCAGGTCACCGTCAGCGCGCCGTTGTTCACGTTCACGGTCGGACCGCTCAAGGTGATCGACGCGCCCATGCCATTGGTGATGTAGATGCCGGTGTCGTTGACGATGATCGACGCACCGGTCGCACTCTTCAGCATGATGCCGCCCGTGGGTCCGGGCATGTCGTTCACCGTGAATCCGTTCTGCATTTGTGTCTGCAGGCTGAAGCCGAACAACACGGGTGGCACCTGCTTCGCGAGTGACGGCACCTCGGACGATGAGCCCCAGAAGCAGCCCGTCCAGATCGGATAGTCCGGATCGCCGTGCTCGAACTCGATCCACACGCCCGAGCCGATCGGCGGCACCGTGAACAATCCCATCTGCAGGCCCGCGACCAGCGTGCACGGCATCGCCCAGCTCGACAGCATCAGGCCGGAGACGTCGGGCACCATCGCCTGCAAGCGGCCGATCTGCATCGGGTCGAGATTGTTGACCACCGTACCGCGAAATTTTCCGTAGAACTTGCCGTCGGAGTCGCTCATGCCGGCAGGCTCGGTAGAGTGGACACGAGGCCGTTACGCGCCAGCGTGAAACCTTGTTTGTACTGGCCGCGCTCGAGGTTGTGAGTCACGCTCTTCACGTAATACAAGCCGTCGAACGCCATGCCGGCGCCGCGCACGCCGACCAGCTGCCGCGATTTCAGGACGTGGCCGTAGCGCAGCACGTCGAGCGTGCCGTCACCGAATACCGAGTCGGAGTGCTGGCCCGCGTAGGCGATGCCGGCCATCAGTGCGGCCACCGGCTTCAGACGCGCCGTGTACTTGAGGTTCTTGATCTTCGGCGGCAGCGGCGGGATCAAACCCAGCGGCGGATTCAGTGGCGTGATGTCGGGAATCGGAATCGGGATCGCCGTCTTGAGCGTCGGCTCATGGATGTAGGTGATCGGCAGTTCCTTTTTTTCCTTGTCGAAGCGGAAGCTCAGCGTCTCGACGTTGGTGTGCGCGTCCATGTCGATGTTCAGCGAAGGCTGCGGCGCACCCACGCGGATCTCGGGACCCCAGTACGCGAAGCTCACGTTCGGCACCGGCCCCGGCTCCATGTAGAAGACGTAACCCGCCTCGCCCGCGAGCTGGCGGATGTAGGCGAGATCCGTGCCCTTCTGCTGCGGGATGCGCTCGATGGGCAGGGGAATATCCTCGGCGATGCCCGGGATCACTTTCGGGATCACGCCCAGCGGCGCGTACTTCGCCACCAGCAATGCCACGCGCGCCGCGGGCGGCATGGCCGGGAAAGGCGTGCCCGAGAAATCGAAGTAGTCGAACAGCGCGGTCAGGTCCTTGCCCTGCACCGTGAGCGTCGCGCTGCCGTTGGTGCCCGGCTGCAGCTGGTGATGCGTCATCACGCCGTCGACCAGCACGTGCAGCGTGCCTTTGACCGTCACCGAGATCACGACGCGCAGGATCGGGATGCTGCTGCCGCCGGTGAGCAGGAACAGCGTCTCCAGCGGCGAGCGCTTGGAGATGTTGAACGTGAGCTCGAAGCCGCTGTCCTCGTCGCCCGAGTTGTTTTTGACCTGGATCTTCGCCAACGACTCCATGACTTCGCGCGGTGCCGGGATCGCGATGCCCGGTCCCGCGTGCAAGGTCATTTGAATCGGGCTGTTCATGCCTACTCCGCCGCCGGAGCGGATACGCCCGCCGGCAACGTGATGCGAATGCGCAGCCCCTCGCGAACCGTAAGCTCGGAAGGATCGAGCACCACGTTCGCGTCGCACAGGCGCCAGGAAAGCAGCGGATCGCCCAGGTACTTGGCCGCCAGCAGGTCCTCGCGATCGCCCTGCACCACCGTGTGCTCGGTCATGGTCGCGAATGCCTCGGGGCGCGGTATGAAGCGGCGCGTGACGTAGGACAGCTTGCGTCCGTCGGCGCCCACGTACTGCGCGGTGGCGACGCCGTAGTAGCGGCTGTTAGGGCCAAACAACGTGGTGTTGATGACGCCGGCATCGAGCAGGCTCTGGAGGGGATCGCTCATGGCAGTTGCTGCACTCCGAGATTTGTAAGCGTCGCGCCCGGCGCGCGCGTCGCGAGTTGCTCCTTGGCGCGCAGGTAGTTCATGAACAGGCTGCCGCCCTTGTGCTGGAAGCCCAGGTCATCGACCGACAACACGCGCAGGCCCAGCGATACCTTGGCGCGGATCGGATTCAGCGACGGGTCGAAGGCTTCTTCGGTGATGCTGAAGTCCGTGATCCTTACCGGCAGGATGCGGCTCTTGCTCCAGATGAAGAGGGTCAGCGGCGCTTCCATGGGCGCGATCTCGAGCGTGCCCGCGCCGACCAAGGCGTCATTGGCCTGCAGCACCGAAGCCAGTGGATAGACGATGGTCTCGAGCGCCGCGAGTTGCGGCAGCAGGCCGGCTTCGACAGCGGCTGCGTTCTGCTCAGGGAATTCGAGCTGGTCGGTGGCGTCGAGCTCCGCGTCGAGCTTGATGGTTTCAACCGGCGGGCCCTTGAGGCGCATGGCCAGCGAAGTATCCTGGCCGCCCGTGACGGCGCTGGGTTGCAGGGTGCGCGACAGGGTCTCGGAGTTGTACTGAAGGCGCACGATTCTCTTGATCTGGCCGGAGTCCGGATCGATCAGGACGATCCCGCCCTTGGTGAGCTTTGGCGATGACGAAAGGCTCACGGCGTGGCCCCCACCTTGGTCTTCAGCGCCGCCTTGCAAGCCGACTTCAGTGCTTCCGCCTCCGCGCCCGTAGCGCCGCTGGCGTCGACCGCCGCGTCGCAAGCCGCCTCGACGCCCTTCTCCAGTCCCTTGCGGATGCCAGAGCGTGCCAGGTCCTTCATTTTCTTCGACACCGGCAACTTTCTGATGAGGGGTTCCGCGACCTCTTCCATGACCTTGTCGATCACGGCCTCCGAAAGGCTCTTGTTGGTCCGCGGATGCTTGCGATCGTATTCATCGATCTTTTTCTGGTTCTCCTCCATGCGCCGCCACAACTCGCCTTTGTCGGGGTCTGCCCCGGGCGGAGTGGCCGGTGGATTCAGGATGCTCGGATCCAAAGGCGCGAACGGATCGAATTTTGGCTTTGGCGATGCGACGGCCTGACTTCCAACACTGACGTTGATCTCGATGCGTCGATTCTTTTCGTTCTTCACGCCATCGGCAGTCGACACCAGCGGACTGGCTTCGCCCATCGAGGTGCTTTCTATCGTGCCGAACTTGTCTTCGCCGATGCCTCTCTTCTTCAACGCATCGATGAGTGCCTGCTTGCCGGCGTCCGCGCGACCCTGGCCGAGAGGTTCATTGTGCTGCTCACTACCCGAGCGATCTGTGTGCCCGACGATCGATATTCTTGCGTGGCCGTTCTTGAGCATGCCAATGTGCAGCGAGATTCCGAAGGCGAGACTGTCGATCTCGGCCAGCTGACTCACGGTGATCGCGGCGCTGTCGAGCGCAAACTCCGAAATGATTTTCGGCGGAAAGGCGAAGTTGGAATCCGTGGCGGATTGTTCATCGGGCTTGGCCTGCAATGAGATCGGCGCGCTACCCAGCGCATCGGTCGCGACCTGCTCGCCTTGCGAGACACAATCGGCCGCGACATCGGCCCGCGCTTCGGCATCGGCCGAAGCGCCGCCGCCGCGCGATTGCTGCACGACATGGGCCAGTTCATGCGCCAGCAGCTTCCTGCCAGCGTCGCCTTCAGGCGCGTAGCGACCCGCGCCAAATACGATGTCCTGACCCACGGTGTACGCAGCGGCTCCAATCGAGCGCGCAGATCTGGCCGCATCGCCGTCTGCATGGACGCGCACGGCGCCAAACTCGGCACCGAATCGCTGTTCCATCTGCAGGCGCACCGATTTGCCGAGAGGGAAGCCGGTGCTGTTCGCGGCCGGATTCCCTTTCGTGCGCACGACGGGCGACGGGTCGGACGCCTTTCCGTGTTCAGCAGAGAAACCGGGTTCGTGTCGTCGGTTCACGAGGGATTCAAGAATTTGGCCGAGGAAGTCGAACAGGTCGCGTTGGCCGCGGAGGACGTCGGCCCGCTGACATTGCCGCCCGCGGCGGTCGCATGAAAGGCGTCGCGGGCTGCCGCGCCGGCAGCCAGACACGCCGTCATGACTTCTGTCGCTGTTCCACCCATGGCAGCAAACAAGGCCGTTTTCGCAGCCGCCTCCGTCGCGCCATGGAATGGAGTTCGCATGCCCTGAGCCACTGTCAGCCTCACGTCCCAGGGAACGACGGTACCGACGAAGGCGACGAGACGATCCGCGGCGTGGTGATTTTCATGACGTCGGTTGGCGGCAGCCATCGCTACATCCGTCGGATCGCCCTGCGCCTGGAAGGTGGTATTTCCGGCTCCCGTGCATTGCGCCAACGCCGGGATTCGCGCGCCAACGTCGGCCTTGGGCATGACCCTCGTCCATGGACCGGCGCTGAGGATTCTCTCGTCGACGCTTGCGACATTGGCGGCAACCGTGGTGACAGTGGCGTCGAACCCGCCGCTCGCCACTGGATTCACAGCAATCGTTGGCTCGGCCAATGGTCCGAACACCACTCCATTGAATGTCGGCGAGGTAACGCCGACGTCTCCACCGGCCATGGTCGCGTCTGCAAGATTGTTCACTCCTTGAGGCGTGGCTGTCTTGACGCTGGCGACACGCTGGATTTCGGGGGTGGCGTCCCGTTGCGACGAAACCTGCGGCGCTTCGCCGACGGCGCTGCTGAAGCCGGCGTGTCCCTGCTGCACGACATGCGTGAGTTCGTGCGCGAGGAGCCGCTTGCCCGACGACCCTTCCGGATCGTATTTGCCGCTGCCGAAATAGATATGACTGCCGCGCGTAAATGCGAAAGCACTCAACTGGTGGCTGAGTGAAGCCGACTCGCCATCACGATGTACGCGCACTCGCGAGAAATCCCGGCCGAAAGCCGCCTCCATCGCATGACGAACTCCGCCGGCAAGCGCCTCTCCACCAGATTGAGAACGGTCGAGCCGTCCCGCGACAGTTGGCGATGTTCCTCTTGCCGGTGCCGGCGTCGCACTGAAATCGGCTTTCAACTGAACGACGGCTTGCTCCTGATCCATCAGTTCCTCTTCCTCCACGCGGCCCTCGACACTTTGCGCGGCCTTCTCGCAGACCGAACATTTGCGCTGGATTTCCGCCGGCGCCCCGTTGATGGTGCTGATCGCCGCCTTCCTCATGACCTGGTCGGCGACTTCGTCCGCCTCGAGTTCCAACGCATCGCCCGGCGAGCTGACGGCAGGCTTGCGCTGAATTGACTGCAACACTCGAAGGTCGCCGAAATGATGACCAAAGCGAGGGTCAAGAGAACCGCACGAGGAAGTTGTGGCGGCCGGCCCGGCTTCACAGGCCGGCCGTGGCGCCTGTGCAGCAATGACCGCGCTCGACTCCAGACTTGCCGGACTTGCGATGCGGGCGTTCATGACGGCTTGCCGCACACGCGGTGCTTTCCGTCTTCTTCGCAGGCGACGACGCCCGGGGGAATGTCGCCGATGATCCGGCCGCTGCTGCACCAGTACCACGAGCCGCGATCCAGGCTGCGCATGACGCCGATGGTGAGCGAGGTGTCGCACTTGCCATTCCGCCCGTAACGCGTGCGCAGCTGGTCGAGAATGATGGCGCGCAGGCGATTCCATTCCGCCTCGCTCGAAAAGTTGACGATCATGTTTCGCTGCCGATGCAGGTGCATCTGGATTTCCGGTTCCACCTCGAAGCTCGCGCCCAGCGCCATGCGGCCGACCGCCTGTTCCTCGACCACGGCGAGAATTTCCTCGGCGCGGTACCGCACCAGCTGCGGGCCCATCGTGCCGAGATTCTCCCGCGCGTTTTTGGGATCGACGTTCATGAGATTGCCCAGCGTCACGTGGCGCCGCTCATGCGCCAGGGTCTGCAGCAGGTTCACGAATTCCTCTTTCGACACTGTCATGTCCGGCTCGACCAGCCGGATGAGAATGCCGGCCGCCGTTTTCCCGAGCCGGACTTCATTGGCTCCCGTATCGATCTCCGCCAGCGCCTGGCCGGCGGCGCCGAGCAACACGGAAGTGATCTTGTCGCAGCCGATCACCTTGAACTTGTTGAGGTCGACGCCGCCTTCCGGGGTGAGCACGAAGTCGGCCATCTTGGTGATGCCAGTGCGTTCCACGTCGTTGACGTCCTTCATGCCGGCGATGATCTTGTGCCGGTCGCGCACGAAGCGCGCGAAGTCGACCGTGAGATCGCTGCGACCGTCGCAGCCGTACATCTGCTGCGGCAGCTGCACTTCTTTTTTTTCATCGCGGTGCAGGCTTTGACCGATCTGGCCCTCCGTCTGCAGCACGTGTGAGAGCTCATGGACCAGCAGCTGTTCGCCCGCAGGTGTGTTCGGCGCGAATTGGCCCTCCCCGAAGACCACGTGATTGCCGAGGGTGAACGCGCGCGCGGCGACCGAACGCGCGGCCGCCGCGGCGTCCGCACCCGTGTGCACGCGCACTGGAGAGAGATCGGGTTTGCTGGATGTCGTCGCGGCAGCGACGCGCGGACCGGCCGCGATCTGTTCGGCGTGGCGCTCGGAGGGATCGTCGCGCTGGCTCAGGCGATATCGCGACGGCAGTTGCGACACGTTGGCCGCGGACACGCGCATACCGCCGAAACTGTGCGCCAAGCGCGTCTCGACGCGCTCGCGCACCGCGGCCGGCAACGCCTGTCCCGAACTGCTGACGACGCTGTTGACGCTTTTCGTGGCCGGACTCGGGGACAGTCCAGGATCGGCATCGCGATGCAACTCTTCTTCCTCGCTGCAGGTACTGCATGCGCGTTGTAGCAACACCGCCTCGCGCGGCGCGGCGACGGGCGCTGCGCGCTTCTTCATTTCCCGGACCCCGCGGCCAGCGCCTTGATGATTTGTTGCTGGATCTGCCGCTGCAGGCTCGAGGTGCGCGCAGTAGTCAGGGATGAGCCATGCAGTGTTGTCGATACTGCGCCGCGGACCGCCGCTTCCACGGCACTCGTCTGCGCAGGCGCCGCGCCACTCACGCGCACGTTGCCCAACCGGACGTTGATTGCGGGTTTCACAGCCATCCGCGGATCTCCGCGTCGCTGAGCGAGCGATCGAGCTTGGCGTACTCCTGGCGCGCGGCCCAGAGCACGTGATCCATGCCGACCGGCGCGTCGGCATCCGCCGCGCGGAACGCCGCATTCACCGCGATGTTGCGGATGTTCGCGCCGGTGATGCTGAGTCGCGCCAGCTTCCCGTGGTCGAGGCCGCTGCGAGGCATGTCGCGCGGGAACACGCGGTGCCAGAGCGCCACGCGCTGGTCCAGGTCCGGAAACGGGAACTGGACCACGAACCGCAGGCGCCGCATGAACGCCGCGTCGATCGAACCCTTCATGTTGGTGGTGAGGATGGCCAGGCCGCCTCGAAACGCCTCCATGCGTTGCAGCAGATAGCTCACCTCGATGTTGGCGTACCGATCGTGGCTGTCGCGCACGTCGCTGCGCTTGCCGAAAAGGGCGTCGGCTTCGTCGAACAGCAGCACGGCGCCAGCGCGTTCGCCGGCATCGAAGATGCGCGCCAGGTTCTTCTCGGTTTCTCCGATGTATTTGCTGACCGTGCGCGAGAGGTCGACGCGGTACAGATCGAGGTGCAGTTCCTTCGCGAGCACCTCGGCGGCCAGTGTCTTGCCGGTACCGCTCGGACCGGCGAACACGGCGCAAGTGCCGGTGGCCCGCGAGCTGCGCGCGCTGAAGCCCCAGCTCTCGAACACGCGTCCGCGCAAGCGCACGTGCGCCGCGATCTCGCGCAGCAGCTCGATCTGCGATCCCGGAAGAATGAGATCGTCCCAACTGGCGACGAGCTCGATGCGATCCGCGAGATCGTCGAGCCGTGCGCGCGTCTGGACGCGGCAGGTCTCCCACAGCCGATCTTCCACGATGGCAGCTTCCGCGCCCGATTGCGCGACCTCGCCGCCGATGGCGCGGATCTCGCTACCCGACAAATCGAAGTGCGTCGCCAGGCGTTCGACGGTGCCATTCAGCGTGGCGGCGACCGGACCCAGCGCTTCGAGCCATGCGTCCTTTCTTTCCGCGAGGCGGCTCGCAGGAACCTCGATCCGTAGCACGCGGCGACGCAGCTGATTGACACCCGCAACTCCCGTGAGCAACAGGCGCACCTGCAGTTCGTCGATGAAAGCGAGCATGGCGCGTTCTTCCGCCGACCCTGCCACGGCCCACGCACCATCCAGCACGACCACGCAACGCGACAGCACCGCTTCACGTTCGCAGAGCCGCGCCAGCGCGGCGCGATCCTGGGCATGGTGCGGAATGTCTTGCGCCCGCACATGCATCGCGCGGAGGTCGAGGGCCAGGCATGCGCTGGCGCACAACTGGAGCGCCACCACGGAGTCGGACGCGCACACCTGGATTGCGGTCGGCGATGAATCCCGATCGGCGGTCCAGGCGTCGGTGATGCGATCGAGGGCTGGCAACTGCGACGGCATCAGCAATCCTTCGGGCTCGAGGAAGCGGGCCACCGTCGCCAAGTGCGCGTCGAGATGGTCGATGCCGGCGATGCAATTCAGGATGCGCTCATCAATGCGCAGTGCGCTCTGCGTAGGCCCATCGTTGCCAACGAGTTGCAGCAACTGCCAATAGCGCAGCGGCCCCGCCGGCGCTATCGCGCTCCAGTGGCCGCCATCGAGCACCGCCAGCGCGAATCCGAACGTGATGACCGCGCGCGCATTTGCGCCGCGGGTCGACGCGCACAGCGACTCGAAACCTGCATCGAGCTCCACGGCCGCGCTCAGCATCAGTACGTCGCGTTCGAACTCCGACAGGCCGAATGCTTGCGCCAGCGCGACGATGGCCGGCGGCCGAGGCAGCGTCCAGGGTGGTGGCGCCGTCGGTTCTGGCGCCGCATCACCCGCGCGCCGCCGCTCGATGCGCTGCTGGAGCCGCGCCACCATTGCTATCACGTAGCGCTGGTTCGCTTCCTGCCATTCGGCGAGAGTCGGGTCGCTCATGGGATGGTCACCCGGTCGCTGAGGGAGAAGCTGGGCGGAGTAGTCGAGCGGTCGATAAGCAGGCTGTCGACGCCGTCCACGCGCAGGCGCAGCCATTCGTCCACACCCGATGTGAAGTCACGGCCGCGAAACTGCACGCTGCCGACAGGCCCGACGAACGGCTCGGCCGGAAGCTCGCGGCTGCCGACGATGAGCGACACCGTCTGGCCGGCACGGATTCGCGGCGCGCAGTTGATCGTGAAAGTAGTGAGGCCCGCGTTGGTGGCGGCCGCGGCCGACACGATGGTCGGCGCCAGCACCATCGGCGCGGCATTCGTCACGCGCGCGGGCGCGGCGCCGATCTTCACGCGCACGGTGACGTCGTACACGCCGCAGCGCCAATTGTCGGTGTCGGTGCCGTCGGTGGGATCGGCGCCACCCTGCCCTGCGCCGCTCGGCAATTGCACGGTCACGAGTTCGTTGCCCGGCGTGGTCGCCAGCGTCATCGTGCGCTGCAGGCGTGAATCGGTAAAGGCTGCCTCGACCGAATCGCCTTCGAGCAGGTGGCCCTCGATGTCGGCGCGTTCGCCCAACCTGGCGGCGAGCTGTTCGGCGCGTGGCGTGATTTCCGAAATGGTGGGCACTGGCGGCAGCAGGTTTGCCTGCACCATGACGCCGGTGTCGCGGCCCGTGGTCGCATCCCGCTGTCCGCGCATCAGCACCGGCAGCGGCTTGCGCGCCGCGCGCTTGCTTTCGATGAGCACCACCGAGGCGCTGTAACTGGTCGACGTGCGGTAGTGAGCCTGGAGCGAGGTCCAGATCTTCGACATCTCGTCGTTGGTCAGGAACTCAGGCGAGAGCTTCACGAGCTCCACCTGTTCGGCGAGGTCGGCGGCGCGCAAGGCGTTGAAAGGCGCCGGCAGGATTCCGGGATTCACTGAGGCTGGTGTCAGCGTCTTGCGCAGCGCGCCGCGCGTCAGCACGGAATTCTCGTGCAGCAGCTGCATCGCGTAGCCGAGCAGGATCTCGCTCTGCAAGTCGCTGGCGCCGAAGGCCGTGAGCAGGTAGTGCAGGTTCAGCGGCAGCATCGGCACGCCGCTCGGATCGCCGCGTCCATCGCGCAGTGCCAGCTCGCTGTTGCGCCAGGCGGTGTTGTAGGTGACGTGATAGAGAAAGATATTGAGCTGCGTGGGATCCGGCTGCCCGGGCTGGATCTGCGCCAGCACCCGGTCCGGCGGCAACGCTGACACCGTGACGGACTGCCCCACGGCGGCGGCGACGTTGTTGTCGATGAGCCCGTTGTTCAGCAGGTCGAGCAGCGCGCGGCTGACGGAGGCGATGGCGAGCGCATTGCTCATGGCTTGCGCCTCGCAGCGGATAGATAGTCGCCCAGGGAAATCCTCGAGTTTTGCGCCGGCGGCGAACGCGGTACGGGCGCCAGCGCGGGCGGCTGGTGCACATCGATGCGATCGATGGTCACGTGTATCACGGGCGATGCGGGATCGGATTCACTGGCGCGCGCAGGCAACGCATGGCGAGCGGTGCGTCGCGCCGGCAACGAGGCGGCCAGCCGCGGAACGATGCCTTGCGCGGCCCGCGTAGTCTCGCGCACTGGATCTGCCGGCTCGTCCGTTGGCGCCGCCAGGCGGCGCGGAATGAAGTCTTGCGTTTCGAGGCCGGACTCCACGTGCTTTGCCGCGGGTCGCGCGGCAAGCGTGGGTTGCGGTAGCGCAGGCATGGCGGCGGAATCCGCGGCTTCGACTCTTTCGGAATGCATCGGTGTTGCGTTACGCACCGACGATGGTTCCGTCGTCCGCGCGTCGCTCCCGGGCTTCGGTGCCTGTCGCGCAATCGTCGCGCTCTGCGCGACGGGTTCGCGCGCGGGCGCGATGGGTTCGGCTACTCCAGTAGCTTCCGGCAAGCCTGTCGCAGGCGCGAGGTCGGGCGCACGAGTGACGGCGGCTGGCTGCACATTGCCCTGGGGAGCGAGCACGCGCTGGCTGAGCCTTGAAAACAGGCCGCCCATCAGGCTTGCACCATCGCGAGGTAGAGCTGTCGGCGGCCGCGGCTCAAGGCGAGGATCTGGTCTTCGGTCCAGCCATAGGCACGCGCGAGTGCATCCACCTGCGCCAGCAGCTCGCGCGCGCTGAGCGCGAAGTCGAGCCAGAGCACGTGCGGTGCATCGCAGGGTGCGACCCAGTTGAGCCCGCATTCGGCGCAGGCCACCTGGAAACGCGGATCCAGCAGCGGATCACGTTCGTCGAGCAGGGTCTCGATGCGCACGCGCAGCTGCGCATCGATGGCTTCCGCCGCGATTCGCTGGCCTGTGCCGTCGCGAATCTCGACGCAACGCTCCCACAAAAGCGCCTCGGCCCTGTTCGGATCCGCGATGTGCTCGATGGCACACAGGTCCTCACTGGTGGGCAGGCGTGCGTGGACGCGGCAGGCATCGAAGTCGTGATTCACGATTTCGCCGTCGCCCCCTGCCCGTGCGCACAGTTCGCGTACGTCGACGTCGAACTCCGAATCACCTTGACAGCGCGGGCAGGTCACGCAGCAGCGCATGGCGGGCCCGAAAGTCGCGGCGCGCAACTCGAACAGCCGTGCATCGCGACGACCGATGGGCCAGCGTCGCAGCTCCGCCGCATCCAGCGACGGCTCCGCCACCGCCAGCGTCAGCAGCGCACGTTCCGTCGGTCCGAGAACCAGACCGCGCTCCCAGATCGTGAGCATCTGTGCATCGGTCAGCGCGTGGCTCATGCGGGTTCGACAAAGCTGGGCTCGGCCGGCTCGGTGACGTCGTAGTCCCGCTCCCAGCCTTCGTTCTCGAGCTTGAGATGCTGAATGGCTATGGCGCCCGCGTTGGCATCGAGATCCGGCAGCGCCTGGTACTCCGACACCCAGCAACGGAAAACCTTGTACGCCAACGCCAGCTGCCCGGCTTCGTTGTAGACCTCGATGATGAGGTCCTTGCGGAAGTCCTTGAGAGACACCTCGGCTCCGAGTCCCGATCCGAAATTCCACACCTTGTTAGCCCACTTCTCGAACTCGGTGTCGTGCGTGACACCGCGATCGAGCGTGATCGCCTCGAACTTGCTGCGAGCGGGCGACTTGCGTGAAGTCGATGGGTCGCCTCCCTCACGATGCTCGACCATGTCAGTGGAGCGCTTCAACGCGCCCACTTTCGAAATGCCGGCGACGTATTTGCCATCCCACTTGACCCTGAACTTGAAGTTCTTGTAGGGATCGAATCGCGACGTGTTGACGCTGAATTGGGCCATGGCCCCTCCTACGACTGGATCTGGCCAGCGATCTGCTGGATGCGGATGACGACGAACTCGGCGGGCTTGAGCGGCGCGAAGCCGACGTGGATGTTCACGACACCCATGTTGATGTCGCTCTGCGTGGTAGTTTGGCCATCGCACTTGACGAAGTACGCCTCGCGCGGCGTCTTGCCCTGGAAAGCGCCCTGGCGGAACAGGTCCTGCATGAACGCGCCGACGTTGAGGCGCACCTGCGCCCACAGCGGTTCATCGTTGGGCTCGAAGACGACCCACTGCGTGCCGCGGTACAGGCTCTCTTCGATGAACAGCGCGATGCGCCGCACCGGCACGTATTTCCACTCCGAGCCGACGTCGTTGCTGCCGCGCAGCGTGCGCGCGCCCCATACGACGTTGCCGTACGTGCGGAAATTGCGCAGGCAGTTCACCGCGCGCACGTTGAGCGTGCCGTTCTCGAGATCGGTGAGCACGGTGCGCAGGCCCGACGCGCCGACCAGGCTCGCATCGGTGCCGGCCGGCGCCTTCCACACGCCGCGCGTGGCATCGGTCTTGGCGTACAGCCCGGCGACGAAGCCGCAGGGCGGGAATTCTTCGTTGCGATTCTCGCGCAGCGGATCGGGCGCGCGGATCCACGGGAAGTAGAAGGCCGCGTTGATGCCGTTGTCGCCGGTCAGGAGGTTGTTAGGCCCGTTCTGCAGCGCGGTGAACGTCGCCCCCTGGTCGCAGTCGGCAATCAGGAACGCGCGGTGCGCGCGGCAGAACTGCTGGAGAGTCTGCATGGTGGCCGGCGTGGTTTCGCCGGGCACGCACAGGATGTTGAACAGGTCGATGCGGTCCAGGTGGTTGACGCCGCCGGCCACGGCGGTGAGCGCGCTTTCGAACGCAGCGCCATTCGGCTGCAGCACGGTGCCATCGAGCCCGGCGGCGCCCGCGAGGTTCGGCGACGGCACGGCGGTGTCGGCCGGACGGTTCGCCGGATTGCCGATGAGCGTCGCGCGCACGATCTCCGACTCTTCCTCGAGAACCTTGGTCACCGCCCGCCGGTCGTTGGGCAGTATCGATACGTCGTCGAACGACTCGACCACGATTTCCTGGCGCGGCAGTACGTTCGGCGGCACGTACACCACGCGCAGGCTGAAGCGCGTGTTGGTCGCATCGTCGGCGCGCACGCGCGTGACGATGGCGTAGTTCTTGGCCCAGTCGCCCGGATTGCGTGCGGTCACCTGCAGCACCCCGCCGACCGCGACCGTCGCCGTACCCGCATCGGCCGCCGCCAGGCGAATGATGTAGGCCTGTTGTCCGCCGTTGTTGAAGAAGTGATAGACCGAGTGCGCGAACTTGTTGCGCGCGTCGAGGCCGCCGAAGGTGCGTTCGAACGCGGCCCAGCTCTGCACGAGCGTGGCGCGATCCACGTCGCCGCGCGCCGTCCATCCGGCGAATGCCGCGATGGAGGTCGCGACACCGGCGATGCTGCGCACGCCGCTCGGGACTTCTTCGATGTAAACGCCGGGATAAGTCAGGGTTGCTGGCATCACTCTCTCCTTGGAGCTTGTCGATCAGAGCCGCGCGACGAGGACGTCGATGACGGCCTCCGCACCGGTGTCGTTGTCGAACGTGAATTCGGGAAATGCGTCTTCGATGAAGCTCACCGCTCCCTCGCCGGCGAACACCTGGGCGCGATCGAGCTTGATGTCCTCGGCGCCAACCTTGTAGGTGAGGCTTTCGTGGGGCGTGCCGGGCACGAGCGCGACGAACTGCACGCCGCCCGCGTCGCCGATCCTGGCAACGCCGCTGGCGCCATCGGCAATGATCACGCGATACTTTTCATAGCCGCCGATCGCGAGGCTGTCACCGGCTGCGACCACGGGACCTCCGGTGATCTGCAGGGCGAGGTTCCAGGTCAGTTGTTCTTTGTCCGGCATGTCGCACTCCTCACGAGGTTATTTCTTGCTTGCCACGGGCGCAGCCGAACACGGTTGAGCCGTCGCCGAGCCGGTGCGCCACCAGGCGGCCATCGGCAACGAGGGCATCCACCGCCGCGCGCACATCGAGCAGCGTTTCGTCGTAACGCTGACGCGCCAGCCACCAGGCGATGCCCTCGACGCTGTCGCAGGCATCGGGGTGCGCGGCGCAGTAGCGCTTTATCTCCTCGGCAATGCGCTCGGTCTTGTGCGGCACGCGGGCTCCATGGGCATCCGTACTGCCAGTTGCAATTCGCTTGCCAACGGCGAGAGGCATGAAATCGCGGAATTGCCGCGCGCTTCAGCGAGATCGCGGCGGATGGGTCGTAACCGACCCGGGTCGAAGGCTTGCCCGTGGGTGCGAAACGACCCTGGAGAACTAACTACAGAGACTCACCGTCACCGAGCCCGGACGGCGCGCTGATGCCATAGCGCTTGAGCAGCTTGCCGAGCGCGCGGCGCTCCTTGCCCGCGAGCTGCGCGGCTTTGGTCACGTTGCCCTGCGCACGCTGGATCAACCGGGTGAGGTAGCCGCGGTCGAACTGCTGCACCGCGCGCAGCTTCGCGACGCGATAGCTGAGCTCGTCCGCACCTTCATGGACTGCGCTCTCGAGCGGCTCGCTGGATGAAGCGCCCGGCGCGCGGATGTCGAGCTCGGCATCCTCGGAAAGCAGGAACTCGCGATGGATCAGGTTCTCGAGCTGGCGCACATTGCCGGGCCAGCCGTACTGGTCGAACCACATCGCGCTGCTCGGCCGCAATGGCTTGTCCGGCATCTGGTAGCGCTGCGCGCATTGCTGCAGGAAATGCGCCGTCAACAGGCGCACGTCGCCGGCGCGCGATCGCAGTGGCGGCACTTCGAGCGTTACCAGGTCCAGCCGATAGAAAAGATCCTGGCGGAAACGTCCGGCGCGCACTTCATCTTCGAGACAGCGATTCGACGCGGCGACGACGCGCACGTCGACGCACTCCTCGGCGGCCGCACCCAACGGGCGGAAACGGCCGTCTTGAAGAAATCGAAGCAGCGCGACCTGCGCCTTGGCAGGCAGCGTGTCGACCTCGTCGAGGAACAGCGTTCCGCGATGCGCGCGCCGCACCAGGCCAACCGACTCCTGCGTCGCACCGGTGAATGCACCAGCACGGTGCCCGAACAATTCGTTCTCGGCCAGGGATTCTGGTAGTGCGCCGCTGTTGACGGGCACGAACGGGCAGTCACGCCGCGCGCCGAGATAGTGGATGGCGCGCGCGATGAGCTCCTTGCCGGTGCCGGTTTCCCCGCGAATCAGGACCGTGGCGTTCGAGTGCGCCGCGACACGATCGACGGCGCGCAACAGCTTGAAGAACACCGGCGACGCACCAATCAGCGGAATACCCGCGAAACGCACGTGTTCCAGGATTCCCTGGATTGACTGAGGTTTCGGCGACACGACGAACTCCCTTCCGTACGGCCAATCGCTGGTGTCTAGAGTGCACCCGCAAGCGTGACTGGAGAATTACGCCTGGCACATGCGGCATGCAATGCGTGCCTTCGAATGCTCGTCGGGAGATGTGAGAAATTCCCGTAGTTAGGCGAGCGCGATTCCCAGGACGCATTCGCTGCCGCAACCCGTTGCGAGTGCACGGCAAACGGGCGAGCGATCGCCCTATTTCCCCGAGACCACCAGGTTGCGAAAGTGCGCGACGGTGTCGCTGTCGATCCACAGCGCGATCGCGCCCCTGGCGTTCGCGCCGCTCTTGACGTCGCTCACGATCAGCGTCGGCTGTTTCATGTCGTGCACGTACAGGCGCGCCTGCTCGCCGTGAACTTCGATCCTCACCTTCGTCCACGTTCCGGCAACGAGGTCGACATACGACTCGTATTTGGAGGGGAATTCCTTACGAAGCCTGAACCATGGCCAATCCGGGTGCGAGATGTACTGGGCAGAGTGATTGCGCCGGACCTGGTCGTCGGCACGGCCATTGGTCGGGCGCAGGTAGAACGCGTCGTAGGTTCGCAAGTCGTTCTGGACCCGAAAGGCGATGCCGACGAAACCCCTGGCACCCTCAGGCGCGCCGGCGCGGACTTCACCCGAAATTTCGGCCTCGATCACGCCGTCGCCGAACTCCAGGTCATTGATCAGAACCAGTGTTTCATCGCCCGACTGCGGCGATTCCGCCGACGCCATGACCTTCAATCCCTTTTTTCCGCGCAGGGTGGCGGGCTCAACGACGACGTTGTGAGGACGAAGGCCGGCGGTTGAATTGAGCGGGTAACGCGCCGTTTGCGCGGGCGACATCGTCGGCAGCAGAAGCGCCGCCAGCAGGACTGAGACGATCCGGGTATTCATGAATTGAAATCTACCACCTGAAGGACGCTCGACAGATGCCCACCGGCGCGAGATCTGCTCCACTGGCCTCGTTACTTTCACTGAATACCCCTTCTGTGTTTTTATGACTCTCTCCTCTTTATATGGGAGTCTCGGGTGGCCAAGCTCAAGTGCGGACTGATCCAGATGGGGTTGAAGGGCGAGGTGTCCATGGGCCCGGAAAAAATCCGGGACCGGATGATCGAGGCACACATCCCGCTCATCGATAAGGCGGGCGCCGCCGGCGTCCAGGTGCTGTGTTTCCAGGAAATCTTCACGCAGCCGTATTTCTGCCCCAGCCAGGACCGCAAATGGTACGCGGCAGCGGAAGCCGTTCCCGACGGCCACACGACCCGGCTCATGCAGGAGTACGCGAAAAAGTACCGCATGGTCATGGTCGTTCCGGTCTACGAAGAAGCCATGACCGGCGTGTACTTCAACACGGCCGCGGTCATCGATGCCGACGGCAAGTACCTCGGCAAGTATCGAAAGACGCACATCCCGCAGGTCGATCCGGGTTTCTACGAGAAATTTTTCTTCAAGCCTGGCGACCTGGGGTATCCCGTGTTCCAGACGGCGTACGTGAAGCTCGGCGTTTACATCTGCTATGACCGGCATTTTCCCGAAGGCTGGCGCGCGCTGGCCTTGAACGGTGCCGAATACATCGTCAATCCGTCCGCGACTGTCGCGGGCCTGAGCAAGTATCTCTGGGAGCTCGAGCAGCCCGCGTCGGCCGCGGCGAACGGCGTCTTCATCGGCGCCATCAACCGCGTCGGCCGGGAAGAACCCTGGGCCGGCAAGATGGGCGAGTTCTACGGCTCCAGCTACATCGTCAATCCACTCGGGAAAATCGAAGCGCAGGCCAGCTACGACAAGGACGAGCTATTGGTTCATGAGATCGACCTCGACATGATTCGCCAGGTGCGCGACACGTGGCAGTTCTTCCGCGATCGCCGGCCGGACGCTTACGGCGAGCTGGTGAAAGGCGGATGACGGAAAAAACTTCACGCGCCGTGCAAGTCGGCGAGTTCTACGAGCTCGAAGTCGGCGCGGACGTTGCCGCCAGCGCCCGTTACAACGAGGACATCGCGCCGACGAAAGTATCGCAGCGAACCTGGAACACCTGGCACATCGCCGCGCTGTGGGTGGGCATGTCGGTCTGCGTGCCGACCTACACGCTGGGCGGCGTGCTGACCACCTACTTCGGGCTTTCGGTCGGCGAAGCGCTGTGGGCGGTGTTCGTCGCCAATGTCATCGTGTTGATCCCGCTCGTGCTCAACGCGTTCGGCGGCACGAAGTTCGGCATCCCTTTCCCGGTGATGCTGCGCTCATCGTTCGGAATCGTCGGCTCCAACATACCGGCCATGATTCGCGCCATCGTGGCCTGCGGATGGTTCGGCATTCAGACGCTGTTCGGCGGCATCGCCGTGCACCTGCTGCTGTCGGCATTGTTCCCATCCTGGAAGGCGCTCGGCGGCGTGGGCGAGGTGCTGGGTTTCTTCCTGTTCTGGATTGCGAACGTCAGCGTGGTGATCCGCGGCTCGGAATCGATCAAGCGACTCGAGGCCTTCGCGGCGCCGTTGTTGTTGTTAGTCGGCGCGGGGCTGCTCATCTGGGCGTGGCCGCAGGCGTCCATCACCGAGCTGTTCGCGCGGCCGCCCAAACGTCCGGCCGATGCATCGTTCCTCGCCTACTTCTTCGCGGGTCTCACGGCGATGGTCGGGTTCTGGGCAACCTTGTCGTTGAACATCCCCGACTTCAGCCGCTTCGCCAAATCGCAGAAGAGCCAGATCGTCGGCCAGATCATCGGCCTCCCCTTCACGATGCTCATGTTCGCGGGTCTCGGTGTGGTCATGACCTCGGCGTCGGCACAACTCGTCGGTGAGACGATCTCCGATCCGATCACGCTGATCGGCCGCATCGACAGCCCGGTGTGGGTGATCCTCTCGATGATCATCATCATTCTCGCCACCATGGCGACCAACACGGCGGCGAACGTGGTCTCGCCCACCAACGATTTTCAAAACGTGGCGCCAAGATTCATCGACCGAAAGAAAGGCGTGCTGCTGACCGGCTTCATCGGCATCGCGCTGATGAGCTGGGAACTGTTCAAGCGCTTGGGCTGGCTGCACTCGGAGGTGAGCCTCGACAGCCTCTATTCGAACTGGCTCATCGGCTACTCGAGCCTGCTCGGCCCAATCGCCGGCATCATGGTGGTGGACTATTTCATCGTGCGTAAGCAGCAGTACGACCTGGCAGGACTCTACCTCGACAACGGCCCCTATCCAGCCTGGAACCTGGCAGGATTCGTGGCGCTGGCCATCCCGGTCGCCTTGACGCTGGTCGCGATCACCACGGGCGCGCTCAAGTGGTTCTACACTTACGGCTGGTTCACGGGGTCGTTCCTCGGCGGACTCATCTACTATTTGACGAGCCGCGGGAAAAAGTGAGATTCGCATGACGGTACTCATAAAGGGCGGCACGGTCGTCACGGCCGATCAGACATTCCGGGCTGACGTGCTGTGCTCGGATGGCAAGATCGTCGCCATCGGCGAGAAGTTAGAGACGCCGGCGCGCAGCGAAGTCATAGATGCGGGTGGTCAATACGTGATGCCCGGTGGCATCGACCCGCACACGCACATGCAGCTGCCGTTCATGGGAACCGTAGCCAGCGACGATTTCTATTCGGGCACCGCCGCGGGCCTGGCCGGCGGCACCACAACAATAATCGATTTCGTCATCCCGAGCCCGAAGCAGCGGATCATGGAAGCGCATCGGCAATGGCGCGAGTGGGCGCAGAAGTCCGTCGCGGACTATTCCTTCCACGTCGCCATCACCTGGTGGGACGAGAGCGTGCGCGAGGACATGGGCACTCTCGTGCGCGAGCACGGCGTCAACAGCTTCAAGCATTTCATGGCCTACAAGAACGCCATCATGTGCGACGACGAGACGCTGGTGAACAGCTTCTCGACCGCCTTGGCGCTCGGCGCCATCGTCACCGCGCACGCGGAGAACGGCGACCTGGTCTTCAAACTACAGGATGAAATCTACAAACGCGGCATCACCGGACCCGAGGGGCATCCGCTGTCGCGCCCGCCGGAAGTCGAGGGCGAAGCCGCCAATCGTGCCATCCGCATCGCCGAAGTCCTGAAGGTGCCTATCTATCTCGTGCACGTCTCCTCGCGACAGGGCCTCGAGGCCATCACGCGCGCGCGCAACGAAGGCCAGCGGGTGTTCGGTGAAGTGCTGGCCGGGCACCTGTTGCTCGACGATTCCGTGTATCGCGATCCGGATTTCACGCGCGCCGCGGCGCACGTGATGAGCCCACCGTTCCGCGCGCCGGAGCACCAGGTCGCGCTATGGCGCGGCCTGCAGTCGGGCAATCTGCAAACCACCGCCACGGATCACTGCACGTTCTGCGCGGAGCAGAAAGCCGCGGGCAAGGACGATTTCCGCAAGATCCCGAACGGCACCGCCGGAATCGAGAACCGACTGGAGGTGCTCTGGCATCACGGCGTCAACACCGGGCGGCTGACCATGAACGAGTTCGTGCGCGTCACCTCCACCAACGCGGCGCAGATCTTCAACATCTATCCACGCAAGGGCAGTGTCTCCGTTGGCGCCGACGCGGACCTCGTGATCTGGGACCCGGCGGCCAGCAAAACCATTTCCGCCAAGTCGCACCACCAGAAGATCGACTTCAACATCTTCGAAGGCATGACCGTGAAGGGTTGCGCCTCGCACACGGTGAGCGGCGGCAAGCTCGTGTATGCGAAAGGCGATCTGCGCGTCGAACGCGGTGCCGGCAAGCACGTCGATCGTCCGCCGTTTGCTTCGTACTACGACGCCATGAGGAAACAGGCTGAGCTCGCCGTACCGCAGCCGGTAAAGCGGTGAGGTTCAGATGAGCGACAACAAACCCGTGACCGAGAATGCCGATGTCCGTCCGGGAAGGCTCAGTGACGAGCAGATCGCCGCGAACTTCGCCGACATGCATCCGCCGCTATCGCGGTCCGAAGCCATCATCGACGCCGACCGCTGCTACTTCTGTTACGACGCGCCCTGCACCACGGCCTGCCCGACCGGCATCGACATCCCGGGCTTCATCCAGAAGATCCGCAGCGGCAATCTCAAAGGCTCGGCGCATACCATCCTCAGCGAAAACATCATGGGCGGCACGTGCGCGCGCGTGTGTCCGACCGAGGTGCTCTGCGAGCAGGCCTGCGTGCGCAACACGCACGAAGACCAGCCGGTGCGCATCGGCCTGCTGCAGCGCTACGCCACCGATCCGATATTCAAAGACAACACTCCCTTGTTTGAACGCGCGCCGGAAACCGGTCGCAAGGTCGCGGTGGTCGGCGGCGGGCCCGCGGGTCTCTCCTGTGCCCATCGCCTCGCGATGCTGGGTCACAGCGTCACCGTGTTCGAGCCGCTGGAAAAGCCGGGAGGCCTCAACGAGTACGGCATCGCGGCGTACAAGACACCCGATGACTTTGCCGCCCGCGAAGTGGCCTACATCCTGAGCATCGGCGGCATCGAGGTACGCACCGGCGTGGCGTTGGGAAAGGATTTCTCGCTGGCCGATCTGCGCGCGAAACATGACGCCGTGTTCCTCGGCTTTGGACTCGCCGGCGTCAATGGCCTGCGCCTCGACCACGAACAACTCGACGGCGTGGTCAACGCTGTCGACTACATCGCGACGCTTCGACAGGTGAAGAACAGGGCGCAACTGCCGGTCGGCCGTAGCGTCGTCGTGATCGGTGGCGGCATGACGGCAATCGATATCGCCGTGCAAAGCAAGGCACTCGGCGCCGAAGAAGTGACCATGGTCTATCGTCGCGGCCGGGAACACATGAACGCGAGCCGATACGAGCAGGAGTTCGCGCAGACCCGAGGGGTGACCATCCGTCATTGGGCGGCTCCGCGCAAATTGATGACCGCCGGCGCACGCGTGCGCGCGATCGAATTCGAAGTGACTCGCACCGGCAAGGACGGCAATCTCGAAGGAACCGGACAGACCTTCGTGCTCGAGGCGGACGTCGTGTTCAAGGCAATCGGACAGAAAGTGCTCTGGGACCGGCTGGGCAACCTGACCGAGAATGCAGCGCACATCCTGGAGACGAAACAGGAACGGATTGCAGTCGACGACGAGCGCAGGACTTCGCTGTCGGGCGTGTGGGCCGGCGGCGACTGCGTCGCCGGAGGCAGCGATCTCACGGTGTCCGCGGTGCAGGATGGCAAGGTCGCCGCGCACTCGATCGACCGTTTTCTGAAGGACAAGATCCCGCGGGGGCAATGACATGGCCGATCTAACTACGACATTTCTCGGCATCAAGTCCCCGAACCCGTTCTGGCTCGCTTCGGCGCCGCCCACGGACAAGGCATACAACGTCAATCGCGCCTTCGAAGCCGGCTGGGGCGGCGCGGTGTGGAAGACACTCGGCGAGGATCCGCCGATCGTCAATGTGAACGGCCCCAGGTACGGCGCCATTCACGGCAACGATCGCCGTGTGCTCGGCTTCAACAACATCGAGCTCATCACCGACCGCCCGCTCGCGACCAATCTCGCGGAAATCCGCCAGATCAAGCGCGACTGGCCCGACCGCGCGCTGATCGTCTCCGTGATGCTGCCGATGAACGAGGCGAGTTGGGCGAAGTACGTGCCGATGATCGAGGACACCGGCGCGGACGGCCTCGAGCTCAACTTCGGCTGCCCGCATGGCATGAGCGAGCGCGGCATGGGTTCGGCGGTGGGCCAGGTGCCGGAATACATCCAGCAGGCCGCCGCCTGGTGCAAGAAGTTCGCGCGCGTGCCGGTGATCGTCAAGCTCACGCCCAACATCACCAACATCCTGCCGGCGGCGAAGGCGGCGCTGAATGGTGGCGCAGACGCCGTGTCGTTGATCAACACGCTGAACTCGATCATGCGCGTCGACTACGACAACCTGACTATCTACCCGGCCACGGATGGCAAGGGGTCGCACGGGGGTTACTGCGGACCCGCGGTCAAACCCATCGCGCTGCACATGGTCGCGGAGATCGCCCGGGCGCGCGAGACCGCCGGCCTGCCGATCTCCGGCATCGGCGGGATCACCGACTGGCGCGATGCGGTCGATTTCCTGGCGCTCGGCGCCACCACCGTCCAGGTGTGCACGGCCGCGATGGTCTATGGATTCAAGATCATCGACGACCTCGTCGATGGTCTCAGCAACTTCCTCGATAGCAAAGGCTTCGTCTCGGTTCACGACCTGGTGCGCAAGGCCGTGCCGAGCGTGACCGACTGGCAGTATCTGAATCTCAACCACGTTGACAAGGCGTGGATCGACCAGGACCTGTGCATCAAGTGCGGGCGCTGTCACATCGTCTGCGAAGACACCTCACACCAGGCCATCACCCAGACCGTGAACGGCGCGCGGCACTTCGAAGTGATCGACGCCGAATGCGTCGGTTGCAACCTGTGCGTCAGCGTCTGCCCGGTGGAAAACTGCATCACGATGCGGCCGATGACGGACGGCGTTGATCCGCGCACGGGTCGCGCCATCACCAGCGTGAAGGCGGACTGGACCACGCACCCGAACAATCCAGGGCGCACTACGACGCCGGATTGAGGAACGCTCCCACCGGCAGCGGCGCAAAATCCTTGAACGTGCAGATGCTGCCCTTCACGCCGATGGCGGTAAACCGATCGAAGTTCCGATAACTCTCGGTCACCAGCGAAAAGTCGCTGGCATGCTCGAGCCCCGGGCACGGCTCCGTCAGCTCCATCTTGAAGTTCTTGCCCGTCTCGTCCGTCACCTCGAGCGTGCGATCGTCGACATAACGAAAGCCCGCGATGTGGCTCAGGTCGAGGGCCTGCACCAGCGCATCCTTGGCCGGCGGAGCAATGTGCGCCGCCTTCACGCCGTCCTCGACGTCGGCTTCATGAAACACCACGAGGCCGGCGCTGACGATTGCGAGCGCTCCGGCAAGCCCGATTACCCGATCCAGATTCATGAACATGATGCCTTCTCCGTTACTTCGATGACTTGAACTGCGCCACCCGGCTGGCGGCTTTCTTCGGCGGTGCGGTACTCGGCTGCAAAGTGCGGAAGAAGCAACGCTCGTCGTGCTGCAGCCGGATCGAGCTCCAACGGCTCAGCGCTCCGCTCGGCTCGGGAACGAATTTCACGCCGAGCGCCGACTGCAACGTGGTGCACTGCGAGGAAAAGCTGGCGTAGAACCAGTGGCCATTCGCCGCTTCTATCCACATGCCCTTGCTTCCGTCGGCGCTCCATTCGCGAATACCGCCGTCGTTGGCAAACGGAATGGAGACTTCCCCGGCGACCGCCGCCAGTGCCGCCGCGAAAAGCAGGATCCCCAGCGTGGCGCCCCGCGCATTGCGTAACCGGTTTTTTCCGCGAGCGACCATCACCGACTCCAATAGCAGCTGCACCCTGGAACGCATCATTGCGCGGCTCCGTTGGCGGTCGATTTCAGCGGCGGCGCGCCTCATTGCATCTGTAAGAGGGCTGCGCACCGGAGAGCGAGGCGCGATGCCTTTGTTTCATCTGCAATGTTCGGCGCGGCGCCCGCAATCTTTCTGGAATGTAATCCGGAGATCATGTCGCCATGAACACGCTCAAGAGCGATCTCGTCGTCGCCGTTTACGACTGGCATTCCGTCGTCGAACGTGCCGTTGCGGCGCTGCACGACGCCGGTTGCAACATGAAGCGGATCTCGATGGTGATCCGGAACGACGCTCTCTGGGGCCGGCTGTACGGATTGCTGCTCGATTCAGCGCCGGAATTCCTGCGGGTGCACGGGCATACGCTGGTTCTCGGCAACTTCGCCGCCGCCAGGATCCACGGCGCGCAGAACGTCATCGTCCTCGGCGATTCCACCGCGCTGACGGACGCGATGAGCTTGTTAGGATTCCCGATGACCTGCGCTTCGCGCTGCGAAGCTGCGCTCAAGACGAATGATTTCATCCTGGTGGCTCACGGAGATGAGCGCGACGCCAACCGGGTGTACGAGCTGCTCGAAACCTCGGGGTTCGTGACACTGGAGCATTTTCGTGTTGGCGACGCATTTGAACATTCACTGCCCCGGAATCGCACGGCCGGCGAAGACAGTCCTCGCGAACGCGGCTTCCGCCAACTCGCTCGATGAGATGAACCTTCCGATCGCGTGAAGAAGTCGTCATCCGTCCACGGCGCCGCGAGGGATATCCTGACTGTCCCTGCTCCTGGTTGATGTGGCAATGGACTCTGTCGCTCCGCACATCCTCGCCCTGGATGACGATCCGGACATTCGCAAAGTCCTCACCGACTACCTGGGCGGACAGGACTTCCGCGTGACCGCGGTGGCGACCGGGCGCGAGCTCTTCGTCGTGCTCGAAGCCGAACCGGTCGATCTGCTGCTGCTCGATCTGCGCCTGCCCGGCGAGAACGGCCTGGACATTGCGCGCCGTGCCCGCGAGCTCTCCCAGGTTCCCATCATGATGTTGACCGGTCGCGCCGATGAAGCCGATCGCGTCATGGGCCTGGAGCTGGTCGCCGACGACTACGTGAACAAGCCCTTCAGTCCACGCGAGCTCGTGGCCCGCATTCGTGCAACCCTGCGCCGCGTGCACGTGAACGTGCCGGTCACTCCGCAGGAAGACTCTCTGCGCGCGTATCGATTCGCCGGCTGGGAACTCAATGTGCGCTCGCGCCGCCTGACGGCTGCGGATGGACGGCAGATTCCGCTGACCAACAGCGAGTTCAGCTTGCTGGCGGCCTTCCTCTCGGCGCCGCAGCGAGTGCTGACCCGCGACCAGTTGCTGGAGCGTTCGCGTCTGCACAGCCTGGAGGTGTACGACCGCTCGGTCGACGTCACCATCCTGCGCTTGCGGCGCAAGATTGAAATCGATCCCTCCAATCCGGCGCTGCT
The DNA here is from genome assembly GCA_035995425.1 of Steroidobacteraceae bacterium. Classification (GTDB taxonomy): domain Bacteria; phylum Pseudomonadota; class Gammaproteobacteria; order Steroidobacterales; family Steroidobacteraceae; genus CADEED01. Next base: position 43,267 of record DASYKM010000042.1, read on the forward strand.
CACGACGGAACGTGGCGCGGGTTACACGTTCACGGCCGCGGTCAGTGTCATCCGCTAACGTGACCTCGAAGCTCGCGCGCTGGGTGGTGATCGCGGGGATCACGCTGATCGCGCTGATCATCGTCGCCGACACGCACGAGGCCTGGCAGGACCGGCGCAGCACGCTCAGCGACAACGAACGCATTCAGAAAGCGCTCGGACGCGTGCTCGCGGAGCAGACCGCCCGCATGATGCAGGAGACGGACGTCGTGCTGTCGGACTACGGCGCTTGGGTCCTCTCGACCGAAGGCCGCGCGGCGAATGAAGAAACCTTGCGCGAACGGCTGCGCGCCGGCGTCATGCGGCTGCCGTTCGTTTATTCGGCGACGCTCGCCGGCACGAATGGCCAGGTGTTCGCGACCACCGCCGATCACCCGAGTGGCGAAGTGGTCGAAGTGCCCGCCCCTGCGCTCAAGGATTCGCTCTACATCGGCAAGCCATTCGACGGCGCCCGCGACGAAGCGCGCACGTTCGCGCTGAGCCGGCGGATCGCGGCCACCAACGGCGAGTTCTCCGGCGTGGTGACCGCGCGCATCGCCTTCGAATATCTCACCGGCTTCTACGCGAGCGTCGATGCGACCCCGGACACATCGATTCGCCTGTTGCGCAACGACGGCGTAGTCCTCGCGCAGTATCCCTCGGGCAAGGCGGACGATTCCGAGGAAGTCGCGGCGGCGCGCGCGGTCGAAGGCTATCCAGTGGTCGTTGAAGTCACGCGGCCGATGGCGAGCATCCTCAAACCGTGGGTCAAGGAAGAAATGAACAGCGCGGCTCGCACGCTGACTTTGGTAGTGCTGGCCGGAGTGCTGCTGGTTGCACTGCGCGCCGCCCTGCTTCGGCATGCGAGCCAGGAACAGGAACGGCGCCGCCTCGAGCGCGATCTGGAGATTGCGCATCGGCTGGACGCACTCGGATTTCTCGCCGCCTCCGTGGCGCACGACTTCAACAACGTGCTGTCGGCGATCGTCGGCTTCGGCGAGCTCGCGCACAAAACGATGGCGGCCGATTCGCCGGAGATCGCCAACATGGATCGCCTGCTGGCCGCCGCCGAGCGCGCGCGACTCCTGGTACGACGAGTGTTGACGTTCGATCCGCATCGAAGCCTCGAAAGCGCGCCCGTGCCGCTCAAACCAGTCCTCGTCGAGGTCACGCATCAGATCGAGCCCTCGCTTCCGCCATCGGTGAGCCTGCATTCGAGCGGATTCGATGTGCCGGCGTTCGTTCGTGGCGATGCCACCGAGATACATCAGATCGTGATGAATCTGTGTACGAACGCCGTGCATGCGATGCCCAACGGTGGACGGCTGGAAATCGGGCTGGCCATCGTCGAGGTGCGCGAAACGCGCGCGCTCACCTTGGGACGGCTTCTGCCGGACTCGTGGGTCTGCCTGTCGATCGCCGATACCGGCGTGGGTCTTCGCCCCGAACAGATCCACTCGATCTTCGAGCCGTTCTACACGACTCGCGGATCGGATCAGGGCACCGGTATTGGCTTGACGGTGGTACGCAATATCCTGACGCGCATGCGCGGCGTCCTCGATGTGCAAAGCCGCGTCGGCGCGGGCACACGAATCTGCGTCTACTGGCCATCGACGATGCCGGAAGCCGCCAACTCGCCCGCGCCTGGCGATCCGCGCGCAGTGGCTCATGGCGAAACGGCCAGTGGCCAAACAATAATGGTCGTCGACGACAAGGCCGAGCTCGTGGGCCTGGCCGAAGAAGTGCTTGCTTCGCTGGGATATGAGCCGGTGGGGTTCACCGACGCGCATGCGGCGCTCAAGGCATTCCGCTCACAACCCCGGCGCTTCGATGCGCTCGTCACGGATGAGCGCATGCAGGCATTGACCGGCTGTGAGCTCGCGAAAAAGATCCACAGGATCGACCCCAAACTACCCGTCATTCTCGTGACCGGGTATCGCGACGCCGACACGCTCTTGCGCGCGGAGGATGCCGGCGTCGCCGAGATCCTCGACAAGCCGCTGAATACGCAAGTTCTCGCCGCCGCCTTGTCGCGCCAGCTTCGTTTCAGCTGAAATACATTCGGGTGTGCATTGCAATCGCCGCGCAACCTCGAGAGCCGAATCTCATCTCCAACACGAGGAGATGCCCATGAATACGTTCACCCGAGTCGCCGCCGCGGCGCTGACCTTGCTCGCCCTGACAGCCTGCGTCACCAACGGAGTCGGCACCGGCAGTACGCGAAGCCGTGACGTCATCGCGACCTTTGCGTGGCAGTCGACCGCCGACCACACGGGCACGCTGTCCGCGAACCTGAACAACGGCGAAACCTTCACCGGCAAGTTCTTCCAGATCACCAGCGAGTCGCGCGTCGAGGAAATGGGCCCGTTGTGGGGTGGCTGGCACAGCGGCTGGAATGGCTGGGCATTTTGGGATCGCACGCCCAGTGAGGCGTTCGTCACGCACTACAGCGGCAAGGTGGTCGCGAATCTCGATGGACCCAATGCCGAACACATGCGTTGCCGCTTCGCACTGATGCGTCCGGCCGAAGGCATGGCCGGCGGCGGCGAAGGCACGTGTCAGTTGCCGTCGGGCAAGGACATCGACGCAACGTTCCCAAGCGCCTGACTCGCGCCATGGACCATCGCTGGGGATTGCGGGTCGCAGTCGACACGCCAGTTCTGCTGATCTATCCAGCGCATGCCGCAGGCCGGGGCCGGATGATCGAAGTCAGCACGAGTGGCGCTTTCGTCCGGACCCGTTTCACGCCGCCGGATCTCGTATGGATCCACATCGCGGGCGCGTTCGAAGAACTGGAGGCCTACGTCGTGCGCCGCAGCCAGCACGGGATCGCGGTCGAGTGGGCGGAATTCTCGCCGCCGCCGATTTGCACCCTGCTCGCGCCGCTGACTATCTACGCGCGATGAGTGAAGGGATCTGACGATCTACTACAACGCGGCCGCGTCCCGCGGCGAGCCGCCCCACTTGCGGCCCCACGCGCGGCGCAGATGCAGACAGGAGCGGAAACCGGCGACCTCCGCGGCCCGCGAGACGCTGGCGCCGCGTTCGAGCGACTGGCGCGCCCGCTCCAGGCGAATGGCCTGTAGATAGTGCAGCGGCGAAACGCCGGCATGGCGGAGGAAGAGCCGCAGCAGGTGACGCTCGGTGACATGCCCCACGGCGGCCATGGCGGCCATGTCCCAGTCGCGTTCCGGTTCGGCGTTGATCGCATCCTGAACTTTGTGCACGGCCGCGTGCATGTGACCGCGATGCGCGAGGAACGGCGAGAGCTCGGCGTCGCCCGGCGAACGGCGCAGGTATACCACCATGTCCTCGGCGACACCGGCGGCCAGCGCTTCACCGCATTCTCCGGCGATCAGGTGTAACGCGAGATCGATGCCGGCGGTGATGCCGGCGCTCGATGCGACCGGTCCGTCGAGCACGAACACGCGGTTGTCGACCACCGTTGCCCGCGGCGCGAGCTTGCGCAGCAGGCCGAGCAGATCGTGGTGAGTCGTGCAGCGACGGTCATCCGCCAATCCCGCCCGCGCGGCGAGCAGCGTCCCCGAGCAGATCGTGATCAGGCGATGCGGCGTACCCGCCGCGCGCAGCGGCTCGCGCAGCAGGCGATTCAGCCAGTTCGCCGCGTTGACGATCGCCGGCGTGATCCGGTCGATTTGCGCGGTGGGCTGACCGACCAGCACGACCCACGTCGGCGAGGTCAGCGAGCGCGGCAACGGCTCGAGCCTGGCGAGCGACAGCCCGACCGAGGTGGTTGCGGTTGGCTCGGAGGCGGCGAAGCGAAGGCGAAAACGCGGTGGCCGGTCTTCAGCCGTGCAGCGCAGGTTCGCGAGGCGAAATGCTTCCGCGGGTCCGGCGATGTCGAGCAGCAACGCATGCGGCACGATGACGAACAGGACATCGATCGGCGAAGGACGGGTGTTGGCTTTGGACATGGTGCCTTGACGATAGCGATGGCGACAGCGTGCAACGGAATCCGGACGGACGCGAACGACAAGTTACTCCGATGTCCGATTTTGATCCAAACCTGTCGGCGTGCGGCGTAGGACGGCTTTCCACGCCCCATAACATCGTCGCCGCCTCAGCTCCAATTACGAACAGGTCCTCCCCATGCAAACGAAGACGGCTCCCTGGGTAATCCTCTTGTTGTTCGCCGCGGGCGCGGCGGCACCGCTGACGATGGCCCGCGCCGACGCGATTCACAGCGGCAAAACCGGCGTCGATGAAAGCATTCGGCCGGGCGACGACTTCTTCGCCTTCGCCAACGGCGAATGGCTCGCGGCCACGCAACTTCCCGCCGGCAAGGAACGCTGGGGCGCGCGCGCGGAGACCGACGCACTCACCCGCCAACAGGTCGCGGATCTGCTCGAAGGCGCGGCCACCGCACCGCCGGGCTCCCTCGGACGCAAGGTGTCCGATTTTCGCGCCGCCTGGCTCGACGAAGCCGCCATCGAAGCGCGCGGCCTGAAATCCATCATGCCCCTGCTCGAGCGCATCGATCGCATCCGCGACCAGGGGACGCTGACAGAGGTCTTGGCGCAGGGAATGCGCGCCGACGTCGACCCGCTGAATTGGGGCGTCTACGACTCGGCGCACTTGTTAGGCCTGTCGGTCGAGGAAGGGAACCACGGCGAGAAGGACTATGTCGCCTATCTGCTGCAAGGCGGTCTCGGTCTGCCGGATCGCGATCAGTACCTGAACGCCGCGCCTGAAAGCGAGACCTTGCGCACGAAGTACCGTGAATACATCGGCCGCATGCTGGGGCTTGCCGGCTTCGACCATGCGCAGCAGAGAGCCGACGCCGTGATGGCGCTCGAAACCGCCATTGCGCAAAGCCACGCCACGCATGAAGCGTCGGCAAACGATCACAACTCCGACAATCTCTGGACGCGCGCTGACTTCGCGCGCGAGGCGCCGGGCATGGACTGGGCCGCGTTCCTGGCCGCGGCCGGCCTGGCCAAACAGGAGACCTTCGTCGTCTGGCAGCCGGGCGCGGTCAAGGGAGCGGCGGCGCTGGTCGCTTCGCAGAAGATCGATGCCTGGAAGGACTATCTGCGCTTTCACCTCATCGACGCCAACGCCGAGTTGCTGCCGCGCGCGTTCGCCGCGCAGGCTTTCGCCCTGCACGGCACGGCTGTGTCAGGCCAGCAGCAGCCCGACGCGCGTGCGCAGCGCGCGACGGACGCCACGCAGAAAGGATTGGGCGAAGCGCTCGGACGACTGTACGTCGAGAAGTACTTTCCGGCCGAACGCAAGGCACGCGTGGAGGCCATCGGCGCCGACGTTTTGTCCGCCTTCCGCCAGCGCGTGCAGTCGGTGACCTGGATGTCCCCCGAGACCCGCGCGAAGGCCGACGCAAAGTTGCAGAACCTGTATCTCGGCGTCGGCTACCCGGACAAGTGGAGCGATTACGCAGGGCTGACTGTGGATCCGCGCGACGCGTCGGGAAATCTCCTGCGCGTCGAGCAATGGAACTACCGCAATGCGCTGGCGCAGCTCGGCAAACCGGTGGACCGGAAGGAATGGGGCGTGGCGCCGCAGTCAGTGGGTGCGGTCCTCATGTTTCAGCTGAATGCCTACAACTTTGCCGCCGCCCTGCTCCAGCCGCCCAAGTTCGACGCCGCGGCCTCCGAAGCCGCCACTTATGGCGCGATCGGCGCCATCCTCGGACATGACATCAGTCACTTCGTCGACACGATCGGCGCGGAGTATGACGTCGATGGCGCGGCGCATCGCTGGTGGACCGCCGCAGACCTCGCCAACTACCAGCGGGTTACCGAGCCGCTGGTGAAGCAGTACTCGAGCTACCGTCCGTTCCCGGACTTGAGCCTCGATGGCAAGTTGACGCTCGTGGAGAACCTCGCGGACCTGGGCGGACTCAACGCCGCCTTCGATGCTCATCGCCGCGCGCTCGGTGCCAGGGTTTCCGACCAGGAGTTCGTCCGGCAGCAGGACCGCCAATTCTTCATCGCTTTCGCGCAGGCCTGGCGCGCCAGGATTCGCGAAGACGCGCTGCGCAAACAGGCCGCCAGCAACGACCACGCGCCGGAGATGTATCGATTTTCCACGGTGCGCAACCTGGACGCGTGGTACGACGCCTTCGACGTGCGGCCGGGGCAGCGCCTGTATCTTCCGCCGGATGAGCGCGTGCGCATCTGGTGAGTCGATATGAAAGTCGCCGTCTGCCAGCTGCCAAACAACCTGTCACTCGAACACCCGGCATGGCTCGACTTCGTACGGCGCTTGCATCGTGAGCAGCCCGATATCGCGGTGCTCAACGAGATGCCGTTCGGCGCCTGGGTCGCGAGCCAGGCGCGATTCGATCCCGAGCTCGCGGCAACCAGCATCGACGTCCACGAGTCAGCGCTGGCGGTGCTTCGACAATTGCCGATCGCCCTGCTCGGCTCGCGTCCCCTGCCAGGCAAGGCAAAGCTCGTCAACGAAGCCTTCCTGATTGCCGACGGCGTCTATCGCTCCGTTCATCACAAGCATTATTTTCCGCAAGAGCCCGGTTTTTTCGAAGAGACCTGGTTCGCGCCGAAACGCCCCGGATTCGAAGTGACGGAGTACCGCGGACTGCGCGTCGGCGTATTGCTCTGCACGGAACTGATGTTCACCGAGTGGGCGCGGCGCTATCGATGCCAGGGCGCGCACGTCATCGTATCGCCGCGCGCCAGCAGCACATCGATGCGCAACTGGGATGCGGCGGCGCGAATGGCGGCGATTGTTTCCGGTTGCTACGTGCTGAGCTCCAACCGCGTTTCCGATGGAGCCGATGGCAGTCCCCACTTCGGCGGGCGCGGGTTCGCGTACTCGCCGACCGGCGAACTGCTGCAAGAGACCTCGACCGCGACTCCCGTGGTCAGCGTGAACATCGATCTGGCGCTGGTGGCGGACGCGCAGCGCAAATACCCGTGCAACGTCCGCGAGCTGGTCGCCGCCAACTAGGTCGCTGCCAGCCAGTCGTCGCGGGGTGGCCAGACGCCATATATAAGAGTACGCCCCAATGAGAGCCGTTCTCATGTGGCGTTCATCGCCTCTTTGCCGGGCGTCATCCGCGCCAGAACCTCGTTCGTCGCGAAGCCAGGAAAGCGCTCGCATGGCGCCCTATCGTGCCCGCCACCTCACAGTGGGAGCGCCTCATGCACGCGAATTCACGCCAGATATTTTTGATGCAGCTGTTGGCCCTGGTCGCGACCGCGACGGCGGTCGGTCAAACGCCATCCGTGCCCGGCAGCAGCGATGACACCATCAAGGTGGCGCGCGTCGACGCGTCCGGAAAGCTGCTGAAGCCAGCCGACTTGCAGAACTGGGTTTTTCTCGGCGCATCGCTCGGCATGGGCTACAACCCCGGCTCGTTCAATGCGAACCAGCCGGGGCAGTTCCAGGTGGTGCTCATGGAGCCGAACGCCTACCGCTACTTCACCGAGCACAAGACCTACGCGCCGGGCTCGATGTTCCTGCTGTCCTTCTACGACAGCGATCAGCGCCGCTCGATCAATCAGAAAGGTTTCGTGCAGGCGGACATGACTAACTACGAGATCCACCTGCTCGAGCCGCGCAAAGGCGATGAACGCCACAGCTTCTATCTGTTCGGCGCGAACGACGCGCAGGGGAGTCCGCTGCCGGCGGGCAATGCCTGCGTGCGTTGCCACGTGGATCACGGCGCTTTCGACGGTACGTTCGCGCAGTTCTATCCGACGATCCGCCCGCTGATTCCGGCGGACGCGCTGGAACGCGCCGCGAAGGACCACGACATCCGTTGAGCCCTGGAAATCAGAAGGTCGCCCGGCATGGGTTAGGATCCGACGCTGATGACCGAGCCTTTCTACCCGTTGAATCGTCCGCTGCCACCCGACGTCGCGGCGGGCGAAGCCGCGCTCATTCGTTTCTATCAGAAATACCAGGCGTTCAGCTGGCCCTGGGCGTGGCGGCGAACCGTCGTATTCGGCGCGGTGGGGTTGCTGGCCGGATTGTCGTTCGGCGCATCGCACGGCCTGAGCGTGAAAGTCGCCTGGGAAGCGCTGGCCGTCGGTGTCACGTGCAGCCTCGCGAACATCATCCTCGTGGGTGCGGGACCGATGTTGGCGGCACTGGTGCGAAGCGCCCGATGGTCGCGCCGCGTGGAGCGCGTGTTCATCGTGGCCGCGGTGCTCGTCGGCATGTTCCTGGCGTCGTATGCGAATGAGCTGGCTTCGCAGTTTCATGACCACCTCATGGCCGCCCACGGAAGACACGGTGTAAAGGCCGCGGTATCCGCGCCGGATTTTCACAAGCTGGTGAGCCAGGCGATCAACGTTGGCACCGACCTGTTCATCTTGTTCATCACGAACGGCGGCCTGGCGTTGGCCACCTACTTCGCCGAGCCGAAACGCTGGGCCGAACACCGCCGGCGCGTGGAGCTCGAGAAGGCGAGCGCGCAGAAGGACGAGGCGGACCTGCGCCTCACCGTCCTCCAGGCGCAGGTGGAGCCGCATTTCCTGTTCAACACGCTCGCCTCGGTGCGATCGCTCGTCGCCACCGACCCGCAGCGCGCCGCCCGGACCATCGATGCGCTCGCGCAGTACCTGCGGGCCACGCTGCCAAAGTTCCGCGCCGAAGCGGGCCTGGCGTCATCGACGCTCGGCGAGCAATTCGACATCTGCGCGAGCTATCTGGAGCTCATGAAAGTGCGCCTGGGCGAGCGGCTGCGCGTGGACATCCAACTACCGCCCGGGCTGCGCACGGTGCCGTTTCCCTCGTTGTTGCTGATCTCGCTGGTCGAAAATGCCATCACGCACGGCGTTGAGCTCAAGCCCGGCGTCACCCAGGTGACATTGGCCGCGCGCGTCATCGAGGCGGGCAACCGCCGACAGCTCGAGGTCCGGGTCGAAGACGACGGCGCCGGGCTCGAGCTCGGCATGGGCGAAGGCACCGGGCTCGCCAATGTCCGCGCGCAGCTGCGCACCTTGTTTTCATCGGCGGCTTCGTTCGAGCTCGCCGCGCGTGATTCCGGCGGCGTCATGGCGCGGATGATCCTGCCGCTGCAATCGTGACGAGACCCACCGCCCTCATCGCCGAAGACGAGCAGCCACAGCGCCAGGAGCTGCGCACGCTGCTGAGCGCGCTCTGGCCGGAGCTGCAGGTCGTTGCCGAGTGTGCTGATGGACTCGCGGCGCTCGAAATGCTCGAGCAGCACCGCCCCGACGTCGCATTCCTGGACATTCGCATGCCCGGCGTCAGTGGACTGGAAGTCGCGCGAGCCGTGCGCGCTCCAGGCCAGGTGATCTTCACCACTGCGTACGAGGAATACGCCGTGAGCGCGTTCGACGAAGGCGCCGTTGACTATCTACTGAAGCCGGTCACGCGCGAACGATTGAGCCGCGCCATCGAGCGCGTCCGTGGCCGCCTTGCCAGCGGCAGCAACGTCGATCTCGCCGCCTTCATCGATACGCTTCAGGCCCGGCTCGTCCCCGCGGGCAAACCGGGCATCAAGTGGATCACGGCGAGCGTCGGCAACTCGACCAAGCTGTATTCCATCGAAGAAGTGCTGTTCTTCCAGGCCCAGGACAAATATACGCGCGTGGTGACCGCCGACAGTGAAGGCCACATTCGCACGCCGCTCAAGGAGCTGCTGGCCGCGCTCGATTCGGAGACCTTCTGGCAGGTTCATCGCAGCGTCATCGTCCGGGTTGGAGCAATTCGCGCGGTGGAGAAGGATGCGGATGGAAAGCTGCTGCTGACCGTGCGTGGCCGCGCCGAAACCCTGCCGGTGAGCAGCGCGTTTCAACACCGCTTCCGCGGGATGTAGCCTACGATCCGGCGACGAGCTGCTTGCGTTGAATGACGATCTGGCGGCCCAGGGTGTCCAACGCGAATCCGCAGACGTGAAAGCCGGACTTGAGATTGAGGATGATCATGGCGTTGTTGACGGCGCGCGTCTGCGTTTCGATCTCGGCGTACCCGTGCAGCTGCGCCCACTCGTGCTGGCGCCGCATGAGCTCTCCCGCCACGCCCTGTCGCCGGGCATCCGGGTGCACTCCCCCGAGCCATGAATAGAACAGCTTCGCCCCGCGCCGATAACCGAGTTTGAATCCGGCCAGCGATCCACTGGCGAAACGCGCGGTGATCACCGCGGGAGCGGTCACCTGCACGAGACGCGACGTCAGATAGTCAGGCGCGAAGACTTCGAACGCGACGCGGCACAGCTCGAGCAGCTCATCCGGCCTGCGGGCCGCGTCGTCGGTGGATATCTGGTAGGTGAATGTCATCGCGCGACTCCATATTAGTGCCGCCGGATGAATCCGTCATGCGCCAGCGTGCGCACTCCGACGTAGAACAGCGGCACGAAATACACCGCGAGCACGGTGCCGGCGAACATGCCGCCGATCACCGCCGTGCCGATGGCGATGCGGCTCTGCGCGCCGGCGCCGGTGGAAATTGCCAGCGGCAACACGCCGGCGATGAACGCGAGCGAGGTCATGAGAATCGGCCGCAGGCGTTGCCGCGCGGCGACGAGCACGGCGTCGCGCGCGCTGCGACCGGCCTTCTCCGCCTGCTCGGCGAATTCGACGATCAGGATGGCGTTCTTGGCGGCGAGCCCCATGGTAGTTAGCAGGCCGACCTGGAAGTACACGTCGTTGGCAAGGCCGCGGCTCCAGACGGCGAGCGCCGCGCCGAGCAACCCGAGCGGCACGACCAGCAGCACCGACACCGGGATCGACCAGCTCTCGTACAACGCCGCCAGGCACAGGAACACCACCAGCAGCGAGATGGCGTACAGGTACGGCGCCTGCCCGCTCGACAGCCGCTCCTGAAATGACAGGCCGCTCCAGGCGATGGAGGTGCCCGGAATGTCGCGCGCCAGCTCCTCCATTCGATCCATGGCATCGCCGGTGCTGCGCCCGGGGGCGGTGGCGCCCTGGATTTCGTATGCCGAGAGACCGTTGAAGCGGCCGACGGTGACCGGCGCCTGTCGCCACGAAGTGCTGGCGAATGCCGAGAACGGCGCCATGGTGCCGGTCGCGGTGCGCACGTACCAGTCGCCGAGATCCTCCGGCCGGCTGCGAAATTGTGCGTCGCCCTGGACGTAGACGCGCTTGACGCGCCCGCGATCGACGAAGTCGTTGACGTAGTCGCCACCCCACGCGGCCGTCAGAGTCGCATCGACGTCGCGCTGCGCGAGGCCGAGTGCCCCGACCTTCTCCTGGTCGATGTCGACATTCAACGTCGGCGTGTCTTCCAGCGAATTCACGCGCACGTTGGTGAGCGCGGGATCGGCGCGAGCGGCGGCTAACAACTTGTCGCGCGCCGCCTTGAAGTCCGCGCGGCTGAGGCCGCCATTGTTCAGCAGCTCGAGCGTGAAGCCGCTCGACTGGCCGAGGCCGCGCACCGGCGGCGGATTCAGCGCGAAGAATTCGGCATCGCGGATGCGTCCGAGAGTTTTCGTGGCGCGCTGGGTGATGGCCGCGGCACTGCGGGATTGGCCGGAGCGGACACTCCAGGGGGCGAGAGCGATGAAACCGCGCCCGGCATTCTGCCCCGCGCCTGCCTGGCTCTGACCGACGATGGTGAAGATGATCGGAACGTTTTCCTTCTCATCATTGAGGAAGTAGTGCTCTACCTCGCCGACCGCGGCGAGCGTGCGCGATTCCGTGGCGCCCGGCGGCAGCGTGAACTGCAGCTGCGCGCGGCCCTGATCCTCCACCGGCAGGAAGCTCTTCGGCAGGATGAAGAACACCGCCGCGAGCGCACCAACCAGCACAAGATAGGCGGCGAACGCCCACCGGCCATGAACGAGCACGCGCGCCACGGTGTCGCGATAGCGCTCCGACATGCGTTCGAAGCCTTTCTGGAACCGATCGCCGGCGCGATGCATGGCCGCGGTCACGGCCTTGCGCCGGGCGATGAGCTCGGCGCTCGGTGGCTTGAGCAACGTCGCCGCCAGTGCCGGCGAGAGCACCAGTGCGACGACCACCGACAACAGCATGGCCGACACCATGGTGATCGAGAACTGGCGGTAGATCTCGCCCACCGAGCCGCCGAAGAACGCCATCGGCAGGAACACCGCCGACAGCACCATCGCGATGGCGATCAGCGCCGTCTGGATTTCGCGCATCGAGCGAACCGTCGCGTCGCGCGCCGAGACGCCCGGCTCCTCGCGCATCACGCGCTCCACGTTTTCCACCACCACGATGGCGTCATCCACCAGCAGGCCGATGGCCAGCACCAGGCCAAACAATGTCAGCGTGTTGATGGTGAAGCCGCACGCCGACAGCACACCGAACGTGCCCAACAACACCACCGGCACCGCGATCGCGGGAATCAACGTGGCGCGC
>DASYKM010000043.1:0-13222 GCA_035995425.1 Steroidobacteraceae bacterium
ACGAAAAAATCTCTGCGACCCAGCGCGCATCGCCCGCAAGCAGTTGCGACCGCGTGAATCAGTTCCTGTCGTTTCGGTGCGACGAAAACGTAGGCTTACGTCAACCGAAAGGGAGTACCGCATGAGTGCCTCAGACAGAAACCCGGGAAAGTCAGCGAACGGCGCACCGCCCCCGGTGGGCACCGACGCTTACGCCGCCTGGCTCGAGCGCATGCAGCGCACGCGCGGGCGACATGCGGCGATCACCAAGAATCTCTACACCTGGTCTAGCTACAAGCATTGGGCGGACAAGGTGAAGGGTTCGTGGGAAGACGAGCCGGTCCCGGCTCCCGTCAAGAAATAGTCCGCCTACAGATCGAGCCACTGCTCGGCCTGCGCCGCCTTTTCGATCGACCCGTCCCGCGCTCGAATCCGCAGCCTGCGCGCGTCGACACCTTCGGGAATTCCGATCAGGTAATAGCCGCTTTGCAACGTTCGCGTGGCGTGGCCCGCCTCGGCCGCGCCCGGTGGCGCCAGGGGTCCGTGAATCACGCGTGGATCCAGGAGACGGCCGTCCGCCAACGTCGCGCCACCGGCGTCGTAGAGCGTGTATTCGAAGCCGGAGTCGTCGGACGTGCGCAGGGCCTTGGCGAACCGCGGCTCGCTCGAACTCGACCCCATGACGCTGTGGCCTGAGGAATCGACGCGCATCCGCAGCCACCGGCCAATCCGCGGCACTCGAGGCTGCGCCTTGAACAACCCGGTTTCCGCCCCGTTCGCCACGCTCCAGGCGACGCTGCTCATCTGCTCGCGCGCGTCCGGGGCGCGGATGCGGCCGGTGCAATCCTCCATTGACGCGCGCACCTCGTGTGGTCCGCCGTCGGCGTGCAACAGGTAGCGATACGTTCCGCGGGCCTGCTCGATCTCCACGCCGTCGACGAACCAGCGCACCGCCATGAGCTCGGGCGACCATGCGCTAACTACCTCGAACGCGAGCGTATCGCCGGCGGAGCCGGCGACGGTTCTCTGCTCCGGGTACGTGGCGCGGACCGGTGGGACGGCACGGTACAGTGCGCGCAGCCAGGCTTCGCCATTCACTTCACCCACCGCGCCCGCCAGTGTCCTCATGTTGCTGTCCTGCTTCGGGCGGTAGAACCCGCTGGCCGAATAGAACGCGCCCTCGAATCGGCCGACACCCGCCTCCCCGGGAGCGACCGGAATGTGCGCGGGATCGGTGAACCAGTGCCGCCACGGGATCCGCGCGGGGTCGGTGGCGGTGGTCACATTCGGAAATTGTCCTTCGCGGTATCGCGGCGCGAAGGCGTTCACCACGGCCTTGTCGACGTATTCGTCGCCAAGACCTGCGACCACATGACCCATTTCGTGCAAGGCGATCGCCGGCGCATAAGTGTTGCGCGACACGATGAGCCCGGAACTCGAGCTGTTGCCGACGTAGATCCCGGTATTGAGCACCACGGCCACCTCGTCGAACGGCGCATCCTCGGCAAGCAGTGCGGCGTACACCTTGTCCCAGTTCACGCACGCCACCCGCTCGACATCAGTGCAATCGAGAGTGCCATCGAAGGCCGTCCTCGGCGCTCGGGAGCCACCCGCCGTCGCCACGCCGCTTTCGCTCGAGGCCGCGGTGAGCACGTGCACGTTCCAGATGGCGGAATGGCGCGCAAGTTCCGGCGGAGCGGTGATCGCCCGGGCCATGGCGAGCGACGCGCGCAGGAGTTCCTGCTGCTGATCGGCCGTGAAGCCGTCGCCCGTGATGACCCAGTGCAAACCATCCGACTGCGGGCTGCCGAGCACGGTGAAAAGCTTTCCGGATAGCGAAACCGGGCTCAGCGTGATCACCTGACGTGCGTGGGCAACGAGGCCCGTCGCATCGACGGCGTCCAGCGTGAGCTCCACGGTGGTGGCGGCGCCGACCTCCGGCGCGTGGAACCGCACCTCGTGATCGACCACCTGAAGGTTCGAAAGCGGCAGCGTCCCACCGACTTGGGCCACGGACACGGTCACAGCGTCGCCGTCGGAATCCGAAATCGCGAAACGGAGCTCGGCATCCTTTCCGGCGGCGATCACCTGCGCCGTTGCGCTCGTGTCGATCACCGGCGGATCGCGCACCGGCTCCACCGTCACGTCGACACGCGCTCGTGCGGCGCCTCCATGGCCGTCGGAAGCCGTGAACTCAAAGGCGTCGGCGCCGAAGTAGTTCGGGATGGGTTGTAGTTCGTACGCGCCCGTCGCGGGATCGAGCGAGACGGTCGCGTGCTCTGGAGCGTCCGTGATCGAGAAGGTGAGCGCATCGCCTTCGGCATCGCTCGCGTGCAGGGTTGCGTGCAGCGCCTGGTCCTCGAGCGTGGTGACAACCGCGGGTTCCGCGACCGGTGCCGTTCCCGTCGGAATCGCAACCGCTTCGGACGTCGCGACGTCGGCGACGTTTCCGTCGCCGCAACCGGAGAGCACGGCGATCGTCACGCAGACTTCGATGAACGGAAGGAAGCGAAAACGCGGCATGCCCGCATCTCGCCATCGACGATGATTCCGGGCCGTGCGCGACTAAACAAATGCTGTAGGTTTGCGCCGCGACTTTTCGAGGTCGCGCGCTGCGTCACGCACCCGGCAATTCCAAACCGGGCGCTATCGCGAAAGACTTACGGGTTTCCCGAAGTCAGCCCCGGGCCGTGGATGAAACGCGCGTCGGGTGCGCGGGCTGCCAGCCTCATGAGGACTGGGCCTCACCAGGACTGAGTGATGAACTGGGCGTCGTGCGCCGCCGTCCCGCTCGTGTCTTCGATGACTGCTTCCGTCGCGACCGTCACCACTTCCGGCGCGGGTTGTTCCTGCAAGGGAGCGGGCTGATCGGTCAGCACCCGCTCGGGCTCGAGCCAGGCGAGCAGGCTCTGCCACTGCGCCAGATCCTCTTTCACCAGGTAGGGCTTCATCTCGTGGATGCCGACTCCCTGTTCGGCGGCGCGAACGTAGTTCTGCGAGTCGCGCACCGTTGCCACGATCGGGATCTCGAGTTTCTCGAGGAAGCGCATCAACGACTGGAACATCAGTGTGTTCTTGCGCACGCGGTTGGCGATGACGCCGATGCGGTTTTCCGCGCGCTTGATCTTCGCCACCAGCAGCAGGTCGGCGATGCAGCGCGAGGCGGCATGGATGTCGATGTCCGAGGGCAGTACCGGCACGATGATCTTGTGCGCATCGCGAGTGATTTCCGGCATGGCGCGCGCTTCGACCGCGGCGGGACTGTCGACCACGATTTTCTCGGTGCCTTCGGGCACGCGCATCTGCCAGGAACGCGTGGTCCGGGAATCATTCTCGAAGGTAGCGATGCCGTGGATGACGGCCTGCGGCGCTTTGCGCTTGCGCAGCCAGCGCGTGGCCGAGCCTTGCGGGTCGCGGTCGATCAACAAAGTGTTGTCGCCACGCACGGCGAAATACGCCGCGAGATTGATCGCGAGCGTCGTCTTACCGGAGCCCCCTTTAGGGTTTAGTACGACGATGCGTTGCATTCGCCTTCAGACTTGTTTGTCAGAATGTGGTTGCGATGTGAAGCACTCGAAAGACTAGCGATGACGCGCTGCGCACGCAACCAAACCACGGATCGACTGTGACTCCGAACACAGCGACGCGGCCCGCGTGTTCCTACGATCGCTCCCACGCCAAGGTTGGAAGGTGCATCGCGATGGAACGATTCCTGCTTCTCTGGGACGAAATCGACGACCTCATGGGTACCAGCCGGTACTACATGAAGAACACCGCGATGGCCATCTGGACCTCGGTCCGCAATCGCTGATTCCGCAGCGTTGAGGCCTCCGCCCTTCATCAGGGCTTGAATTTCGATTTCGGCGCCCGCAGTCTGCCGGCGCCATGAACAACCCCCAGACAGAAAACAGCGCCCAGCCCCAGAAAGAAACCCTGGGTTTTCAGGCCGAAGTCCGTGAGCTGCTGAAGCTCATGATCCATTCGCTCTACAGCCACCGGGAGATCTTCCTGCGTGAGCTGATCTCGAACGCCTCCGACGCCAACGACAAGCTGCGTTTCGAAGCCTTGAGCAAGCCTGAGCTCATGGCGGGCGAAACCGAGCTCGCGATCTGGATCGAAACGGATGCCGCGAAGAAAACGCTGACCATTCGCGACAATGGCATTGGCATGAGCCGTGAGGAGGCCATCTCCCACCTCGGCACCATCGCCCGCTCGGGCACGGCGGAATTCTTCAAGAAGCTGTCGGGCGATCAGCAGAAGGATTCCCAGCTCATCGGCCAGTTCGGCGTTGGCTTCTATTCGGCATTCATCGTCGCGGAGCGCGTCGAGGTGCTGACCCGCCGTGCGGGATTGCCCGCCGGCGCTGGCGTGCGCTGGGAATCGGCGGCCGATGGCGATTTCTCGGTCGAGACGATCGAGCGCGCGGAACGTGGCACCACCATCGTGCTGCACCTGAAGGAAGACGCACAGGAGTTCGGCGACAACTGGCGCCTGCGCTCGCTGGTGCGGCGCTACTCGGATCACATCGCGTTCCCGGTACGCATGCCGAAAGAGGGCGAGGCCACGCTCGAATACGAGGCCGTCAACCGCGGGACGGCGCTCTGGGCGCGGCCCAAGGGCGAGATCAAGGACGACGAATACGTCGAGTTCTACCGCCACCTGACTCACGATTCGGGTGAGCCGCTCAGCTGGTCTCACAACCGTGTCGAAGGCAAGCGCGACTATACGAGCCTGGTGTACATCCCGGGTTCGGCACCCTTTGACCTGTGGCAGCGCGATGGCGCGCGGGGTCTCAAGCTGTACGTACGGCGCGTATTCATCATGGACGACGCCGAGCAATTCCTGCCGTTGTACCTGCGCTTCGTCAAAGGCGTGCTCGATTCCGCCGACCTGCCGTTGAATGTGTCGCGCGAGCTCCTGCAGACCGACAGCGAAGTGGAAGCCATGCGCGCCGCGCTGACCAAGCGCGTGCTCGACATGCTGGCGAAGCTCGCCAAGGACGAGCCCGCGAAGTACCAGGGCTTCTGGCGCGAGTTCGGCACAGTCTTCAAGGAAGGGCTGGCCGAAGATCATGGCAATCGCGACAAGATCCTGCCGCTGCTGCGTTTCGCGTCCACGCACCAGGAGGGCGAGGCCGAAGACATCTCGCTGGCCGACTACGTGGCGCGCATGCAGACCGGTCAGGACAAGATCTACTACGTGGTGGGCGAGACCTTTGCGGCGGCACGCAGCCATCCGGCCATAGAGGGTCTCAAGGCGCGCAACGTCGAAGTGTTGTTGTTAGGCCGGCGCATCGACGCCTGGGTCATGGATCATCTGCAGGACTTCGAAGGCAAGAAGTTCAGGGACGCCACGCGTGGCGATCTGGAGCTCGGCGCGCTGGCGAGCGTCGCGGACAAGGAAAGGGCCGAAGCGCAATTGAAGGAGTCGGCATCGCTGCTCAAGCGCGTCAAGGATGCCCTGGGTGACCGCGTCTCCGACGTGCGCGTCAGCACGCGGCTCAAGGATTCGGCGGCCGTGCTGGTGGCCGGCGAGCACGACATTTCCGCGCCGCTGCGCCGCGCACTCGAAGCGGCCGGCCAGCAGGCTCCCGCCGGCAAGCCAGTCCTCGAGGTCAACGTGGATCACCACCTGGTGAAATATCTGGAGCACCGCGAGGATGGCGCGGAGTTCGGCGAGCTCGCGCTGGTGATCTACGAGCAGGCGATGTTGGCCGAAGGTGCTGCGCTTGCCGACCCCGGTGCCTTCGTGCAGCGGCTGAATCGCCTGTGGGCGCGCCTCGGTTAATAGTTTGCAATAATGCCTCTCCCGCAAATCCGGAGTCTCGCGATGCACGGCAAGTCACTGGTCTTGAGTCTGGCTGTATTGCTCATCGTGGCGTGCAGCAAGAGTGAGAAACCGGAGAGCGCCGCGCAGCCGGCACCCGCTCCCGCAGCGGAAACTCCCGCAGCCCCTGAAGCTGCAACTCCCACAGGAACTCAAACCATGCCCATGCAGCAGACCGATCTTTCACCCGGTACCGGCGTCGAGATCAAGACGGGTCAGACCGCGCTCGTGCATTACACCGGCTGGCTGTTCGACGCCGGCGCGCCGGAGAACAAAGGCAAGCAGTTCGACAGCTCGGTGGGCGGAGAGCCGTTCGAATTCCCGCTCGGGGCCGGCGCCGTCATCCAGGGCTGGGACAAGGGCGTGGTCGGCATGAAGGTTGGCGGCAAGCGCCGCCTCGTCATTCCGCCGGACATGGGCTATGGCAGTCGCGGTGCGGGTGGCGTGATTCCGCCCGGCGCCACGTTGGTATTCGACGTCGAGCTGGTGGAGATTCACTAGTGACGTTCCGGGCGCGCTTCGCGCTCGCGTTGATGCTGGCGGCCGGCGGTGCCGCGCAAGCCGCGACACTGATTCACGCCGGCCGCGTCATCGATGGCGTTTCCGACAGCGTCAGGACCAACCAGACCGTGGTGGTCGACGCGGGCAAGATCGTCGCCATCGAGGCCGGCTTCCGGGTTCCGGCGGCGGGTGACCGCGTCATCGACCTCAGGCAGGGCACGCTGATGCCAGGCCTGTTCGACATGCACGTGCACCTGACCGGCGAGTACAGCAAGCACGCGGAAATCGACGACTACAAGCTGAACGAAGCCGACGTGGCCATCGACAGCGTGGTGTACGCCCAACGCACCTTGTTAGCCGGCTTCACCACGGTGCGCGATCTCGGCGATGAATATCGTGCCTCCATTTCACTGCGCAACGCCATCAACATGGGCAAGGTGCCGGGTCCGCGCATCATCGCGGCCGGCAAGGCCATCGCCAGTACCGGCGGCCACGCCGATCCCACCAACGGCTGGGCGCGCAAGTTTCCGGCCGACCCGGGTCCGGAAGAGGGCGTCATCAACGGCGCCGACGACGCACGCAAAGCCGTGCGGCAGCGTTACAAGGAAGGATCCGACACCATCAAGATCACCGCCACCGGCGGAGTCTTGTCGATCGCCAAGAACGGCCTGAATCCGCAGATGACCGAAGAGGAGATCCGCGCGGTGGTCACCACGGCGCGCGACTATGGCTTCAAGGTCGCCGCGCATGCGCACGGCGCCGAAGGCATCAAGCGCGCGATCCGCGGCGGCGTGGACAGCATCGAGCACGGAACCTTCATGGACGACGAAGGAATGAAGCTCATGAAGGAGCACGGCACGTTCTACGTGCCGACGCTGTCCGCCGGCCGCTGGGTGTTCGACCAGGCGCAGGACCCGGACTTCTTTCCCGCCATCGTGCGTCCAAAGGCGCTGCAGGTTGGACCGCAGCTCCAGAATACTTTCGCCAAGGCTTACAAGAGCGGGGTGAAGATCATGTTCGGCACCGACACCGGCGTGAGCAAACACGGCGACAATGCGCGCGAGTTCAAGCTCATGGTCGAGGGCGGCATGCCGCCGATGGAGGCGATCCGCGTTGCCACTTCGGTTCCGGCGAAGTTCCTCGACCTGGACGACAAGACCGGGAGCATTGCCGTCGGCAAGCTCGGCGAGCTCGTCGGGGTGCCGGGCAATCCGCTCGAGGACATCAGCGTCATGGAGCGCGTGGTGTTCGTCATGAAGGACAACACCGTCTACAAAGCGCCGTGACCCGCGCGGAAACCCTGACGGTCGCAGGCTTGGGCGGCCCGCTGGAAACGAAACTCGAGTATCCGGACGACACCGTCGGCGCCGCGCCCGGTGTGTTCGGCGTCGTCTGTCATCCGCATCCGCTGTTCGGCGGCACCATGGACAACAAGGTCACGCACGTGCTGGCGCGCGCGATGATGGAGTGCGGCGCGCCCGCGTTCCGTTTCAATTTCCGTGGTGTCGGCGCAAGCACCGGAACCTTCGACAATGGACGCGGTGAAGTGGACGACCTTGCCGCGGTGGTGGCCGAAGGGCGCCGCCGGTTTCCGGGCGCGGCGCTGTGGTTAGGAGGCTTCTCGTTCGGGGCGTTCGTGGCACTGCGTGGCGCGGCATTGCTCACGCCCGCAAAGCTCGTGGCGGTGGCGCCGCCGGTGGCGCGCTTCGATCTGGGTGACGTGGTGCATCCGGACTGCGACTGGATGCTCGCACAGGGGGATGCCGACGATGTGGTGTCGCCCGAGGCGGTTCTCCGCTGGGCCGCCGAGCAGCAGCGAAAACCGCGCCTGCATGTGATCGCCGGCGCCGGACATTTCTTTCACGGCAAGCTGCACGAGCTCAAGCCGCTGGTCATCGACTTTCTGCGTGCGTAGAAAGAAGCGGAGTTGAAGTGGTACCGGGTTGGGATTCTCGTGATTGAGCAGGCGGCGGCAAGTGCTTCGGCGTTGGCTCAATCACGAGAATCCCAACCCGGTACTGCCCGCCAGAAGCACAAAAGCCCGAACGCCTTGCGACGTCGGGCTCTTGAAGCTGCATTCGCGCGCGTGAGCGCGCGAAGCAAAGCGCTAGTTCACCAGCGCCTTGAGGCTCTTGAGGGGCAGAACGCGGACCTTCTTGGAGGCCGGCTTCGCCTTGAACACCATCTTTTCCTTCGTGAAGGGGTTGATGCCTTCGCGCGCCTTCGTGGCGGGCTTCTTCACAACCTTCATCTTGAGAAGGCCGGGCAGCGTGAACAGGCCGGGGCCACGCAGGCTCTTCTTGATGATGCCGTTGAGTGACTCGAATACCGCGGCCACCTGCTTGCGCGACAGCTCGCTGTCCTTGCAGATCGTTGCCACGATTTCCGACTTCGTCGGTGCGCCACCTTTCTTTGCCATTACTCGACTCCTCGTAAGAAAAATGCTGCGGAAAAAATATTCCGCGGCGAGCTATTCGGCGCGCAACATATCACACAGGTCCGCATTCGCAAGCACTTTCGTTGCACACGAATGCGGCAAATGCCTTGTTTTCTAGGCCCGCGCGCACATGCGGCGGAGACCTGCGCAACGCGCGGCGAGAAATTTTCGCGCGAACCCTGTACGAATCTTCGCCACTTGCGCGTGCTCGCACGCGTCGATTCGACCTTGAGGTGTGCCGTTAAGTCGTTGTCGCGACGAGGGCGAGCGCGGTCTAGATGCGGATTTCGCCGATCAGGATGATCAGCGCCTGCAGAGCGATGATCGCCCACAAAAACGACAGATCGAGGCCGGCAACCATCGACGGGATGAGCTTGCGGATGCGATTCAGCAGCGGATCGCAGACGTAGGCGAGCACCTCGTAGATCGGCGAGCTGCCGCCCTGCATGAGAAATCCGGCGATTCCGTAGAAGAAAATCATGATGACGTAAAGCCACAACACCGCGCGCACCAGCGTGAGCACCACGTTGAAGATGAGCACGACGGGCGCGAACAGGATGGCGCCTTCCATCAATAGCATCAGTATCGCGACCTTGAAGACCGCGAACAGCACGATGGCGAGGACGGTCGCCGTGTCGACCTTGCCCACCGGCGGCAGCACGCGTCGCAGCGGCATGATCAAGGGATTGGTGAGCCTGAGGATGGCGTCAGCGAATGGGTTGCGGAAGTTGGCCCGCACGAGCTGCATGATGAAGCGAAGAATCAGCACGCCGAGATACAGCGAGGTGAGCGTATCGACGATGTAGACGAGAGCGTTCATGTTTTCTTCGGATTTCCAAATGCCTGCGCCATCTCGCGGCTCCGGTCAGCAGCGGCGGAAAGTGCGGCGGCGACGATACCACGCAAGTTCGCGGCATCGAATGCGCGCAGCGCGGCCTCAGTGGTGCCGCCCTTCGATGTGACTTCGGCGCGCAGGCGCGCCAGATCGCCGTCGCTGTCACGCGCCATGCGTCCTGAACCGAACAGCGTCTGGATTGCGAGCTCCCGGGCGCTGTCGCGTTCCAGGCCGAGATTCACCGCGGCATCCGTCATGAGCTCGGCGAGCAGGAAGAAATAGGCCGGACCGCTGCCTGAAAGCGCGGTCACCACGTCGAGCGCTTCCTCGTTCTGTACCCACACCGTGGTGCCCACGGCACCGAGCACCTGCGCGGCGAGCCCGCGGTGCGCTTCGGTGATTCCGGCCGGCGCGTAAATTGCGGTCGCGCCTGCGCTGTTGAGCGCGGGTCGGTTCGGCATGGCGCGCACCACCGAGGCGGGGCAGCCACACCAGCTCACGATGTCGGCGACGCGGATGCCGGCCGCAATGGAAATCAGGAGCGGCGCGCGCCGTGCGAACTCGGTGGCGAGCGCCCGCACAGTGCCCGCCATATCTTGCGGCTTGACGGCGAGTACCACGACATCGGCGTCGGCAACCGCCTCGCGATTGTCGGCGGTGACGTGCACGTCGAGCTCATCGGCGAGCGCGATCCGGCGTTGCGGGTGAGCTTCGCCGACGCTGATGTTTTTCGCGGCGAGACCACGGGCGATGAGACCGCGGATCAGCGCACCGCCCATGTTGCCGCCGCCGACGAATGCTGCCTTGATGTTCATGCGTGAATGATAGCGGCCGACTCAGGCTTCGGTGCTGCGCGGACCGAAAATGGCGGTGCCGATGCGCACGATCGTCGAACCTTCGGCGATGGCTGCTTCGAAATCGGCACTGGTGCCCATCGACAGAGTGTCGAGTCCAAGCCCGCGCTCGTTGAGATGGTCGAAGACCTGCCGCGTTTCCTGAAACCACCGCCGCTGGCGCTCGACCGCGGTTTCCGCGGGCGGCATGCACATGAGCCCGCGCAGCCTGATGCGTGGAAGCTCGCGCACCGCCAGGGCGAGCGGCGCGATGTCGGCAGGCGCAACGCCACCCTTGCTGGCTTCGCCCCCGAGGTGCACTTGCAGGCAGACATTGAGTGGCACGGAGTGAACGGGACGCTGCGACGAAAGACGCTCGGCGATCTTGAGGCGGTCGACTCCATGCACCCAGTCGAACAGCTCGGCCACCGGCCGGGTCTTGTTAGTCTGCATGCGTCCGATGAAATGCCAGGTGAGCTCGCGCCCCTCGAGAGATTCCATCTTGGGCAGGCTCTCCTGCAGGAAATTTTCGCCAAAATTCTCGATGCCGGCGCGCGCCGCCGAGTCAATTGCTGCGCTGCTCTGTCCCTTCGCGACCGCGAGAAGCGTGACGGAATCCACACTTCGCCCGGCGGCGCGGCAGGCCTCATTTATGCGCATTTGCGTGGCTCTGACGCTCTCAGAGCAATTCTGCGGACGGGATAACATATTGATCAGTGATACCCGGGTCTATACTCAACGGCGCTTTTCAAGGGACACCGCATGGCCGTCGACGTCGCCCAGCTCCTCGCTTTTGCCGTAAAGAATAACGCCTCGGACTTGCACCTGTCCGCCGGCGTGCCGCCCATGATTCGTGTCGACGGCGACATGAAACGCATCAACATGCCCGCGCTGACCCATAAAGAAGTGCACGGCATGGTGTACGACATCATGAACGACAAGCAGCGCAAGGCTTACGAAGAATTCTACGAAACGGATTTTTCGTTCGAGATCCCCAAGCTCGCTCGCTTCCGCGTCAATGCATTCAACCAGAATCGCGGTGCCGGCGCGGTGTTCCGCAATATTCCGTCGGTCATCCTCTCGCTGGATGATCTCGCCGCGCCGAAGATTTTCCGCGATCTTTGCATGTTGCCGCGTGGCCTGGTGCTGGTCACCGGCCCCACGGGTTCGGGCAAGTCCACCACGCTCGCGGGCATGGTGAACCACTGCAACGACAATCGTCCCGATCACATCATCACGATCGAGGACCCCATCGAATTCGTCCACGAGAGCAAGCGCTGCCTCATGAATCAGCGCGAAGTGCATCGAGACACCCTCGGCTTCTCGGAGGCATTGAGATCCGCGCTGCGCGAAGACCCTGACGTGGTGCTGGTCGGCGAAATGCGCGACCTCGAGACCATCCGCCTGGCGCTCACGGCCGCCGAAACCGGCCACCTGGTGTTCGGCACGCTGCACACCAGCTCGGCCGCCAAGACGATCGACCGCGTGGTCGACGTGTTCCCGGCCCAGGAAAAGGAAATGGTTCGCGCCATGTTGTCGGAATCACTGCGCGCGGTGATTTCGCAGACCCTGCTCAAGCGCAACGGCGGTGGCCGCATCGCCGCTCACGAAATCATGATCGGCACGCCGGCCATTCGTAACCTCATCCGCGAAGGCAAGATCGCGCAGATGTTCTCCGCCATTCAGACCGGTGGCTCGGTCGGCATGCAGACGCTCGATCAATGCCTCACCGACCTGGTCGCCAAGGGCGTGGTCAGCAAGGAAGAGGCGCGATACAAGGCGACCAACAAGGACGCTTTGTGACGGGCTGCGCCCGGAATTCAACTCGGATTCGCGGCCGGGCCGCGAACCCCGAACCTCAGGCGGCGCTTCGCGCCGGAAGATAGGCGAGCACTATGGATCGCGAACAAGGCATCAAGCTCATGCAGGACCTCCTGCGCCGCGTGGTCGACAAGAAGGCCTCGGACTTGTTCATCACCGCGGGCTTTCCGCCGGCGATCAAGATCGACGGCGAAGTGCGGCCACAGTCCGAGCGCGCGCTGACCGGCGAGCAGTCCGCGGTGCTGGTGCGGTCGATCATGAACGATCGCCAGACCAAGGAATTCGACGCCACCAAGGAATGCAACTTCGCGATCGCGCCGCCGGGCATCGGCCGCTTCCGCGTGAATACCTTCGTGCAGCAGGGCCACACCGGCTGCGTCATCCGGCTCATCAATTCCAAGATTCCGACGCTCGAAGAGCTCGAGCTGCCACCGGTGCTCAAAGAAGTGGTGCTGTCCAAGCGCGGTCTGGTGATCCTGGTCGGCGGCACGGGCTCCGGCAAATCCACCTCACTGGCCGCAATGGTCGGCTACCGCAACGAAAAAACCCGCGGCCACATCGTCACCATCGAAGATCCGGTGGAATACGTGCACCAGCACAGGGGCTGCGTGATTACGCACCGCGAAGTGGGCGTCGACACCGAAAACTGGCACACGGCGCTGAAGAACACGCTGCGCCAGGCGCCGGACGTCATCCTGATCGGAGAAATCCGCGATCGCGAGACCATGGAATACGGCATTCAGTTCGCCGAAACCGGCCATCTGGTGCTGGCGACGCTGCACGCCAACAGCTCCAACCAGGCGCTCGACCGCATCATCAACTTCTTCCCCGATGAGCGCCGCGAACAATTGCTGATGGACCTGTCGCTGAACATCCGGGCGCTGGTCTCGCAGCGCCTCGTGCCGCGCGAAGCCGGTGCGGGCCGAATCGCCGCCATGGAAATCATGCTGAATTCGCCGCTGATCCAGGACCTGATCTTCAAGGGCAAGG
>DASYKM010000044.1:0-51737 GCA_035995425.1 Steroidobacteraceae bacterium
AGGCGCGAGTTCTCGCGGTAGTGCGACAGCTCCGTCAACAGGTCGCGCTCGTCGGACATGGGCGGCGGAAGTTTGTCGAGCCAGGCGGGGTCGACGTAGATGTGGCAGGTGGCGCATGAGCACATGCCTCCGCAAATGGCCGCGACGCCGTAGTCCAGCTCGCGCAACACTTCCATCACTTTCAGCCCCGGCTTGCACTCCACATCGTGGGAAACACCATCCCGATCAATCACCTGCAGCGTCGCCATTCCTTTTCCCAGCACCTGAAGACTCGCGCGAATTCGCGGCGCTAGTGTGCCGAGGTTGCGCGTCGGGCGCCAGCGAAAGCAGGCGGCGCAGGGCCGCGGATTCGAGCTGCAGGTCGGTACCCGGCACGTGGCGCGCCACGCGACGCGCGCGGTACCAGAGATAGGTCAGCAGCGTGAACACGTTGGTGAGCTCACCCAGCATTTCGGGCGTGGTGCCCAGGTCGGTGAGGCCAGACGCCTCGAGCAGCAATGAGCCATGCGCCGCGGCGCGCGGGTAGTACGCCATGACGCAGGCAAGATCGAGCAGTGGATCGGCGACCTGCGCGTATTCCCAGTCGATGAAGTAGACCCGATCGGCGGTGAGCACGTTGCCATGGTGCAGGTCGCTGTGCACGATGGTTGGCGTACGCTGTGCCGAGCCCGCACGCGCCAGCGCGTCGGCGCCGGCCGCTAACAAGAACTGGATTCGCCCGGCTTCATCCTGGTCGGTGGCGATGATGATGTCGGCATAGCGACGCGCGGCGACGAGCAGATCGAAGCGCGCCACCGGTGGCGGCGGGACCGCCTGCAGCGCGCGCAGTCGTTGCCCGAGCGAACGCAGGTCGCGCATGCGCGTGAAATAGTGCGGCGTCCAGAGGCGGCCGTCGAGAAATTCGGTGATGAGGCAGGAGTGATCCGGCGCCGCGTAGACCACCTGCGGCGCGATGCCGGCGTTGGCCGCCGCGCCATGCAGTGCCAGCTCGCGATCGCGATCGAGCCCCGGATCCGAGGCCGCGCTTTCGTTGAGGCGCACCACGAAGCGCCCGCGGCGCGTGCGCACGAGAAAGCTGCGATTGACCTTGCCGCCGCCGATGAGCTCCTGTGAGTACGGCGCATCGCCGTTCTCGCAGCCCGGGACATGCTGCATCAGCGCTTCGGAAATCATGCGGCCACCGGCGTTGCGGGAAGGCGTCGTCGCCAGGCGATGTATCCGCCGGTGGCGATTGCAATGAACAAGAGGTTCAGGAGCGCCATTGACTTCAGGCCCTGCTCATAAGAAAGGAAAACCAACACCAGGTCGATGACGATCCAGTAAAGCCAGTTTTCCAGTTTGCCGCGCGCGGCGAGCCAGGTGGCCAGCAGGCTGAACCAGGTAGTCAGAGAGTCGAGGCGCGGCCAGGCCGCGGTGTCGGTATTCGCTGCCAGCAGGCTCGCGCTGGCAAACGACAAGAGCGTGAGCACGAGTGCCGCGCCGAGATGCCATGGCAATGGCCACAGGCCCACCGGCAACTCCCCGGTGGCGGCACTGCGTGTCCAGCTGATCCAGCCATAGAGTGCCATTCCCACGAAGAAGACCTGCAGTCCGGACTGCATGGGCAAACCGCGCGCACCGTAGGCAATGGCGGCGCACGCGGAGCTCACGGCGCCGGCGATCCAGCAAAGGCGATTGCGGCGCGCGGCAAGCACCGCATAACCCACGCCGAAGAGCAGCGAGGAAATCTCAATGATCTTGAGCACGTCGGCGGACAAATTCGCTTGACCGAACGGCACTAACCGAGCGGCCCCAGGACCTTCATGACGAATATGGCTTTGCCATCATGCTCGAAGGTGGGACGCAACTCGCGCGTCAGCGCGTCCATGACTTCTTCGTAGCGGCCGAAGACCTGCGTGCTCATGTCGTTCGTCATCACCTTGAAGCGACCGTCGGCGTTGAGGCGATCTATGAAACCGCGGATCGGCGGAATGTAGTCGTCGTGCAGTGGGTACAGGCTGATCTCGACGCCGATGTTCATCTGATCTCCGTCAGCGGAAAGTGTACGTCACCGTAACCCCGGCGTGGCGCGGGTCGCCCGCCTGCACGTAACGAGTCGGTGTGAAATCCGGCGGCTCATCGCCGAAAAAGAATCCACGCTGCGAATAGTACCTGTCAAACATATTCCGCACCCAAACTTCGGCTCGCCAGTGTTTCCCTGATACGCCCGCCTTCAGGTTCGTCAGGATTCGCGATGGTGCACGTTGATCGTTCGATTCGTCGAAGTAGAAATCGTCGAGCCCGTCGAAGTCGAGGCGCGCATACATGCCGTTCGCACCGTGATATTCCAGGCCGAGATCGAACTGGTATTGCGGGGCGTGCGCCTGCTCGCGCCCATTCAGGTCGCGGTCGCCAATCACGTAGTCGATGTAGCGGGTCTCGAGGATCGCGGCGCGCAGGTCCACCAACCAGGATTCGACCGGCCGCCATTGCAGCGTACCTTCCAGGCCATAGTTCTCGCCGCCCGCGGCGTTGTCGGTGTACAGCACGAACGTCAGCGGGTCGTTGGGCACGAGCTGAACACCGGTCGGCACCTGCTGGTCCTTGCGGCGCATGTAGAAAACCGCGAGATCGCCCGCAAGCGAAGCGTCGGCATTGGTGGCGCGGAAGCCGAGCTCGAGATTGTGCAGCGCCTCGGCATCGAAGCTGCGCCGGTCGTCCGGAACGGAGTCGCCAATGTTGAATCCACCGGCTTTGTAGCCACGCGACAGCGTGACGTAGCCCGTACGCCGATCGTCGAAGGCGTGGCGCAGACTCACCGAACCGCCAAACATGGTTTCGTCCGGCGAAAACTCCGCCGCATTCGAGTCCTGGTAGTCGGCGCTGCGCTGCTCGATGCGCGCCCCAACCGCGAGTACGTTCGCCGCCCCCAGCCGCCATTCAACCTGTCCGTAGCCGGCCAGATTCGTCGCCCGGTACTCGCTCGAAAAGCGCTGATCGTAGTCGCCGTAGATGAGATCGCGGGCCACGTCGTGCTCCTGCAGGTCTTCCTCGGTGCGCAATGCGTAGACGCCGGTGAGCCACGCAAACGCCGCCCCGCTATCCACGGAATCCCGCGATACGAGGCGCAAATCGGAACTCATCGTCGTGCGTTGACGGTCGAAGCGCTGGAAGTAGTCATAGGGGGAATTCGCGCCCCAGCTGTCATCGTTGCCCCAGTCGCCGTCGAAGGAATAAACGCTGCGCGAGGTGCCGAACGAGCTGCGGCTAACAACCTCGAAGGCGTCGGCGCCGCCATAGTCGAGCCGCAGCGCGAGCGCGCGTGAGATCTGGGTGTCCTGCCCCGGCTTGTCGGACAGCGTGGTGCGCGAATTGTCGATTGAAAATGCGTCGTAACCATTGTCGAGATCGGCCCACATGGCCGTCATGTCGACGCGCAGGTCTTCGGTCGGATGCGCGTGGAATTTCAGGCGCGCGTTGTTCTCGTTGTAGCCGTTGGTATCGTCACGGCCCAGGTACGCGTTGCGGCGAAAGCCGTCGCTGCGATAGTTGCCGGCGACCAGGCGCCAGGCGGCTTCGCCGTCGCCGACCGGCCCACCCATCACGCCGCTCGCCGCGCGCGTTCCGTATTCGCCGATGGTCAGGTCCGCGTTGATCTCGTGCTCGCGTCGCGGCGCGCGCGTATTCACGGCGATCAGTCCGGCGAGCGCGTTGGCGCCATAGGCCGTGCCTTGCGGGCCGCGCAGGACTTCGATGCGCTCGACATCGGCGAGCGTCGCGGGCATGCCGACGCCGGAGAAATCGATGCCATCGATCAGGAATCCGACGGAAGGATTCGGCGCGCCCTGCCACTGCGACAACTCACCGATTCCACGCAGCTGGAAAAAACGCGGTCGCGATGTGCCCGCGGACCAGTTGAGATTCGGCACGAGACCGAGCACATCCTCGAAGTGCTGCACGCCGGCGATGTCCAGGGTGTGTGCATCGAGCACGGTGGCGCTGGCCGGCAAGTCGCTCAAGCTGCGCTCGCGCAGATCCGCGGTCACCACGACTTCGTCGAGCGACGAATCCTTGCCCAACGAATCCTGGGCGACGGCCGTGAATGTGACAAACAAGAATGGAATCGCGCACGTGGCGCGTGAAAAGATGTGCATCCCTATCCCTCCGCCGGTACTAGCCGGATCAGGTTCTACGGGTTCGCGGCCCATCCGCGTCTCAGGCCCATGCAAGAAGCACAGGCCACCCCGAGGCGAACCGCATAGTAGCGGAATTGCCGCTTGAGTGAGGTGGGTTTGCGGGTAGAATTCGCGCCCCGATGAGCCGCCGCATCCGCATTTTCCAGGTTGACGCTTTCACCACGGATCGCTTTACCGGCAATCCTGCGGGTGTGGTGCTCGATGCCGACTCACTCAGCGATGCCGAGATGCTCGCCATCGCGCGCGAGCTCAACAACGCCGACACGGCATTCGTGCTCAAGCCCGACGGCCCCGACCACGAGCTGCGCGTGCGCTTCTTCACGCCGCGCACCGAAGCCAGTTTCGTCGGTCACGCCACCGTGGCCACGCACTTCGTGCTGTCGCGTGACGGCGCGCCCGCGCTGCTGCCCGGCGGCGGACGCGTGCGCCAGCGCCAGAAGTCCGGCCTGGTCGACATCGAGGTCCGCGGCGCGGGCATCACGCGGCGCATCGCCGTGCGCCAGCCGGCGCCTCCGCTCGGCCGCCAGCTCAACGATCGCGAGCGCCTCGCGGTGCTCGATGCCCTCGCGCTATCTACCGGCGACATCGACACGCGCTGCCCGCTGCGCATCGTTGGCGGCGCCGGCACCCGGCTGATGATCGGCGTGCGCAGCACCGAGCAGCTGAAGCAGCTCAAGCCCGACTACTCGCGACTTACTACCCTGTCGGCGCAGCTCGGCGCCGCCGGCTTCTTCGTGTTCACGCTGGCGCACGCGCTCGCCGGCTGCCTCACCGAATCGCGCATGTTCTGCCCGGCGCTCGGCATTCCGGAAGACCCGGTGAGCGGCAATGCGCATGGATTGCTAGGCGCGTACCTCGCCGAGCAGGGCCTGCTCGCGCACGCGGACACCACCGCGAAGTTCACCGGCGGACAGGGCCATCACATGAATCGCGCCGGCCGTGTCGACGTCGAGCTAGAGTTCGGCGCCGGCAAGCTCGACGGCGTGTGGATCGTCGGCCAGGCGGTCGAAATCTTCGAAACCGAGGTGTCCTTTAGTTAGAGTGCCGGGGTGGTACCGGGTTGGGATTCTCGTGAGAAGCGAGATGCCCCGACAGATACCTGGCCTGTCCGCGACGCTTCTCACGAGAATCCCAACCCGGTACCGCCCTGCTAATGCGGGGCGAACTTGCTGGGATCCACGCCCTCGGGCGCCGAAGCCGGATGCCAATCGCGCGTACTGCGAATGATGCTGTCGGGGATCATCGCCTCGTCCCACCCCTGCGATGCCGACGGCTCCCCACCCACGCGCAGGATCACCAGGCGCAACGACGGCACCACCCAGAGACGCTGCTTGCCCGCATCCTCGAGGCGCGCGACATCGTGCGCGGCAAACCTGCCGTCGACCCGCGTGAAGAAACCGGTCGGTGAGCCCTGGTACGTGGGCTTCAGCATCAGACTCACGTAGTGCGGCGGCGTCAGTTGATTCCCCTCGAACACGCCGTTGTTGGCGAGTATCTCGCCGATGCGCATCCAGTCCCCGAGCCGCGCGCGGATACAGCAACCGGCGCGCGCGCCGTGCGCCAGCGAAAACTCCCCGCCTTCGATCGGCTGCCAGATTCGCTCCGCCAGTAGTTTGTCGAAGGGCTGCCGCAGCCGGCCTTCGAGCGCGAGCGCCAGGATGTCCGCGTTCACGTCGACAGGCGATTCACCGGCCGGCAGCGACGGATCGAGCGGCCACGCGAGCAGCGTCGCACGCCGATCCGGACTCAGGCCGTACCGCGCGACTCGCGTGCCCGGCCAGGGCCAGCCATCGGCGCGTGCGAAGCCGCCGCTGCGCGTAACGAGTTGCCGCAGGCTCACCGCGCCGCGCGGATCGTCCGCCCATTCGGCGACGTAACCCGAGAGCGGCGCATCGAGATTGACGGAGCGTTCGTCATTCATCACTACGCCGAGCAACAAGGCACTCAGGGCCGGCGTGAAGCCCGACAGATCCACCGGCGTGTCGAGCGTGCTGTCGTCCCAGTATTTCTCGAACACGATGTGCCCGCCGAGGCCGATGACCAATGCGCGCGTATTCCGGGTTGCGGCGTAGTCCACCGCGGCCTGGATGCCCGCCATGTCGATGCCCGCTTCGCCAGGCGACACTCGCGGCTGCTGCGGGCCCGGCTTTAGTTTGACGACGACTCGCGGCTCTTCGCTGACACCCGCCACGCCTGTGAGCATGGCCACGAGCTGGCGGCGCGCGCTGGCCGGCGTGAACGCCAGCGCCGCGACCACGACCGCGAACACCACCACGACGATTTTCAGTTTTTTCATGTTTCTCCCTGGGCGCGATTCGAAACGCCGCGCCCATTCTTCAGCTCGAGTACGTGAGTAGTGTGCGCCGGCCACTCCTCGCGGTGATGCGTCGCGATGACACAGCTGCCGCCTTCCGCCAGCCATCGATTGAGGCGACGCGTGAGATCGGCGCGCGTCGCGCGATCGAGACCGGCGAAGGGTTCATCGAGCAGCGCCAGCATGGGCTCGCGCGCCCAGGCCCGCGCGAACAGGATGCGGCGCGCCTGTCCGTACGACATCTCGGCCAGCGTGCGCGCCCGCAGGGCAAACATCCCGAAGCGTCGCAATGCGCGCTCCGCGTGTTGGCGGTCGCCGCGGGTAATCGAATCGTTCAGCCCGATGCTCGCGTATCGCCCCGAGGCAACCACTTCCATGACCGACATCGCCGGCTTGTGCCAGGTCTGCAGGTGTGGCGCCACGTATGCGGTACGCAGTTTGAATTTCTCGAGTGGCACGCCCGGAACGATGCCGGCCCGCACGATACTGCCGTGCGAAGCAACGCCATGATCGCCATAAAGCGTGCGCAGCAACGTCGATTTGCCCGAGCCGTTCGGCCCATGCACCACCCAGCAGTCACCGGCCCGCACTTCGAGATCGATGCCGGTGAGGATGTGCGCCTCGTCGACGTATACGTCGGCGTTGCGCAGCGCCACCAGCACCTTGCGCCGGCGTGCCCGCGTGCGTACCGCCGATTTGCGCGACAGAAACTCCCGCGCATCCTGTTGCAGCAGCTCGCGCGCCTGGCCGGCACGCATCGCGCCGCTGCGCTTCACCGCGCCCTTCTCGAGCTCTAACAAGTGCGTCATCGAGTCGGGCACGTCGGAACTGCGATGCGTGGCGAACACCCAGGGAACTGCAAGGAACAGCGCATTGCGATTGAGCCACTGCAGGAAACGGGCGTGATTGCGCGCGTCGAGCCCATTGGCCACCTCGTCGAGCAACAGCAGCCTGGGCCGGCTGGCAAGCGCCCGCGCGATGAGCACCAGCCGCCGCTCGCCGTACGAGAGCGTGAGGAATCGCCGCTCGGCGAGCGCACCGATGTCCAGGCGCTTGAATATCGCGGTCACTTTCGAATTCTCGGTGGCGCTCAGTTCGCGCATCGGAATGTCGGTGCGCTGCACTCCTGTGCCAACCACCTCGCGCGCGCGGAAGTTCCACTCGTAGTGTTCGTATCGGTCCTGGCGTTCGGCACCCACGTACGCGATTTCTTCCTGCACGCCGGCGGGGTTGTCGAAAGTCTCGCCCCGCCACCGATAGCGGCGCAATTCGCGGCCGGTCGGCTTGGGCCAGACGCTTCCCGCGACGAGCTTCAGCAACTGTGTCTTGCCCGCGCCGTTACCGCCGATGAGCAGCCAGCGCTGGCCCGGCCCGATGCGCCAGTTCACGTCGCGCAGCACCGCCCGTTCGCCGCGATCGAGATCGATGCGCCGGAGCGTGAGGGCGAGGGATGATTTGTTTGCGCGCGCGCGGTTCGACATCGGCGCCGGAGCTTACCGGCGAACGACGCGCGGCGCGAGGCGACTCAGGAAGTGGTCAGCGAAGCCGGCTGGTCGGTCGGCAGCCGCGTGTCGGATTCGTAGGCCGGCAGATCGGCTTGCGCGAACAATTGCTCGAAATCGGCTTCGAGCACACTGTCGAACAACTGTTCTATATCGTCGAGCACGAAGTAGGTCTTCTGGTAAGCATCGATGAGATAGTTGGTCCGCAACACGCGCTGCAGATCGAAGCCGATACGCGCCGGCCCCGTGGCGCGCGTGGCGTAGATGGTCTCGCCGCTCGATGACAGGATGCCAGCGCCATAGGCGCGCAGCCCGCGCGGGGTGCGCACCAGCCCGAACTCCACGGTGTACCAATAGAGTCGCGCCAGCATTTTCAGTGCGGCGGGCGTGCGCGCATGCGCGCCGATGGCGCCGTATGCCTGAATGAAATTGGCGAACACCGTGTGCGCGAGCATGGGAAGGTGTCCGAAGAAGTCGTGGAACAGATCGGGTTCGACGAGGTAGTCGAGCTCGTCGCGCCGGCGCATCCAGACGGTGACCGGAAAGCGGCGTTCGGCCAAGTGCGCAAAAAAATCGGCTTCGGGAATCAGACCGGGCACACCGATCACTTCGAACCCCGTGAGCCGCTTCAGTCGCTCGCTCGCTTCCTCGAGAACGGGGATGCGGTGCGCGTCGGCGCCTAGCAAACGCAGGCCGGCCATGAACTCCGGGGCGGCGTGCTCGCCCATGAGCCCAAGCTGGCGCTCATACAGCGTGCGCCAGATAGCCTGTTCATCGGCGGTGTAGCCGTCGTAGTTCTGTGCCAGCCGGAAATCGGCGGCGGCACGTGAATAGTCGCCGCGCAATTTCACGGCGGACTGCGCGGGAGCAGCGGGAAGTTGAGCCATGGCGCATCTTCTCCTGCTCGCTTTGCAGGAATATGGCTATTTCCGTCAGGAAAAGTCGGAGAAGGTGGAGTCATTCACTAATATATATCGTGGATGTGGTTAAATCCGCCAAATATGAAGCTGGACAAGACCGACCGCCGCATTCTCGATGTCTTGCAACGTGACGGCCGCATCAGTGTTATCGATCTGGCCGAGCGCGTCGGTCTATCGGCGACGCCGTGCGCGCGGCGAATGAAACAGCTCGAAACATCGGGACTCATCCAGGGCTACGCGGCGATCGTCGACCCGAAACGCGTCGGCCAGACCATCCAGGCCATCGTGCAGATCAAGCTCGAGCAACACTCCGACGAGATCGTCGAGCGCTTCCGGCGCACGCTCATCGACCGACCCGAAGTGCTCGCCTGCTACACCATGACCGGTGAGATGGATTTCCTGCTGCACGTCATCGTGCGTGACATCGACGCGCTGTCCGATTTCACCATGCGCCGGCTGCTGCGCGTCAACGGCGTGCGCGACGTCACTTCGTCCATCGTGCTCGAGACCGTCAAGCGTTCGCCGGTCATTCCACTGGAAGAACTGGCGCCGGACTAGCTGCGCAGGTAGTTAGCGTGGGAGGCGTGCCAGGACGTAGGCCACCACGCGATCGCAACGTTCGGCGCCAAAATCGAAGATCTCGGTGCTTTCGCCGTGCAGGCGGCGCGACAGCTCGACGCGCAGCAGCCGCTGTGCACGGAACAGCCGCGTACGCACCGTCGCGGAGTTGACGCCCAGGCATTCCGCGGTCTCGCGCACGTCGAGTCCTTCGACGGCGCGCAGCATGAACACGGTGCGGAAATTCTCCGGCAAGGTGTCGATGGCGTGTTCGAGCAGCGCACGCGCATGTGCCGCCTCGACGAATTGGTCCGCGGTGGGCGCCTCGCTGCCCGCGTCCTCGGCCGCGTACGCCTCCTCGCCGACGTCATCGAGCGAGACCGTGTCACCGCGCACGCGACGGCGCATCATGAGCGCCTCGTTGAGCGCCACGCGACTGATCCAGGCACCGAACTTCCCGCTCGGCTCGTAAGTGCCGAGCTTGGTGAACGCCCGTAGATAGGTTTCCTGAACGGCATCCTGCGCGGAGTCACCATCGTGCAGCACACTGCGGGTGACGCGAAACAACCGGCGATTGTGGCGGCGCATCAGCGCTTCAAACGCCAGCACATTCTTCTCGCGCGTGAGCTCAACCAGCCGGTCGTCCGGCAGATCGCTCAAAGAGCGCCAGCTTTCGGTTCGCTGGGTCAGTTTGGAGTCGAGATCTGGGCTCATGCCGCAACAATGCGCCAGTCTGGCGATTTGTTCCCGTTCAGGTTCGCGCCGGTATATTTTCGGTGCTTCCATACGGCGCCCACAACGAGAACACCATGAAGCGACGTTACAAGGTCCTGATCGGAACCGTGGTCATTCTCGGCGTCGCCACCGTCGTCTTACGGCTCGTCCTCAGCCATGACTCGGCCTGCGTTGCAGGCCCGCCCATCGCTGCCGGCACTCCCACCATGAAAGGCTGGGTTCATCGATGCTATGGCGGCCCGGAAGTCATGCAGTACGAGGATCTCGCCAAGCCCGTGGCGGCGGACGATGAAGTGATCGTCAAGGTGCGCGCAGTGTCCGTGAACCCTCTCGACTGGCACGTCATGCGCGGCAAGCCATACGTCATGCGGCTCATGGGCGCAGGCGTGGGCACGCCCGCGGAGGTGGAGTTAGGAGTGGACTTCGCCGGCGTGGTCGATTCAGTCGGCAAGAACGTCACGAAATTCAAACCTGGCGATGAGGTTTTCGGCGGACGCGATGGCTCGTTCGCCGAGTATCTGCGGGTCAAGGAAAACCGCAACGTCGTGCCCAAACCGGCGAGCATTTCATTCGAGCAGGCCGCGGCAATCCCGATCGCGGCCGTGACGGCGCTGCAGGCGCTTCGCGACGCGGGTTCGCTCAAGGCCGGCGAGAAAGTATTGGTGAATGGCGCCTCGGGTGGCGTCGGCACCTACGCCGTGCAGATTGCCAAGGCGCTCGGCGCCGAAGTAACCGGCGTATGCAGCGGCCGCAACGTGGAGCTCGTGCGTTCGCTCGGCGCCGACCATGTCATCGACTACACGAAGGAAGACTTCACCGCCGGCAGTGCGAAATACGATCTCATCGTCGATGCCGTCGTCTCGCATTCCCTGTCTGACTACCGGCGCGTGCTCCCGCCCGGGGGTCGGTTCGTGATCATCGGTTCTTTCAGCGGCGGCGACTACCTGGGTCCCTTGAACGAGGTGCTGAAGGCCAAGGCCTACGATCCCTTCGTGAGCCAGAGCATCGCTTTCATGATGGCGTCGTTGACGCCCGAAGACCTGACGAAGCTGCGCGACATGATGGTCGAGGGGAAGATCCGCTCGGTCATCGATCGCACTTACAAGATGAGTGAATTGCCGGAGGCGCTGCGCTATCTGGAAACGAATCGCGCGCGCGGAAAAGTGGTCGTCAGCGTCGAATAGATTCGTCAGTGATCGGCGGCCGGCGCCGGCACGGGGCCGGCCCGCTGCGTGGTGCTCTTCTTCAGCAGGAACACCAGGGGCACCATGAATAGATAGCTCAGCGTGATCAGCTTGAACACGTCGAGCATGGCACCCATCTGCGCCTGCTGCGCGACCACGCGCGCCACCACCGCGAGTCCGCGTGGATCGGTGGGTGGCAGGTGCAGGCGCCGCATGTATTCCAGCAGCGCCTCGTGATACTGCGAGACATTCGCGCCGAGCTCGTTCCAGAGAATCTGCGATTGATGCGCAAGCAACGTGGTGACGATCGAAATGCCGATGGCGGCGCCGACGGTGCGCACCAGGCTGAACAGGCCCGCGGCCTCGGCCATGCGGCGCCGGTCGAGCGTCGCATACGCCACCGTCGACAATGGCACGAACACCAGCCCGAGGCCGATGCCCTGCAGGAATGCCGGCCAGATGATGTTGAGCTGCGTGACGTCGAGTGAGTAGAAAGTCATGCCGTAGGAACCGACGGCACCAAACGCCAGACCCGCGAGCACCAGGTAACGTGCGTCCATGTGCGACACCAGCCGGCCGACGACCACCATCGTGATGGCGGTGGCGATGCCGCGCGGCGCCATGAGGATGCCGGTGGTGACGATGGGATAACCCAACAAGCCCTCCAGCAAGATCGGTTGCAGCACCAGCCCGCCGAACATGCCGAGTCCCATGCAGGCGATTACCAGCGACGACATGCCGAAATTGCGGTCGGCAAAAATGCGCACATCGAAGATGGCCTCTGCTGGCCGGCGCAGGCTGTGCACGATGAACACCGCGACACCGATCACGGCGGCCAGCGCGCCCATGCGGATGTCGAGCGACTCGAACCAGTCGCGCTGGTTGCCACGGTCGAAGACGTACTGAAGCCCGGCGATGCCGATCGCCATGAAGCCGAAGCCATACCAGTCCATGCGCCGCGGCCGGCGTGGCGAGTCCGGCACGAACTGCGAGGCCAGGAACAGCGACAGCAAGCCGACCGGTAGATTGATGTAGAACGTCCAGCGCCAGCTGGCGATGTCGGTGAGCCAGCCGCCGAGCGTGGGTCCGGCCACCGGCCCGACCATGACTCCCAGTCCCCAGATCGCCATGGCCTTGCCGCGTTCGTGCGGTGGATAGGCGTCGGCCATGATGGCCTGCGACAGCGGCACGAGCGCGGCGCCGAATACGCCCTGGAGCAGCCGGAAGAACACGATCTGCCCGAGGCTCTGCGAGATGCCGCACAGCGCCGATGCCGCGACGAATCCGGCGATGCTCACCAGCAGGAATCGTTTACGACCCCAGATGTCGGAGAAATAGCCGGTCAGCGGCATGAAGATAGCGGATGAAACCAGGTAGCTGGTCAGCACCCAGCTGATCTGATCGGAGGTCGTGCCGAGCTCGCCCTGCATGTGCGGCAGCGCCACGTTGACGATGGTGGTATCGAGCACCTGGATCAGCGTCGCGGACATGACCGCGAAGGTGATCATGAGGCGACTGGCCGACGGCACCGGCTGCGGCAGCTCGCCGAATGCCGCGCTCGAGCTCAAGAGGCCTGGTCCATCGCCACCAGGATGCTGCACGAGATCTTGTGCAGCAGCGTCACTTCCTCGTCTTCACTCCACCACTTCGCCATGCGGCTGCGATAACGGTGGCCGACCACGATCAAATCCGCGTTGATGCGCTTGGCCACTTCGGGGATGTGCGCCATCGGGTTCCCATACACCAGCTGCCCCTCGGCCGGCACCCCGTGATCCTTGAGCCACTGCACGCCTTCGATGAGCAGCGCCTGTGCAGTCTCCTCCTCGCAGCGCACGAGCTCGGGCGTGACGCCTTCGGGCACCGCGGTCGAAAGCATGTTGTGGCAGATGGCCAGTAGATAGGCCCGGGATTTCATGGTCATCGCCACGTCCGCGCCATGGCGCAGCGCGCGACGGCCTTCGGCGGTGCCGTCGTAGCAGAGAAGAATGTTCTGGTACATGGCGAGCCTTCGCTTATTCCGGCGCTTCGATGTGCACCGTGGCCGTGGTGCCGATGCGCAGCGGATGTCTGGTATCCGGATTGAGCACGCGCACCCGCACCGGCACGCGCTGGGTCACCTTGACCCAGTTGCCAGTGGCGTTCTGCGCCGGCAGCAGCGAGAACGCCTGGCCGGCACCGCCGGAGAGGCTTTGCACTTCGCCTCTGAATTCATGGTCGCGATA
Source organism: Steroidobacteraceae bacterium (assembly GCA_035995425.1). Taxonomy (GTDB): domain Bacteria; phylum Pseudomonadota; class Gammaproteobacteria; order Steroidobacterales; family Steroidobacteraceae; genus CADEED01. Next base: position 13,611 of record DASYKM010000044.1, read on the forward strand.
CATGTCGACCTCGATGGTCGCCTTCTGCCCGGGCTGGATCCGCCGCAGCTCGGTCTCCTTGAAGTTGGCGTCCACCCAGAATTCCGCGTCGCCGATGACGGTGAAGATAGGCACGCCGCTCTGCACCATGCTGCCGGGGCGCAACTCGAAATTGGCGACGAGGCCATTGGCCGGCGCGACCACGCGCGTGTGCTTGAGATCCAGGTTCGCTTGCGCGAGTTTCGCGGCGGCCGCGCGCACCGCCGCGTTCTGCGCCCCGGCCTGGCCGAGCGCGCCCTGCGCCTGTTCCAGATTCGCCTGCGCGGCCTGCACCGCCGCCGCGGCCGTCTGCGCTTCCGTGGTCGAGGTCTCGGCGCTCTGCTTCGAGATCAGGCGCTGTTCGGTGAGCTCGAGTGCGCGCTTCTCGGTGGACTGCGCGTTATGGAGCTCCGCACTGCGCTGCGCAACCAGCGCGCGCGCTGCCGCGACCGCCGCCCGATCCTGCGAGGTAGTTTGATAGGCGAGCTCGAGCTGCGCCTCGGCCGCGTCGAACGCCAGCCGATAGGGTTGCGGGTCGATTTCGAACAATACGTCGCCCGCCTTGACCGCCTGCTGGTCACGTACCCACACGGTGGTGACGGGGCCGGAGACCTGCGCCGCCATTTCGATGCGATCCGCGTTCACGTAGGCGTTGTCGGTGCTCACGTAGAGCTGCGACAAGCGCCAGTAGTGGACGCCGAAGCCGATGACAACCACGAGGATCACGGCGGCGATGCCCCACTTGATGAGCTTGGTGGCCGACGGTCGCTCCCTGACCACGGGCGCGGCGGAAACGCTGGCGGGAGATGTTTGTTCGTTCATGCGGATGCCCGGGACTGGGATCGCGACATTGTGCGAAAAGTCCGACGGGACGCAATCAGAGAATGGCGCGCCCGGACGGATTGTTGGCCGCGGACCGCGGCCAATCCCTCGCTGCCGCTCGGGACCAAACGCGCAAAGCCGCGTTTGTCCAACTCGGGGTGACTGAAAGCGCGTGTCCAAGCGCTGTGTCCGAGTTGTCGAACCCACGAAACGATATCCATGAAATGAAAAAAGGGGTCGACCGGAGACGGTGACCCCTTTTTCATTTTCATGGCGCGCCCGGACGGATTCGAACCGCCGACCACCTGGTTCGAAGCCAGGTGCTCTATCCAGCTGAGCTACGGGCGCGTGGGCGGGCATTGTAGCCGCACAAATCATTTCGGTGTTTCTCCTTGGCGCCAAAGGTTTTTATCGGCAGGATGCGCGCCGATGGCAAAGAAGTTCTATGTCGTATGGCGCGGTGTGAAAACCGGAGTTTTTGACGACTGGCCGACCACGCTCGCGCTGGTCGACGGTTTTCCCGGCGCGCGGTACAAGTCGTTTCCGACGCGCACCGAGGCAGACATCGCCTTTCGTGGTGGCGCACCCGCGCGCGTCGCAACCGCCCGGGCAGGCGGCAAACCGCGTGTCGCCCGGACGGACCATGCGGATGCTGTCGCGGCATTCGACACCGTCATCTTCTGCGACGGTGCCTGCGAGCCGAATCCCGGGAAAGCCGGCTCGGGCATGGCGGTCTATCGCGCCGGCGCGCTCGCCAGCCTCTGGTACGGCTCGTACAACCCCGCTGGAACTAACAACACTGCGGAGCTGCAGGCCCTGCTGCAGGCGCTGCTGCTCGCCAAGGTTGAAATCGATGCGGACCGGACCGTGCAGGTGCGCAGCGATTCATCGTATGGATTGAACGCCATAACGAAATGGGCGAAGGCGTGGGAGAAGCGCGGCTGGCGCAAGGCGGAAGGCGAGATCAAGAATCTCGAGGTCATCCAGGAACTGTACGCGCTGTATCAGGAAATCGAAGAAGACGTGCAGCTCCAGCACGTCAGCGCGCATGTCGGCATCGAGGGCAATGAGCTCGCGGATCGAATGGCCATGCTCGCGGTGGAACGGCGCGAAGTGGCGTGGCGCGAGTACGACGAGACTTTGGACGTGGCCAAACTACTGCGCCTGCGCGCCGGCTGATTCTGGCCCGCGCTACTGGACGCTGCGCAGCGGCCGGAAAAAATTGCGGATGTCCCGGGCGAGCGCATCCGGCTGCTCCATGGCGGCAAAGTGGCCGCCTTTGGGGAATTCCGTCCAACGTTGCACGTTGAAAAACCGCTCCGCCCACTCGCGCGGCGGATGCGACAGGTCCTGCGGAAACATCGCAAAGGCCGCCGGAACTTCGTTCGAGCCCAGCTTCTGTTTGACGGCTTCCGCAATCCAGCGCGACGCGCCGGCATTGAGCACATCGAAGTACGGCATGAACGCCCCGCCAATGCTGCCGGTCACCCAGTACACCATCGCGTTGGTCAGCATTTCATCCTTGGTGAAAACCGTGTCGAGGTCGCCATCGCAGTCGCTCCAGCGCTGGAACTTCTCCGTGAGCCACGCGGCAAGTCCGATGGGTGAGTCGTTGAGTCCGTCGGCCAGCGTCTGCGGCTTGCGGCCCTGGATCATGGCGTAGGCGCCCTGCTTCACCTGGAAGTCCTGGATGTGCTGGACGTATTCACGCTCGACGGGTTTGAGATCGTCAGGCGTCTTGAGCGAGTGCCAGAACGGCACGTCGGTGAGATGAATGCCGATCACCGACTTCGCGTGGCTGCGCGCGATGTGCTCGGTGATCGTGCTGCCCCAATCTCCGCCATGCGCTCCGTATCGCTCGTAGCCCAACACGTCGCTCATGAGCTCGTGCCACGAATCGTTGACGCCAAACAATCCGCCGCCATGACGATGCTCGCGCGAAAATGCGCACCACGGCAGGCTGGGCACGATCACATCGAATGAGTCGGCGGGATCGCCGTCGTGCGCGGCGGGGTCCGTCAGCAACGGAATGATCTTCAGGAATCGCGTAAATGAATCCGGAAAGCCATGCGTGAGCAGCAGCGGCATCGGTCGCTGGCCCTTGCCGCGCTCGTGGATGAAATGGATGTCGGCACCGTTCACCTCGGCGCGAAACTGCGCGAAGCGATTGAGCATGGCCTCTTCGCGGCGCCAGTCATAGCGATCGCGCCAGTGTTCGAGCAGATCGCGTAGATAGGCCGGGCTCGCGCCGGCATCCCATCCCGGCGGCCCTTGTCCGGGTGGCAGGCGCGTTGCCGCGAGACGCACGGCGAGATCGGCGAGCAACGGCTCTCCGACCTGGATCTCAAACGGTCTTGCGCGCGCCGTGTGCATGGGTGGCCCGGGAAGTGGGTGAATCCTGAAGAGATGCCGCGAACGCGCTGAGATCGGCGGCGAATTCCTGCGGCCGCTCCCAGGCGCCGAAATGCCCGCCGCTCGGCATCTCGGTCCAGCGCACCACGTTCAGCGTGCGCTCGGCGAGCCGGCGCGGTGGTATGCCGGCCATATCCCGTGGAAACAATGCGAGCCCGACCGGCACGGCCACGTGATCGCGCCCCGTGAGCGACGGCTGCCGCGTCTCCGCCAGATATCCGTAGATGGACGACTGGATCGTCTGCGTGGCCCAGTAGATAGTGATGTTGGTGAGCAGCTCATCCTTGGTGAAACTGGCTTCGAGGTGCCGTGGCGAGTCGCACCAGGAATGAAAGCGATCGACGATCCACGATGCCAGGCCGGCCGGCGAATCGTTGAGGCTCGCCGCCAGTGCCCGCGGCTGAGCCGCGTGCACGGCAACGTACGCGCCATCTTCCATGAATTTTTTCATCGAGGCGGCGGCGTATTTCCGTTCGACTTCCGTGAGCGTCGCCGGATCGCTGCCGCGCCAGCCAATGTCGGTCAGGTGGATTCCGATGACGGATCCCGGGAATTGAATCGCCATGCTCTGCGCGATCGCGCTGCCACCGTCGCCGCCCGACACCACATATCGCTCGTATCCCAACACTTCAGTCATGAGCCGATGCAGCAACTGAGCCGAGAACTTGATGGACGGCACCGCGTCGGGCGGACCGACCTGACCCGTGAATGCGAAGCCGGGCAACGACGGCACGACGACGTCGCAGGCGAGCTCGTCGGCGTCGTCGTGCTCCGCGCCAACGAGAAGTGGAATCGCTTTTTGATAACGAAGAAAGGAATCCGGCCAGCCATGCAGCAGCAACACCGGCGTGGAATGCACACCGAGGCCGGTTTCGTGCACGTAGTGGACGTTCGCATCGCCGATGCGCGCGGTGAAATGCGCGAGCTGGTTGATCTCACGCTCGCGTTCGCGCCAGTCGAAGTCCGTGCGCCAGTAGCGAATCAGCTCATCGAGGTAGTCAGGATCCGAGCCGCCGCCCCACCCATCGTCCTCGAGCACGCGCAGGCGACGCGTGCGTTGCAGCCGTGCGCGCAGGTCATCGAGAATCGGCTCGGGTATTCCGACGCGGAATGGCCGTGTCGAGGCGGCGGTGGACATACCCCGAGCCTACTCGCGAGGTCGGTAATCTTTCCGGCGCTCTCCTCGTCATTCGAGTCTTACGAATCGCAACCGACCGTCGCTAATGCGGGACACGTGCTGCTGCAGCGCCATTTCTACCGGTGAGGTGCACCAGCAATCCGAGGATTCCCATCACCCACACGATCACGGGGCTCGACGGCAGGTCAGTCACGAGCGACACGCCGAGGCCTGCGAGATAACTACCTATGGCAAGCGCATAGCCGATGAGCAACTGCCGCTTCGGCGAGTGGCGATACGTCGCCACGGCCGGAACGATGAGGCTGGTGAACACCAGGTACACGCCCACCAACTGCACCGAGGCGGTCACGACGATCGCGAACAATACGTAGAAGCCGATGCGGCCGATCTTGTCGCGCCACCTGAACCACACCAGCGCGAAGATGGCGGTCAGCACCGCGGTGCGCATCAACTGCGCATTCGACACCCAGAGGATCTGCCCGGCCAACAAGTCCTTGAGGTTCTCGCCGCCGTGCGGATCGTTGGCTAACAACAATATCTGCGCGGTGGACGCGAGCACGAACAGGATGCCGATCAACGCCTCCTGCACCTCGGGGCGCTTCTTCTCGGTCCAGGTGAGCAGCAGCGCGCCGGCCAGCGCCGCGGCGCCGGCGGCGGCTTGCGCGCCCCACCCTTCGATGGGCAGTCCCATGATGCTCGCGGCGATCACGCCGAGCCCCGCGACCTGGGCGATGGCCAGGTCGATGAACACGATGCCGCGGGACAGCACCTGCTGTCCCAGCGGCACGTGCGAGATCGCCACCAGGCAGCCCGCGATCAGCGCGGGCCAGAGAATGCTGAAGTCGGTGAGCACGTTGTTCATTTACCGGCCGCCAGCAGCTTGTCGATGGTGTCGTCGAACAGCCCGAAGAGATCCTTCGCCTCGGGCGAACCGCCCACCGAGAACGGCAACACCACCGCGGGTGCATGCACGCGTTCGGACAGCCAGTTCGCCGCCTTGGCGTCGTTGTAGGCATTGAGCAGGATGAGCTTGGGCGGCGCCGTGCTGAGCTTGCCGACCAGCGTGCCCAGGTACGCCGCGGTCGGTGGCACGCCCGGCTTGGGCTCGATCGAAGCCTCTTCGGTCAGGCCCAGCCAGTGACATAGATAGGCCTGATCGCGATGCATGATCACCACCTGCGCACCCTTGAGCGGCGCGGCCTTGGCTTCCCAACGCGTGATGGCGGCCGCCCAGCGCGCATCGAAGTCCTTCGCGCGCCCGCCATAGAACGCCGCTTGCGCAGGTTCGAGCTGAGCCAACCGCGCGCTGAGCGCATGCGCAATCGCCGTGATGTTGTGCGGGTCGAGCTGCACGTGCGGGTTGCCCTGCGGATGGATATCGCCCATGGCGCGGTCGAGCTTCGACGGCACCTCTAACAACCTCAAGGCTGAGGCCGCCTCGAAATAACCCGGTGCTCCGGGCTGGATGCGCGAGTTGCCGGACTCCTGGATGAGCACCGGCAGCCAGCCGATCTCGAGCTCGGCGCCGGTGGCGACCACCAGGTCGGCGGTGCGCGCGCGAGCCACCAGGCTGGGCTTGGCCTCGACGCGATGCACGTCCTGCAGCGCGGTGGTGGCCACGTACACGTTGACGCGTTCGCCACCGAGCTCGCTGGCAAGCGCGCCCCAGTCGGGCGTGGTGGCCAGCACTTTGAGCGCGGCGTTGGCAGGCAGCGCCGCGGCGAGCAGCGGGGCTAACAAGAAACAGATTCGCAGAGAGATTTTCATGACGTGATTCCTAGTACTTGTGCGCGCCGTGCGCGCCGATGCCGTAGATGTATTGCAGGCGCAGGATGCGATCTCGGTCGCCGTCGTCGCGCGCATCGTCGAAGTCGTACTGCGCGCGCAGCCGCGAGAACTCGCTCGGATTCCAGTCGAGCATCAACGACAGGCGCTGCGGATGCATCGTGTCGAGCGGGAAGAGATCGAGCGCGCCATTGTCGACCGGCACCATGCGGGCATCGCCGGAGTCCAGCGAGTCGTAGCGCACGCCGGCGCGCCAGCGCGCCGCGAACTGGTAGACGCTCTGCAGATACCAGCCGGACTGCGCGTTGTGATAGTTCACCAGCGCCGCGAGACCGGACGGGTCGAGGATGAAATCGCCGCTCTCGTTGCGCCGCATATACTCGGCCTGCACTTTCAGCTGGCGGCGTGGCGACGGCGCCCACTTCAGCACCGCGTCCGCAACCCAGGTCTGGGAACTGCCGGTGAACGAATCCAGCAGGAATTCGCCGGGCTCGCCTTCACCCGCGGAGCGGCCTTCTGAATTGCTGTCGAGCCAGGAACCGCCGAGGCGCCAGCTCGTGTAGTCGCCGACGTCGCCACCCACATGCGCAAACAAGGAGACGCCGTTCCGCCCGTTGCGCGCGCGACGTGTCGACGGGAAGCCGTCGCCATTGCCGGTCTCCGCGCCGAACTCGACGAACAGGTCCGTGGGCGCGAGCCATTTCACCTGCACACCGTTCTGTTTGAACTGACCGCCAAACAACGCCTGATAGATGAGCGGCTGGTCGACGAAGTCCCAGGCGTGCGCGTGCACTTCGTTGAGATAGCCGAATCCGGAGAAGAACCGCCCGAGCTTGGCGGTGAAGCCATCGGGCAGCGCGGTGGTGCGCACGAACGCCTCTTCGGCTTCGATCTCGTTCTCGCCGGTGATCGCCGCGGTCAGCTGACCCGAGAAATACGGATCGATGTTGGCCGCGAACGTGAGCTCGGATTCGCCGAGGTTGAAGCTGCGCTCGCCGGGCCCGACTTCGCCACCACTCGGCGGAAAGCCGGCGATATTCCAGTCGCCCGGGTCGCGCGAGGTGTTGGTATAGCTGCCGCCCAGGATCAGCGAGATCGCCGGGTTGAACGCCGATGCGCCGCCACCGGATGCCGAGGCCGCTGGCGGCATCGGCGGTGGCTCGGGCAATTGCGCCGCGGCCTGCGCCGCCGCATCACTCGCGACGGCCTGCGTTTCGAGTTGCTGGATGCGCGTTTCGAGTGCGTCGACACGCGCGCCGTATTCGCTCTTCAATGCCTGCAGTTCCGCGCGCAGCGCGCCGACATCGTCGGCAGCTGACACGGCTACGGGCAACATGGTCAGCGCCAACAGCGCCGCCATGGGCCTGAAACTCAACATGGAAATTCTCCTTCCGAAACCAACAAACACGCGGCGCTTGGCGCCGGCGTGGAATCACTTGTCGTTCAGACGGAGAAAGGAGGTGCGCGCGAGCGGAACGCCGAGAAGGCGCGGTGCGGGACGGAGGCAAATGCGATGCGCTCGATGGCGCAATCGTGGGAAACCTGGACGGTGAGCACGACGGTGGGCGCGCCGCCCACCATGTTCTGCATCGGCGCGAAGGAGAGGCATTCACCGCAGAGCTGGGTCTGCGTGGGCGTGGCGTGTGGATCGGCCCGAAGGTGCGTGCTGGCGTGCACCACCATGCCGAGCTGGGCGACCAACAGCGCCAGCGACAGCACATGCACGAACCAGCGGCGATTGCGTCGAGTCAGAATGCCTCCGCGGGAGAGTATTCCCGCAGTTCAGGCTATCGACAAGCTATTTCCAGGCCTCCGGCCACTCTTAACGCCGCCGAAGCGGCGGCGTCCGTCAGTGTGAATCGCGAGTTACGGTAGTGCCGCTGCCGCCGACCAGGAAGTCGAGATCGCAGCCCTTGTCGGCCTGCTGCACGTGCTCGACATAAAGCTTGTAGTAGCCGCGCTTGGGCGGCTCGGGTGCAACCCAGGCGGCACGGCGCTTCGCCAGCTCGGCGTCGCTCACGTCCAGGTGCAACCTGCGTGCGGGCACGTCGAGCTCGATGATGTCGCCGGTCCTAACTAGTGCCAGCGGGCCGCCGGCCGCGGACTCGGGCGCCACGTGCAGCACGACGGTGCCATAGGCGGTGCCGCTCATGCGCGCATCGGAGATGCGCACCATGTCGGTGATGCCCTTGCGCAGCACCTTGGGCGGCAGCGGCATGTTGCCGACCTCAGCCATGCCGGGATAACCCTTCGGGCCGCAACCCTTGAGCACCATGATGGAGTTCTCGTCGATGTCGAGATCCTCGTCGTCGATCCGGGCTTTGAATTCCTCGATGGTCTCGAACACCACGGCGCGGCCGCGATGCTTGAGTAGTTTGGGCGTGGCGGCCGACGGCTTGATCACCGCGCCGTCGGGCGCGAGGTTGCCGCGCAGGATCGCAATGCCGGCATTCGCCTTGAACGGATCGTCGAAGGCCTTGATGACGTCACGATTCCACACCGGCGCCTTGGCGATGTTCTCGCCCATGGTCTTGCCGTTGGCGGTCATCGCGTCCTTGTTGAGCACGCTCTCGATTTCCTTGAGCACCGCGGGCAAACCGCCGGCGTAGTAGAAATCTTCCATGAGGAACTCGCCCGAGGGCTGCAGGTTCACGAGGCATGGCAGCTGCGAGCCGAGCTTGTCCCAGTCCTCGAGCTCGAGCTTCACGCCGAGACGGCCGGCAATCGCCAACAAGTGCACCACGGAATTCGTGGATCCCCCGATCGCGGCATTCGCCTTGATCGCATTCTCGAATGCCTGGCGCGTGAGAATCTTCGACAGGAGCAGATCTTCCTTCACCATCTCGACGATGCGGCGGCCGCTCAGCTGCGCCAGCCGATAGCGGCGCGAATCGACGGCGGGAATCGCGGCGTTGCCCGGCAGCGAAACGCCGAGCGCCTCGACCATGCTCGCCATCGTCGACGCGGTGCCCATGGTCATGCAGTGGCCCTTGGAGCGATGCATGCAGGATTCGGCGGCAGTGAATTCTTCCTGGCTCATCTTGCCGGCGCGCACGTCTTCGGACATCTGCCACACGCCGGTGCCCGAACCGATCTGCTTGCCGCGGAAGCGGCCTGACAACATCGGTCCGCCCGAAATGCCGATCGTCGGGAGATCGCAGCTGGCGGCGCCCATCAACAACGACGGCGTGGTCTTGTCGCAGCCCATGAGCAGCACGACGCCGTCCATGGGATTGCCACGAATGGATTCTTCGACGTCCATGCTGGCGAGATTGCGGAACAGCATGGCCGTGGGCTTGAGCTGCGTCTCGCCGAGCGACATCACCGGAAATTCGAGCGGGAAGCCACCGGCCTCGTAGACGCCGCGTTTTACGAACTCGGCGATCTCGCGGAAGTGGCCGTTGCAAGGCGTGAGCTCGCTCCAGGTATTGCAGATGCCGATGACCGGTCGGCCGTCGAACATATCGTCCGGATAGCCCTGGTTCTTGAGCCAGCTCCGATGGATGAAGCCATCCTTGTCCTTCTTTCCAAACCAGTCCTGACTGCGCAACCGCCGCTTCATCTTCGGATCCATGTCTCTCGAGTGTGTGGGAAGGGCCGCACCTTCGCACAAGCGGTGCCGGAATATCTATACTTCAGCGCCTTTCGGACCACCGCAATCGAGGCTCATTCTCATGCCCGACGACCGTAGTGATGCCATTTACCCGTCCCTGCGCGGCCGCAGTGTTTTCATCACCGGCGGTGGCTCGGGAATTGGCGGCTCCATGACCGAGGCATTTGCGAGACAAGGCTCGCTGGTCGCTTTCGTGGATTACGCGGAAGCGCCTTCGCAGGCGCTGGTCCAGAAAATAGAAAAGGCCGGCTTGCCGCGCCCGTGGTATCGCAAAACCGACGTTACCGACATCGCCGCGCTGCAGACCGCCATCCGCGATGCCGCCACGGCCATGGGCGATTTTCACGTACTCATTAATAACGTGGCCAACGACGACCGCCACTCGCTCATGGACGTCACGCCCGCGTACTACGACGCCCGCATCGCCGTGAACCAGCGTCCGGCGTTCTTCGCCATCCAGGCCGTGGTGCCGGGCATGAAGAAGATGGGCGGTGGTTCCATCATCAACTTCGGTTCCAACTCCTACGGCGCCAAGGGCCGCAACATGCCGGTGTACACCACCGCCAAATCCTCGGTCATCGGCCTCACGCGCGGGCTCGCCGCTGAACTCGGTGAATCACGCATCCGCGTCAACGTGATCACGCCCGGCTGGATCATGACCGAGCGTCAGATCGAAAAGTGGCTCACGCCCGAAGGCGAGCTCGAGATCAAGCGCAACCAGGTGCTGCCAGACAAGGTCGGCCCCGAAGATGTGGCGGCGATGGCGCTGTTCCTCGCCTCGGATGATGCGCGCGCCTGTTCCGCGCAGGAATACATCGTCGACGCCGGCTGGCTATGAGACTGCTGCAATTCACCGATGCCGGGCGGACGCGGGTGGCCCGCGCCGAGGCCAACGGTATCGTGCTTCCGCTTTCGAACGCCGAATCGACCTATCAACTTGCGCGCCGGGCGGCGAATGAACGGCGCACTCTCGAGCAGATCGTGAACGCGGAAGCCGTCGACGCGCCCATCGTCTACCTGGACCTTTTGCGTGAAGGACGCCTGCTGCCGCCGCTCACGCATCCCGACCCGGGGCATTGCCTGGTGAGCGGGACGGGACTCACGCATCTCGGCAGCGCCGCGGCGCGCGATTCGATGCATGCGAAATTGACGGGCAATGCCGAGCTCACCGATTCCATGAAGATGTTCAAAGCGGGCGTGGAAGGCGGCAAACCCCCCGGCAGCAAGCCTGGCATGCAGCCGGAGTGGTTCTACAAGGGCAATGGCCGCAATGTCGTCAGCGCCGGTACGCCGATTGCCTCGCCCGACTTCGCCGAAGACCACGGCGAGGAACCCGAGCTCGTCGGTCTGTACATCATCGACGACAATCGCAAACCGCGCCGGCTCGGTTTCGCCATCGGCAACGAGTTCTCCGATCACCTCACCGAGCGCCGCAACTATCTACTGCTGGCGCACTCGAAACTGCGCCAGTGCGCCGTCGGCCCCATGCTGAACCTGGGCTCGCTGCCCGCGCACCTGGAAGGCACGAGCCGCATCCGCCGCGATGGCGCCTTGTTGTGGCAGAAACCCTTCCTCACCGGCGAGGCAAACATGTGCCACACTTTCGCCAACCTCGAATACCACCACTTCAAGTACAAGCAGCATCGCAGCCCAGGCGACGTGCACCTGCATTTTTTCGGCACCGCGACGGTCAGCATCGTCGACAACATCAAGGTGCAGGCCGGCGACGAATTCGAAATCGATCTGCCGGCGCTGGGCGCGCCGCTGATCAACACGCTGCTCATCGAGCCAGGCGGCCTCGCGCTGCACGAGACCGCCGCTCTCTAGATGGGCCCAGGGGGATTCCGATGAAGTTCGCACGAAGTCTTGCCACTGCATTGGCTCTGGGTCTGGGACTCGGTCTGTTCGGGGCCTGCTCCGGCGAAAAGAAAGACGAGCGCATCGTGCTCGGGTTCAGCCAGATCGGCGCCGAGAGCGAATGGCGCACGGCGAACACCGAATCCATCAAGGTCGCCGCCATCACCAGCAACATCGATCTGCGCTTCGCGGACGCGCAGCAGAAGCAGGAAAACCAGATCAAGGCGTTGCGCAATTTCATCGCGCAGAAGGTGGACGTGATCGCCTTCTCGCCCGTGGTCGCCACCGGCTGGGACACCGTGCTCATGGAGGCCAAGGAGGCCGGCATTCCCGTCATCCTCACCGACCGCGCGGTCACCAGCGATTCTTCTCTATACGTGGGTTTTCTCGGCTCGGACTTCGTCGAGGAAGGGCGCAAGGCCGGGCGCTGGGTCAGCGAGAAATTCGCCGATGCCAAGGAAGACGTGAACATCGTCGAGCTGCAGGGCACCGTGGGCGCCGCGCCGGCCATCGATCGCAAGAAGGGCTTCGAGGAGATCATCGCCGCAAATCCCCATTTGAAGATCATTCGATCCCAATCCGGGGATTTCACGCGGGCCAAGGGAAAGGAGACCATGGAGGCCATCCTCAAATCCGAGTCGCGCAAGATCCACGTGCTGTACGCCCACAATGACGACATGGCCATCGGCGCCATCCAGGCCATCGAGGAAGCCGGCCTCAAGCCGGGCAAGGAAATTCTCATCGTGTCCGTCGACGCCGTGAAAGGCGCCTTCGAAGCCATGATCGCCGGCAAGCTCAATGCAACCATCGAGTGCAATCCCTTGTTAGGCCCGCAGTTGATGACTTCCGTGACCGAAGTCGTCGCGGGCAGGCCGATTCCAAAGCGCATCGTCGTCGAGGAAACCATGTTCACCATGGAAACGGCGAAGCAATACATCCAGACGCGCAAGTACTGAGAGCGATGACGCACGGCGCCGAGATCGTGCTCAAGGCGCGCGACATTTCCCGCGCCTTCCCCGGCGTGCAGGCGCTCGCCTCCGTCGAGCTCACGTTGCGCGCCGGCGAGGTGCACGCCCTCATGGGACAGAACGGCGCCGGCAAATCCACTCTCATCAAAGTGCTGACCGGTGTGTATGCGCCGGACGCCGGCAGCATCGAACTACTCGGCCGGCAGGTTCAGCCGGCGTCGCCGATCCACGCGCAGGAGCTCGGCATCAGCGCCGTGCACCAGGAAAGTCATCTGCTGCCGAATCTCTCGGTGGCGGAAAACATCTGCGCCGGAAGATACCCGCGCCGGCCGTGGAGTCGCGGCGGCGGCATCGACTGGCGCGAAACCGAGCGCCGCGCCCGCGAACTGCTGGCCGGACTCGGCATCAAGCTCGATGTCACGCAGCTCGCCGGCGGCCTGCCCGCCGCCCTGCAACAGCTGGCCACGGTGGCGCGTGCGGTCGCGACCGATGCCCGAGTGCTGATTCTCGATGAGCCCACCTCGAGTCTCGACGCCGACGAAGTGCAGGCGCTGTTCGTGCTGCTGCGCACGCTGCGCGACAAGGGCGTCGCCATCCTGTTCGTCACGCACTTCCTCGACCAGGTCTACGAAATCTGCGATCGCATGACGGTGCTGCGCAACGGCAGGTTCGTCGGCGAGTACGCCTGCGGCAAACTCGACGCGCGTGGGCTGGTCGCCGCCATGGTCGGCCGCGAAGTGGCAGCGGCGCAGAAGTCGGCGGCGAGTCCGCAAGCCGCCGCCGACACCGCGCCTCCGGTCCTCGCGGCCAAGGACGTTTCGCGTCGCGGCCAGCTCAAGCCCGTGGACATCGAGCTCAAGCGCGGCGAAGTGCTCGGGCTCGCCGGGTTGTTAGGCTCGGGCCGTACCGAGCTCGCGCGCCTGTTGTTCGCTCTCGATCAGCGCGACAGTGGCGAGATCAGCATCGACGGCAAGCCCGCGAAGCTCGATCGCCCCGCGGATGCGCTGGCGCTGGGCCTGGGTTTCTGTCCCGAAGATCGCAAGCACAGCGGCATCATTGCCGAGTTGTCGGTACGCGAAAACATCGCGCTGGCGCTGCAGGCACGCATGGGCCTCACGAAATTCCTCAAGGTCGCCGAACAACGCCAGATCGCGGAGAAGCTGGTCGCCGCCTTGGGCATAAAGACGCCGAGCATCGAAACCCCCATCGGCCAGCTCTCGGGCGGCAACCAGCAAAAGGCCATCGTCGCACGCTGGCTGGCGATCAATCCGCGCGTGCTGATCCTCGATGAGCCCACGCGCGGCATCGACGTCGCGGCCAAGCAGGAGTTGATGAATGAGATCCTGGAGCTCGCACGTGGCGGAACCGCGGTGCTGTTCATCTCGGCCGAGATCGAGGAAGTGGTGCGCGTGTCCGATCGCATCGTGGTGCTGCGCGACCGCGCCAAGGCCGGCGAGCTGCCATCCGGATCGGACCAGGACGCGGTCTACTCGATGATCGCGACCACGAACGGATCATGAAACGCCTGGCTCAGCATCCACTGCTCTGGCCGGTCATCACGCTGGCGCTGCTGCTCGTGGCGAGCAGCCTGTTCAATGCCTCGTTCCTCAAGCTCGCGTGGCGCGACGGACACCTGTACGGCAGTCTGATCGACATCCTCAATCGCGCCGCGCCGCTCATGGTCGTGTCGCTCGGCATGACGCTGGTCATCGCGGTCCGCGGTCTCGATATTTCCGTCGGTGCGGTGGTGGCGATCGCCGCGGCGGTCGCGGCACTCATGATCGGTGGCGGCTTCAGCGCCACGGGCGAAGTGCACAGTGACTATCCACTGTGGCTGGCGCTCGGCACCGCGCTCGCGGTGTCGGCGGCCTGCGGACTGTGGAACGGGTTGTTGGTCGTCAAGGCCGGCATGCAACCCATCGTCGCCACGCTCATCCTCATGGTGGCCGGACGCGGGATCGCGCAGTTGCTGACCGGCGGGCAGATCATCACCGTCTACTACCCGCCATTCTTCCAGCTCGGCAATGGATTCCTGCTGGGCCTGCCCGTGGCGTTGTGGATCGCCGGCGGCCTCTGGCTGGCGCTGCACCTGTTGATGTCGCGCAGCGCCCTGGGACTTTTCATTCGCTCGATCGGCGGCAATCCGGAAGCGGCGCGCGTCGCCGGCGTGCGCTCCTCGGCGATCACCTTGTGCGTGTACACGTTCTGCGGGTTCGCCGCCGGCATCGCCGGGCTCATCGTGAGCTCGAACGTCAAGAGTGCCGATGCCAACAACGCCGGCCAGCTGCTCGAGCTCGATGCCATCCTCGCGGTGACGCTGGGAGGCACGGCGCTCACCGGCGGGCGCTTCACGCTGGCCGGCACCGTGATCGGCGCGCTGATCATCCAGACGCTGACCTCGATGATCTATTCGCTCGGCGTTCCTCCCGAGGTCAATCTCGTGGTGAAGGCGGCGCTGGTGTTCGCGGTGATGCTGCTGCAATCGGCGGAGTTTCGCGGCCTGGTCAACCGCCTCGCGCGCGGCAAGAGCGTAGGGGCTTCATGAGTCGCCGGTTGCTGCCGCTGTCCATCACCGTGTTGCTGTTCTTCGTCATGGCGGCATTCGGCGCCATCCGTTACGACAGCTTCCTGTCGGTCCAGGTATTCCTCAACCTGCTCATCGACAACGCCTTCCTCTGCGTGGTCGCGGTGGGCATGACCTTCGTGATCCTCTCCGGCGGCATCGACCTGTCGGTGGGCGCGGTGATCGCGCTCACCACCATGGTGTCGGCGACCTTGCTCGATGCCGGCTGGAATCCCTACGCGGCGATGGCGCTGGTGCTGGTGCTCGGCGCGGCGTTCGGCGCGCTGCAGGGTTTCCTGATCCAGCGCTTCAACCTGGCGCCGTTCCTGGTGACGCTGGCCGGCATGTTCATGGCCCGCGGCTGCTGCTATCTCATCAGCACTGAATCCATTCCCATCAACGATGCGACGTATGCGGCGATCGCGCAGGCGCGCATTCCGATGGGCTTCGGCGCCTCGCTCACCGTGGGCGCGTTGATTGCGCTCGCGGTGGTGGCGGTGGCCGTGCGCATCGCGCACTCCACTGAATTCGGCCGCACGGTATACGCCATCGGCGGCGGCGAATCTTCCGCGCGGCTCATGGGCCTGTCGGTGGATTCCACCAAGATCGGCGTCTATCTACTGAGCGGCTTGTGCGCGGCGCTGGGCGGCATCGTCATGACGTTCTACATGCTGTCGGGCTACAGCCTGCATGCCGTGGGCCTGGAGCTCGACGCCATCGCCGCGGTGGTGATCGGCGGCACCCTGCTGGCCGGCGGCGTAGGCTACGTCTTTGGTACGTTGTTCGGCGTGCTGATTCTCGGCATCATCCAGACCCTCATCGCATTCGACGGGAGTTTGAGCTCATGGTGGACCAAGATCGTCGTCGGAGCTTTGCTCTTGCTCTTCTGCCTCTTGCAGCGGCTATTCGAGGCGCGCGCGCCCAAGACGACGTGAAGAACGGCACGATTCGTTCTTTCGGACGCCTTCCCGACGGCCAGGAAGTCGCGGTTCACACTCTCGGTTCAGAGGACGGGCTGCAGGCCGAAGTCCTCACGCTGGGCGGCACACTGCGCAGCCTCTCGCTTCCCGTGCGCGGTAAGCGCATTCCGCTGCTGCTGTCGCTGCCGGACCTGCCCGCCTACCTCAAGGACACCTCCTATCTTGGGCAGCTCGTGGGCCGCTACGGCAATCGCATCGCCGGCGCCGCCTTCGAGCTCGACGGCAAGCAATACAAGCTCACCGCGAACAACGGACCCAACACGCTGCACGGCGGCGACGTTGGCTTCGGCAAATATGTATGGAAGGTCCTGGGCAGCGGCGGCGGCAAGAACACCTACGTGAAACTGGGACACCACTCGCCGGCGGGCATCAACGGCTTTCCGGGCAACCTCGACATCACGGCGCTCATCAGCGTGTACGAAAACACGCTCACGCTCGCGTACGAGGCCACCACCGACGCGCCGACGCCGATCAGCTTCACCTGGCACCCCTATTTCAACATCTCCGGCGACCCAGGCCGCAGCATCGACGAACAGCTCCTCATGATGAATGCCAGTCACTATCTACCCATCAACGAGAACCGCGTGCCCACGGGCGAGATCGCGCCGGTCGCCGGCACACCGTTCGATTTCCGCAAACCCCGGAGCGTGCGCGTACCACCGCCCGCCTCGCATCCGCAGATCGCGCTCACCCAGGGGTTCGATCATTGCTGGGCTCTCGATCCTTCTTCATCGTCCGGCGCGGCCATCGCCGGCGAGCTCCATTCACCCGCCAGCGGCGTGCGCATGCGCGTGAAGACCAACCTGCCCGGCCTGCAGGTGTACGGCGCGTATCACCTGAAGACCGCGTATCCGGGCTGGCACGCCATCTGTCTCGAGCCCGAGAATTTTCCCGACGCGCCCAATCACGCCAACTTTCCGAGCAGCATCCTGCGGCCCGGCGAGACGCATAAATCCTTCATGAGCTTCACCTTCCTATGAAAACCATCCTGTTTGCTTTGGCGCTGCTGCTTGCGGCGCAGGAATCCAGCGCGGCCTGTGCGCAGAAGCGCAATCGCGACTTCACGTTCATCGAGCTCATGGTTCCAGAGGGCGCGCCGCGACCCGCGGGTGCCGCGGATTTCAGCTTCATCACCGATGAGACCACGATCGATCAGCTGATCGCCAAGGTTGGCCCGCCCGACGCCTCACAGGGCACTCGCACCAGCGAGTTCATCTATTGCTTTGCCGATGGCACCGAGCTCCTGGTCGGCTCGCGCGATCACGTGGCGATCGACTACGTGCGCTACAAGAGCAAGCAGATCTTCAAGCGCGGCAAGAAGAAGTAGCCTATTCGACGACCGCGAACATGGGGCCGAGGCGCTTGTGATCGTCCGGGCGCCGCAGGCCCGGCGCATGCAGGCTCGAGATGGCGCCATCCAGATACAGCGC
Source organism: Steroidobacteraceae bacterium (assembly GCA_035995425.1). GTDB lineage: Bacteria > Pseudomonadota > Gammaproteobacteria > Steroidobacterales > Steroidobacteraceae > CADEED01. The sequence continues at coordinate 31,197 of DASYKM010000044.1, forward strand.
TTCGGTGCAGCCAAGGACATCACGGAAGTACAGCGCGAATTCGCGAAACGTCACCACTTCATCACTGATCACGAATACCGCGACGCTCGGCGCGGGCGCGCACACGCCATTCCTGACGTAGCGCGAGTTCGAGTTGGTGCGGAACGCCGCGCTGGCGGGAATCTGCCCACGATGCACCAGCATCGGCCCGGACTGCGTCGCGAGTGTCGGCGCGAGATTTCGATAGTCCATGGTCTCGATCACGCGCGCGCCACCCTGATCGATCAGGAAGATGCCATTGGGCTCGAGGAAGAAGTTGCCGTGGCCCTGCGATCGATTCACTGGCGCGATCTCCCGGCCGTCGATGACCAGCAGGCCGACCGGCTTCAGGTCCGGGTGAAACATGCCGGCATTCATCGCGAATGCCAGATTCTTTCTCGCGCGCAACAACGACGCGCGCAGTCGCACGAACCCTTCGTAGGGCGACCCTTGCGCGTCGGCGTAGTAGAGCCGCAGCGCTTCCTTGCGTAGATCGACGCGGCAGGTGGTGAACTCATGCCCGCCGCTCGTCGACACCGCGCAGTCCACTGCACGCGCCGGTGCAGCGTGCAGTGCTGCTGCCCATGCGATCGTCGCGAGAGTGAGGCGCCCGAACATCGCGCGCAGCATAACGGTATGATCGTCCGGCGTGAAAGCCGCCTTTCTCCTTCCGAAGTATTGGCCCACCTGGCTGGGCCTGGGCGCGCTGCGCATCTTCGAGCCGCTGCCGCACCGGCTGCTCTATCTACTCGGGCGCGCGCTGGGGCTGCTCTTCTTTCTGTTCCCGACCTCGTTCAAGCGCATCGCGCGGCGCAACCTGGAACTGGCCTTGCCGGAGCTGGTGCCGGCCGCGCGCGAGCGCATCCTGCGTCAGCACTTCGCCGGCCTCGGATGCGCGCTGTTCGAGACCGCCATCAGCTGGTGGTCGTCGAACGAGCGCATCCGCCACATCACGCTGATGAACGGCCTCGAACATCTGAAGACGGCGCAAGCCACGGGGCGTGGCGTCCTGCTGCTGTCGGCGCATTTCAATTCCATCGAGATCGGTTGCCGCGCGCTGGCGGCACGCATGCCGCTCAATGTCATGTATCGGCCGACCAAGAACCTGCTGGTCGGAGAGTTTTTGCATTCCCGCCGCGCCGTGCAGACCAAACGCGCGATTCCGCGCGACGACGTGCGCACCCTCATCAAGGCGCTCAAAGACGGCGACGTGGTCTGGTACGCGCCCGACCAGAGTTTCCGCAAGAAAGGCGCCGAGATGGTGAAGCTGTTCGGGATCCCGGCGGCCACCAACATCGCCACCTCGCGCATCGCCGGCATGACGAACGCGCTGGTGCTGCCCTATTTCTTCGAGCGCCTGCCGGGCGGCGGATACCGCGGCACCATCCATGCGCCCCTCGACAATTTCCCCACCGACAATCCGGTCGCCGATACCGAGCGTTTCAACAGGATCATCGAGGCCGAGGTCCGGCGCGTGCCCGACCAATACCTGTGGATTCATCGGCGATTCAAGGGTTTGACGCCGGACTACCCGAAGTACTACAGCTAGAAGCGGCGTCCGGCCGCAATTCCCGATTCCGGTGTCCCATTCTTATGGCCCACCGCGGGCCTCGCCTCTAAGATAGCCACTCTCTTTTGAACCAACACGGGGATTCGATTCATGAAGCAGTTCTTTAGCGCCCTCATTCTGGCGGGCGGCCTGGCGGCCGCGCAGGCCAATGCGGCCTGCGACTACCCGGTCGCTCCCGGCAAGTTTCCGGATGGCACCGTCGCCACGCTGGCAGAGATGAAAACGGCGAAAAGCTCGGTCGAGAAATACAACGCCGACATGGACGCCTACATCACCTGCATCAATGCGGAATACGAAGCCAAGGTCGGCGCCGAATCCAAGCTGACGCCGCAGCGCAAGGCGGAGATGGAGAAGGTGCAGGCGCAGAAACAGAACGCGGCCGTCGAGGAAGTGACCGCGGTGACCGAACGCTTCAACGAGCAGCTGCGCGCCTACAAGGCCAAGGCTGCGGAGAAGAAAGCCGGCTGATCCGCCTCTCGGGATTCCCGGATGGCGTGACGGGCGCAAAGGAAACCATGCCCATGTTGACGCCTGCCCAGGCTGAAACGCTGATCGAGCAGCACCTCGTGTGCCTGCCGATCGAGTCATTGCCGCTCACCCAGACAGCGGGTGCGGTGCTGCGCGAGAACATCTACGCCGAGCGCGACCATCCGCCGTTCGACCGCGTTGCCATGGATGGCATCGCGCTGTCGGCGAGCGGCGCCGCCAACAATGCCGGCCGCCTGCGCGTCACCGGCGTCCAGGCCGCGGGCGATCCGCCGCAGACTCTCGCCGACCCGGATGCCTGCATCGAGATCATGACCGGCGCCATGTTGCCGCGCGGCTGCGATGCGGTGGTCCCCGTCGAGCAGGTGCAGCGCAATGGCGACTTCGCCGAAATCGGCCGCAAGGCGGTGCAACCCTGGCAGAACGTGCATCGGCGCGGCTCGGACTGCCAGCAAGGCGCATTGTTGTTAGCCGCCGGCACCCGCCTGTCCGCGCCGGAAGTGGCGATTGCCGCGGGCGCCGGCATGGCGCGCCTGCGGGTGAGTGCGCAGCCGATGGTCGTGGTGATTTCCACGGGCAACGAACTGGTGGAGCCTGGCGAAGTCATCGAGCCGCACCAGGTGCGGCGCTCCAATGCCTATGGCATCACCGCCTCGCTGCGCCAGCACGGTTTCACGCGCGTCGCCGACGACCACGTGCGCGATGACGAGGCGCAACTCACCGAGCGGCTCGACTTTCACCTGCGCACTCACGACGTGCTGATCCTGTCGGGCGGCGTATCGATGGGAAAGCTCGACCTGGTGCCGAAGGTGCTGGAGCAGCTCGGGGTGAACCTCGTGTTCCACCACGTGGCGCAACGGCCCGGCAAGCCAATGTGGTTTGGCGTTTCGCATTCCGGCCCCGCGGTTTTCGCACTGCCGGGCAATCCCGTCTCGACGCTGGTCTGCCTGTCACGCTACGTATTGCCGGCGCTGCGCGCGTCGATGGGACAGGCGCTGATCGAAGCGCCGCGCATCGCGCTCACCGCACCCGTGGAAGTGAAAGCGCCGCTGGCGTTCTACATGCCCGTGAAGCTCAAGAGCGACGACTGGGGCCGCACGTCGGCGGAGCCCAAGCCCACCAACGGCTCAGGCGATTTCACGGCGCTCGCGGGCACCGACGGTTTCGTCGAACTGCCTCCCGGGCCCAACACGTTTCCAAAGGGTCACGTGGCGCGTTTCTTTCGCTGGTGAGGCAGCGGTGAAATCATGAATCGCCGCGAGAACATCATTCCGCTGACCGCGGGACGCACGCCACTCGACGCACTGCGCCGGCCCATCCACGACCTGCGCATCTCGGTCATGGACCGCTGCAATTTCCGTTGCCCCTATTGCATGCCGCGCGAAACCTTTCACGACGCATATCGTTTCCTCAAGTCCAACGAGCGCCTCGACTTCGCCGAGCTCCTGCGCCTCGCGCGCGTGTTCGCGCGCGCCGGCGTGAAGAAGCTGCGCATCACGGGTGGCGAGCCGCTGTTGCGGCCGAATCTCAGCGACCTGATCGGCGATCTCACCTCCCTTCCCGGCATCGACGACATCGCGCTCACCACCAACGGCATGCTGCTGGCCAAATACGCCACCGAGCTCAAGGCCGCCGGCCTCACTCGCATTACAGTGAGCCTCGACACGCTCGAGCCGGAAGTTTTCGCGAAGATGAGCGGCGGATTCGGCGGCGTGGCCGAGGTGCTCGATGGCATCGAGCACGCCCGGCGCGCCGGCCTTGCGCCCATCAAGGTGAACACCGTCGTGCAGCGCGGCGTCAACGATCACACGCTGCTCGACCTGCTGGCGCATTTCCGTGGCACCGGCGTGGTCGTGCGATTCATCGAATACATGGATGTCGGCACGCGCAATCACTGGAACCCCGCGCTGGTGGTGCCCTCGCGCGAGCTGGCGGCGCGCATCCACGCGCGCTGGCCGATCACGCCGCAGGACCGCAACTACGCCGGCGAAGTCGCCGAGCGGCATGTGTTCGAGGATGGGGCCGGCGAAATCGGGTTCATCTCTTCCGTGTCGCAGCCCTTCTGCGGCGACTGTTCGCGAGCGCGCATCTCTTCCGATGGGTCGTTCTACACCTGCCTGTTCGCGACGCAGGGGATCGACTTGCGCGGCCCGCTGCGGGCCGGCGCCACGGACGATGAGATCTTCGAGATCATCCGCGGCGTGTGGAGCGGCCGCCGCGATCGCTACAGCGAGCTGCGCGCCTCGATGCGCGACGCCGCCGGGCTGCACAAAGTCGAGATGAATTACATCGGTGGCTAGTCCGGTGGGGACAGGTCGCTTCGACCTGTCCCCACTCAATAACGACCCATCGACCTGTCCCCACTCAATAACGACCCATCTACCTGTCCCCCACTCAAAAAGGACCTTTCTACCCAGTGCCACGCTCAACGAACAAACTCACCCACCTCGACGCCGCGCATCGACCCACCATGGTCGACGTGGGTGGGAAGACCGCGACTTTCCGCGAAGCCAGCGCCGAAGCCACGGTCAAACTACCGCGCGCGGTCTTCAACGCGCTCGCGGACAGCGGCCATCGCACCCGGAAGGGTCCGGTGTTCGACACCGCCATCGTCGCCGGAGTCATGGCCGCCAAGCGCACGCACGAAATCATTCCGTTCTGCCATCCACTGGCGCTGGAACGCTGCAACGTCGAGATCGCCTCGCGGCCGGGCGGCCACATCCACATCGTCTGCAGCGTGGCCGTGCACCACAAGACCGGCGTCGAGATGGAGGCGCTGATGGGTGCGAGCGCCGCGGCGCTCACCATCTACGACATGTGCAAGGCGCTGTCGCATGACATCGTCATCGAATCCGTACGTCTGCTGCGCAAAACCGGCGGCAAGCGCGACTTTCAACGCAACGCGCGGAGACAAACGTGAATATTCCCCGCGTCCATGGCTTGGTACTGGCCGGCGGCCGCAGCTCACGCATGAAGCGTGACAAGGCCGTCATCCAGTTTCACGAGGGCGAGACCCAGCTCGACGCGGCCATGAAGCTGCTCGAAGGGCGCGTCGCGCGCGCCTACGTGTCGGTGCGCGGCGATCAGCAGAACGACGCCGCGCGCGCACGCTACGCGCGCATCGTCGATCGTGGCGACATCGAAGGACCCATCGCCGGCATCAGCGCCGCATTCGCCAGCTACCCGGACGCAGCCTGGCTGGTGATCGCCTGCGACCTGCCGTTCCTCGATGCGCACACGCTGGACACGCTGCTGCTCGCGCGCGACCCCAGCTTCGACGCCACCGCGTTCCGTTCGAGTCACGACGGCCTGCCCGAACCGCTGTGCGCGATCTATGAACCGAGCGCGCGCGAGGGCCTCAACGCGCAGATTTCCGCCGGCCGGAACTGCCCGCGGAAATTCCTCATCAACGCGCACACGCAGCTGCTCGAACAGCCCAACCCGCGGGCGCTCGATAACGTGAATACCGTGGCCGAGTACGAGCAGGCCATGGCGGCCATGAAACCATGACCGGGCGAACCATCCGCGTGCAGTACTACGCGCTGCTGCGCGAGCAGGCCGGCCGCAGCGACGAGACTCTCACTACCGGCGCAAGCACTCCGCGCGAGCTGTACGACGAATTGCGGGCGCGCTACCCGTTCACGCTGCCGGTGGAAATGCTTCGGGTCGCGATCAACGCCGAGTTCGGCGAGTGGTCGCAGCCTCTGCAGGCCGGCGATGCCGTGGTGTTCATTCCCCCGGTGGCCGGCGGATGAGCGCGTTGCATCTCAGCTCCTTCCAGTTCAGGGAGGGCCCGCTCGACACCGCGGCGCTGCAGCGTGAGATGCGCGATGAAAGCTGCGGCGGTTTCGCAGCTTTCGAAGGCTGGGTGCGCAATCACAATGAAGGCCATGCCGTCACGCGCCTGGAATACGAGGCCTTCGCCGAGCTGGCCGAAAAGGAAGGCGCGCGTATTGTGGGCGAGGCCATCGCACGGTTCGGCGTCACGCGCGCCGCTTGCGTACATCGCGTGGGCTCGCTGGCGTTGGGCGACGTGGCGGTATGGGTGGGCGTCAGCGCCGCTCATCGCGACGAGGCGTTTCGCGCCTGCCGCTTCATCATCGATGAAGTCAAACATCGCGTGCCCATCTGGAAGAAAGAGCACTACGTGAATGGCGACTCCGGCTGGGTGAACTGCGAAAGGTGCGCGATGCCCGCAGCGCACGAGCACGAGCACGAGCACGAGCACGAGCACACGCACACGCCTGACTACTCGCGCCAGATGGCGTTGCGCGAAGTGGGCGCTGAAGGGCAGGCGCGGCTGCGCGCAGCCTCCGTGCTGGTGGTCGGCGCGGGAGGGCTCGGCGTGCCGGTGCTGCAATATCTCGCCGGCGCCGGCGTCGGGCGCTTGGGAATAGTCGACGCCGACCGGCTCGAGCCGTCGAACCTGCATCGTCAAACCTGGTATGCGCTCGCCGAATGCGGGCAGGAAAAGTCTTCGCTGGCGGCCGCGCGCGTGCGTGCGCTCAATCCCGAGGTGCGCGTCGAATCGCATTCGCTGCGGCTCGACGCCGGCAATGGCGAACGGCTCGCCGCGGACTACGACCTCATCCTCGATTGCAGCGACAACTTCGCCACCAAATTCCTGCTCAACGACCTGGCGCTGCAGACCCGCAAGCCGGTGCTGTTCGCGAGCGTGTACCAGTACGAAGGCCAGCTGCAGCTGGTACGCGGCGATGCTGCGTCGGCCTGCCTGCGGTGCGTGTGGCCCGAGGCCCGTGATGGACTGGTCGGCAACTGCGCCGAAGCCGGCGTTCTCGGTCCGGTGCCGGGAGTCTTCGGCAGCCTGCAGGCGCTCGAAGCGCTCAAGCTGTTGTTAGGCCTGCCCGGCCTCGGCGCCGATGAGATGCTGATCTTCGATCTCATCACGCTCGGCACCCAACGATTGCGCGCACGCCGCGTCGCGGATTGCGAAGCGCATCGGCGTTCGGCCATTGCCGATTCCGGGGCCGCCGCGCCCGAAGAGCTCGAAGTGCAATTCGGCTCGCTCGTCGAAGCACGGGGGCTGGGCTTCGTCCTGGTGGACGTACGCGACGCGCGTGAGCGCGACGCCGAGCCACCGTCCGCGGCGGCGCTGCACCTGCCCATGAACAAACTACTGATCGAGGCCGCCGGTCTCGATCTCGAGACGCGCTATCTTCTTTTCTGCGCCACGGGCAAACGCAGTGCCGCCGCCGCCAGCCTGTTGCGTTCCCAGGGCTTTCGCAATTGCCGCTCGTTGCAGGGCGGGCTCAAGAACCTGAAAACGCCGGCGTGAAATACGCACTGACCGCCATGTTCGCCGGACTGCTCGCCTCGCCAGCAACCCTGGCCGCGCCGGCCGATGACTCGTCCGGCCACCCGCTGCTCGATCTCGCGCACGAGCTGCAGATCACGCGCAAGCTCGACATGCGAGTCACACCGGGTGCGCCCGGTCTGCTGCAGGCTGAACACGCGCTCGAGCAGGCGCACGCGCCGGCCGACAACGAATGCGCCGGCAGCCTCGGCGCCTCGCGGTTTGCCGAGCTGCACATGGACGTCGGTGGCGCGCTCGTCGGGCAGGGCGACTTCATCGGGGCCGCGGCGGCATATCGGCGCGCCCAGGCCTGCCGGCCGCGCGACGCGCAGATCATCGCGGCTGTCGCCGGCGTGTTGTTCGATGCGCGCGACTATGCCGGCGCGCGCGAATCCATCAACGCCGCGCTCGCGATCGCGCCGCGCGCCGTGAACGCGAATCGGCTGGCCGGAAACATCGACTTCGTGGCCGAGCGCTGGGCGGACGCGGTCTCGCGTTTCCGCTACGTCGCCGCCAGCGATCCGGATCGCGTGCAGGCCGCTTATGGCCAGCTGATGCTCTGGCTCGCGCAGATGCGCGCGGGGGTCGTCAAACCTGAATACGTCGAGCGCACGCCGGGCGATGGCTGGCCGCAGCCGCTGGTGCTGTACATGCGGGGCGAATACACCGAGGCCGAGCTCGTCATTCCGATCAAGGAAGGCGACGAAGATTCCAACACGCAAGAGAACACCAGCACCGATGAACGGCTGTGCGAGGCATTGTTCTACGTCGGCGAGACGTATTGGGCGCGCGGCAAGCCGGAGGTGGCGCGCGATTATTTTGCGTCGCTGGTGAACATCAAGGTGATCTACTTCCTCGAGCACGGGCTCGCGCTGGCGGAGATTGCGAAGCTGCGGGAGCGGTGAGCGTCGGACGGAAGGTTACGGCCGGATCTGTCCGCTGCCGCGCACGATGTATTTGTAGCTGCACAGCTGCTCCACGCCGACCGGCCCGCGCGCGTGGAAGCGATCCGTGGAGATGCCGATCTCCGCTCCCATGCCGAACTCGCCGCCGTCGGCGAACTGCGTCGACGCGTTGTGCAGCACGATGGCGCTATCTACCCGATCGAGGAAGCGCTGCGCGGTGACGGCGTTGCCGGTGATGATGCTGTCGGTGTGCGCCGAGCCGTACTTGCCGATGTGCTCGATGGCCGCGTCGACGCCGTCGACCACGCGCGCGGCAATGATGGCGTCGAGGTACTCGGTGTACCAATCCTGCTCGGTGGCCGGCTTCACGCGCGCGTCGACCGCCTGCACGGCGGCATCGCCGCGCACCTCGCAGCCCGCATCGAGCAGGTCCCTGACCACAGGCAGCAGATGCGTGGCCACGCAGGCCGCGTCCACCAACAAGGTTTCAGCCGAACCGCAGATGCCGGTGCGCCGCAGCTTGGCATTCTTGACGATGGCGCGCGCCATGCCGAGATCCGCGTCGCGGTCGACATACACGTGGCACACGCCCTCGAGATGTCCGATAACGGGCACGCGCGCTTCCTGCTGGACTCGCGCCACCAGACTCTTGCCGCCGCGCGGCACAACCACGTCGATGTAGTCCGTCATCGACGACAGCATGTAGCCGACGGCGGCGCGATCGGTGGTCGGCACGAGCTGAATGCTCGCTGCCGGCAAACCAGCGGCGACGATTCCTTCGACCAGGCACGCATGGATGGCGCGGCTCGAATGCGCGCTCTCGGAACCGCCGCGCAGGATGGCGGCATTTCCCGATTTCAGGCACAGCGAACCGGCATCGCAGGTTACGTTCGGGCGGCTTTCGTAAATGATGCCAATGACCCCGAGCGGCACGCGCACGCGCGCGATGTCGAGCCCATTGGGCCGTGCCCATTGGGCGATGGTCGTACCGACGGGATCGGCGAGCGCCGCGATCTCCTCGACGCCGCGGGCCATCGCTTCAATGCGTTTCGCATCGAGCGCCAGGCGGTCGAGCATCGCTGCGCTCAATCCCTTGGCGCGCGCCGCTTCCATGTCCTTCGCATTGGCCGCTAACAACTCCGCGGCGCGGGCGCGCAGCGCGGCCGCGATCCCGGTCAGCGCCGCGTTCTTGGCGGCGGTGCTCGCGAGCGCCAGGACGCCGGCAGCCGCAACCGCGCCGCGTCCCAAGTCGTCCATGACGGCGGCTATCTCCTTGGCGGAACTGGCGGTGGCGGAACTGGCGGCGGCGTTCACGGGAATGTCCTCTTACGAAACGGGCGCGACGTCGGCGCGCATGAGCACCAGGTCGTCGCGGTGAATCATCTCGGTGCGGCCGCGGAATCCGAGCAGTGCCTCGATGTCCGCGCTTCGCTTGCCGATGATGCGCTCGGCATCCCGGTCGCTGAAGGCGATCATACCGCGCGCGATTTCCGTGCCGTCACGGTCGAGCACGCTCACCGTGTCGCCGCGCGCGAACCTGCCGCTGACCGCCGTCACGCCCGCCGGCAGCAGGCTCTTGCCAGTGCGCAGCGCCTGAAGCGCGCCTGTATCGATGGTTATTGCGCCGCTCGGGCGCAGGGAACCGGCAATCCACTGCTTGCGGGCATTCTCCGGGTTCGAGCCCGGCAGGAACCAGCTGCATTCAGCCCCCTCTTCGAGGCGGCGCACGGGGTGAAGCGGCGAGCCGGCCGCGATGGCCATGGCGCAGCCGGCGGCGGTGGCGATTTTCGCCGCCGCGATCTTGGTGGCCATGCCCCCGGAACCCATCGCGGACGCCGAGCCGCCACCCATGGCTTCGATCTCCGGCGTGATGTCGCGGATCTCCGGGATCAGCCGCGCACCGGCGTCGAGATTCGGGTCGGCGGTGTACAGACCCGCGACGTCCGACAGAAGCAGCAGGCAGTCGGCGCTCGTCATCTGCGCGACACGGGCCGCGAGCCGATCGTTGTCGCCATAGCGGATCTCGGTGGTCGCCACGGTGTCATTTTCATTGATGACCGGCAGAGCACCGAGTTCCAGAAGTTCGGACAGGGTGGCACGTGCGTTGAGATAGCGGCGGCGGCGCTCGCTGTCTTCGAGCGTTAACAGAATCTGGGCCACCGTGACACCGGAACGCGCGAACAACTCCTTATAGATATGTGCCAGCGCAATCTGGCCCACGGCGGCGGCGGCCTGGCTTTCCTCGAGTTTCAAGGGGCCCGCGGCAAGCTTGAGCTCGCGCCGTCCCAGCGCAATGGCGCCCGAGGACACGAGCACCACCTCCTGCTTGCGCGCACGCAGGCGCAGCAGGTCTTCCACCAGGCTCTCCAGCCATGGGCGATTGACCTGCCCGTTCGACTGGTCGACGAGCAGCGCCGAGCCGACCTTGACGACGATTCGGCGTGCACGAGTTAGGGGCGAGGTGTTCACGAGGCGCACGATCTTACGCAATACCGCCCGTTGCCGCATTCGCGGGCACTCCGTAAACTCTCGGCCCTCCAGTAAGAGGCGCCGTCTTGTGAGCAGAGAATACGCACCGACCCCGGGCAAGTGGTACGAGAACAAGGACGAGGAAGAAACCTTCCGCGTGCTGTCCGTGGATGAGGACAATGAGCTCGTCGAAATCGAATACGAAGACGGCGAGATCGAAGAGCTCGATCTCGATACCTGGCACGAGCTGGATCTCGAGCTGACCGAGGTGCCCGAAGGCTGGTCCGATTCCGCCGAAGAAGACGACGATGAAGAGGACGACGACTTCGACGAGGATGACGACGATGACGATGACGACGATGATGACGACGACGACGACGATGAAGACGACGATGAAGAGGAAGAAAGCTACTAGTTAGTCATGGCTGCCGCCGCCGCCGGGGCCTGGAACGTCGGCAAATTGCCGGATGCGAGGCTCGCCTGATGAATCGGTCGCCGCGCGTATTCGCGATCGTCGGTCACCAGGGCAGCGGCAAGACCACCCTGATCGAACGCCTGATCCCGGCGATGCGCAGCCGCGGCCTCACCGTCTCGACCATCAAGCACACGCATCACCACCACGTCGAGCTCGATACGCCGGGCAAGGACAGCTACCGGCATCGAGTGGCTGGCGCGTCCGAGGTCATCGTGGCCTCCGATAGCGGCTGGGCACGCATCGCGGCTTCGTCCGAGAGCGCCAGCCTGCAAACCCTGGTCGGCGAACTGCGCCCCGTCGACGTGATCCTGGTGGAAGGGTTCAAGCAACTCGAAAGCCTGCCGCGGGTCGAAGTATTTCGTGGATCCGGCACACCATTGGCGCTTGGCGATCCAGGCATCGCGGCAGTAGCCGCTCCAGCCGGCGTGCCGCTTGGGGGTTTCACCGGCCGAAAGCTCCCGCTCGATGACACGTCAGCGATCCTGGAGTTCATCCTAAACGCTTGATTTGAAAGTAACGCTTTCGTGGCATTGAATTCGCCACGCCCGGCGCCAGAATTGCCGCACTCGGTTCTTACCTGCCTCCAAGGAGCTTTCGGTTAGATGAAACGCATATTCCTGCTCGTCCTCACGAACATCGCCGTCATGGCGGTGCTGTCGCTCGTGGTCCAGGTGTTTGGCCTCGACCGCGCCCTGGCCCGCAACGGCATGGACCTTGGCGGCCTGCTGATCATCTCCGCGATCTTCGGCTTCGGCGGTGCGTTCATCTCACTGCTGATCTCCAAGTGGATGGCCAAGATGGCCATGGGCGTAAAGGTCATCAAGCAGCCGGCCAACGAAACCGAGCGCTGGCTGGTGAATACCGTGCAGAGCCAGGCGCAGGCGGCCGGCGTCGGCATGCCCGAAGTGGGCATTTTCGATTCGCCGGATCCGAACGCTTTCGCCACCGGCGCCAGCAAGAACTCCTCGCTGGTCGCGGTGAGCAGCGGGCTGCTGCGCAATATGCGCCGCGAAGAAGTGGAAGCCGTGTTGGGTCATGAAATCAGCCACGTGGCCAACGGCGACATGGTGACGCTCACGCTCATCCAGGGCGTCATGAACACCTTCGTGTTCTTCCTGGCGCGCATCATCGGCGGCATCGTCGACAAGGTGATACTCAAGAACGAGCGCGGCACGGGCATCGGCTATTTCGTCACCGTCCTCGCGGCGCAAGTCGTGCTGGGTTTTCTCGCCGGTATGGTCGTGGCGTGGTTCTCGCGCAAGCGTGAGTTCCGCGCCGATGCGGGCGGCGCTCATCTCGCCGGCACCAACGCCATGATCGGCGCGCTCGAGGCGCTCAAGCGGGTCCATTCCCCTACGGCGTTGCCGGAGAAGATGGCCGCGTTCGGCATCAACAATGGCCAGCCCACGGGGTTCCAGCGCCTGCTCATGAGCCATCCGCCGCTGGATGCGCGAATTGCCGCACTAAATAACGCGCGCTAATTGCCAAGTGATTCAAGGCAGGCGCCGGCCGGAATCCGCAAGATTCCGTCCGGCGCCGCAGTCTTGGCGGCACGCATCCGAAACCCGTTCGATTCCGTAGTTCCGCAGGAATACGCCACATCCATGAATGCTGTAACGCAAACCTCGAGCACCCCTGCAGGCAACGGGCTGGTCCGCATGGCCCGTGCGGTGCTGCATTGGTTCGACACGGCCCGCGCTTCGAGCTTCGATGGCGAGCATCCGGCCGCCGATCGCATCGACTGGCTGCGCACGCTGCCGTTCATTCTCATGCACGCGGCTTGTTTGTTCGCCTTGGCGGTTGGCGTGAGCCCGGTCGCCATTGCCGTGTGCCTGGGCCTGTACTTCATTCGCATGTTCGCCATCACCGGTTTCTATCACCGGTATTTCTCGCACCGGTCGTTCAAGACTTCGCGCGTGGGACAGTTCCTGTTCGGCGTGCTCGGGGCTTCCGCGGTGCAGCGCGGTCCCATCTGGTGGGCCGCGCATCATCGCGATCACCACCAGTATTCCGACAAGAAAGAAGATGCGCACTCCCCCATCCAGCATGGTTTCGTCCGCGCGCACATGAGCTGGTTCCTGTCGAAGAAGGGCTTTGCGCCGGACCTCAAGCGGGTACGCGACCTCATGCAGTTCCGCGAGCTGCGCTGGCTCGACCGCTTCGACATCATCGTGCCGGTGTTGTTAGCCGTGGCCGTGTTCTTCCTGGGCGCCGCACTGGAAAAGTTCGCGCCGGGCCTGCACACGAACGGCTGGCAGATGCTCATCTGGGGTTTCTTCGTGTCCACGGTGCTCACCTCGCATGGCACGTACACGATCAACTCGCTGTCGCACGTGTTCGGCAAGCAGCGTTATAAGACCGGCGACTCGAGCCGCAACAACTGGTTCCTCGCGCTCATCACGCTCGGCGAGGGCTGGCACAACAATCACCATCACTATCCGAGCTCGACGCGCCAGGGCTTCTACTGGTGGGAGATCGACATAACCTATTACCTGCTCAAGGGCATGTCGTGGCTCGGCATCATCTGGGACCTGAAGCCGGTGCCGATGTCGGTGCGAGATCACCACCCGCGCCGGATCGTCAAATAACCTCGTAATCCCCGCGCATCCGCAAGGGCCTGACTCCCGTAGCTAAAGAGGAGTTCGGTCACTTTCGGATTTCACATGCGCGTCGCCGTCATCGGCTCTGGTATCTCCGGCATGGTTGCCGCGGCACGCCTGCATCGCCGCCACGAAGTCACCGTGTTCGAAGCCAGCTCGCACATTGGCGGGCATACCAACACCGTCGATGTCGATTTTCAGGGCCGGCACTACGCCGTCGACACCGGCTTCATCGTCTTCAACGACTGGACCTATCCGCGCTTCATCGCCCTGCTCGACGAGCTCGGCGTGGAATACCAGCGCTCGAACATGAGCTTCAGCCTGCGCGACGAACGATGCGGCCTCGAGTACAACGGCACAAATCTCAATGGACTATTCGCGCAACGCCTGAACGCGCTGCGGCCGTCGTTCCTGCGCATGATTGCCGACATCCTGCGGTTCAACAAACAAAGCCGGGAACTGCTCGCGGGCGCCGACGGCGCGCTGACTCTTGGCGCCTATCTCGACGCCAAGCGTTACTCACGCGCGTTCCGCGAGCAGTTCATCGTGCCCATGGGCATGTCCATCTGGTCGGCCACCGAGCGGGCGATGTTGTCCTTCCCGGCACGCTTTTTCGTCGAGTTCTTCGACAAGCACGGCTTCCTGAACGTGAACGATCGTCCCGTATGGCGGGCGGTCAAGGGCGGCGCGCGCGAGTACATGAAGAAACTCGCGGCACCGCTGCTTCATCGCATTCGACTCAACACGACCGTCACCGCCGTGCGGCGCGATCCGGCGGGCGTTACCGTCCGCACTGCCCTCGGCAGCGTCGAGCGCTTCGACTACCTGGTCGTCGCCTGCCACAGCGACCAGGCTCTGAAATTCCTGACCGACGCGTCGGACGCCGAACGAGAAGTGCTGGGCGCGTTTCCGTACCAGGAGAACGAAGCGGTTCTGCACACCGACGAGCGGCTGCTGCCGCGCACGAAGCGGGCGCGCGCGGCGTGGAACTACCATCTGCTCGCGGTGCGCGACAACGCCATGCGGGACCGGGTCGCGCTCACCTACGACATGAACGTGCTGCAGTCGCTCGACGCGCCCGTCCGGTTCCTGCTGACTCTCAACCGCGGCGCGGACATCGACCCCGCGAAGGCGATCAAGACGTTCACCTATCATCACCCGGTCTATCTACCGGCCGGCGTCGCGGCGCAGAAGCGGCGCGCCGAGGTGAGTGGCGTCAACCGCACGCTGTACTGCGGCGCCTACTGGCGCTACGGCTTTCACGAAGACGGCGTGGTCAGCGCCGAGTGGGCCCTGGCGGACTTTGCGCGCATCACCGGTGACGCGCAAAACGCCTCTTTTGCGATGGCGCGCGCCATATGACCGGCATGAAGAGCGCGCTCTACACAGGATGGATCCGGCATCGCCGCTTCGGGCCCGTCGCCAATGCCTTTCGGTATCGCATCTTCATGAGCTTCATGGACCTTGCGGAACTTCCGCGGCTGTTCGAACGCCGCTGGCTGTGGTCCGCGCGACGGCCGGCGCTCGCCTGGTTCCGGCGCAAGGACTTCCTGGGACCTCACGACCTGCCGCTCGACACCGCGGTACGCGATCTCGTCCACGAACGAACCGGCCGGCGGCCTCGCGGCCCCATCCGGTTGCTCACGCACCTGCGCTACTTCGGCCACAGCTTCAACCCGGTGAGTTTCTACTACGTCTACGACGAGCACGACTCGCACCTCGAGACCATCGTGGCCGAAATCACCAACACTCCGTGGAAGGAACGCCACGCCTACGTGTTGCCAACCGCCGCCGCGTCGCGCGGCGCGCGCGCCTGGCGCTTCAGTTTCGAGAAGGCCTTCCACGTGTCGCCATTCATGCCCATGGACATGCGCTGCGAGTGGTCCTTCGGCGCTCCCGGTACCGGCCTGCACGTGCACATGGAAAACTGGCGTGAAGGAATTGCGACCTTCGACGCCACCTTGAATCTGAAGCGCCAGGAGATGACCGCGGGCGCCATGGCGCGCGCCCTCATCCAGTTTCCGCTGGTTACCGTACAGGTCAGTGCGCTCATCTATTGGCAGGCATTGAAGCTGCTGTGGAAACGAACGCCCTTCCATGGCCATCCCGGAATCAAAGGACGAGTGACACAACCATGAACAGCTCCTCGCCGCTGCTGCTCGACACGGCGCACCTGGCGCGCCCGGCGCGCACGACCCTGCTCGCGCGGCTCGGGCGCAAACTACTGCTCGATCGCCTGCGGCAGTTCGAGCACGGCGAGCTCAAGCTCGCGGAACCCGATGGCCGCGAACACGTGTTCGGCCGCCGCCACGCGGGCTTCGACCTGTCCTGCACGGTGCACTTCGATCATCCGCAGGTGTTTGCCGACGCGGCGTTCGGCGGCACGGTCGGCGCCGGCGAGGCCTACATCCGTGGACTGTGGCGCTGCAATGACCTGACGAGCCTGGTGCGCATCTTCGTCGCCAACCGCGAGCAGATGAATCGCCTGGATTCCCGCTGGTCGTTGCTGAGCCGACCCCTGCTCAAACTCTTCCATTGGGCCAACCGCAACAGCAAGCACGGCAGCGCGCGCAACATCGCCGCGCACTACGATCTCGGCAACGAGCTCTATCGGCTCATGCTCGATGACACCATGGCCTACTCCTGCGCGATCTTTCCGCGCGCCGACGCGACGCTCGCCGAAGGCTCGGAAGAAAAATTCGACGCGGTGTGCCGCAAGCTCGATCTCAAACCCACCGACCATGTGCTCGAGATCGGCACCGGTTGGGGCGGCTTCGCCATTCACGCGGTTCAGCGTTATGGCTGCCGCGTCACCACCACCACGATCTCCGCCGCGCAGCGCGACTACGCGGTGCGCAAGATCGCCGCGCTGCGCCTGGCCGACCGCATCACCGTGCTGCTCGAAGACTATCGTGACTTGAATGGAGACTTCGGAGGTCCGTACGACAAGCTGGTCTCCATCGAAATGGTCGAAGCCGTGGGCGCGTCCTTCCTCGATGGATATTTCCGGCAGTGCTCGCGCCTGCTCAAACCCGAAGGCGCCATGCTGCTTCAGGCCATCACCATCCAGGACCAGATCTACGAGCAGGCGCTGAAGTCGGTCGACTACATCAAGCGGTATGTTTTCCCCGGCAGCTTCATCCCATCGGTGCAGGCCTTGTCGAAGTCTCTGTCGAAGGTGAGCGACCTCAAGATATTTCATCTCGAAGACATCGGCCCGCACTACGCGCGCACTCTGCGGCTGTGGCGCGAGCGTTTCTTCCGCAATCTTCCCAAGGTCCGCGAGCTCGGCTACAGCGACAGCTTCGTGCGCCTGTGGGAGTACTACCTCTGTTACTGCGAGGGCGGCTTCATGGAACGCCAGCTGGGTACGGTTCAGATGCTGTTGACCAAGCCCGCCTCCCGCCGCGCGCCAGTCGGTGGTGCCGCGCCCTGAACCCAGGCGCGACGCGCGCTATCATGCGTGCGTGAACGACCACTTCAACCCGATACATCGGCTGCGCACCCTGGTCGATGACGCAGCGATCCTCACCGATCCGGAGCGCATCGCGCCCATGTTGCGCGATCATCGCGCGCTTTATCGCGGCCACGCCCTGGCGGTGCTGGCGCCCGCTGACACCGCGGCCGTATCGCGCGTACTGGCTTTCTGCAACGAGCACCGCATCGGTGTCGTGCCCCAGGGCGGCAACACCGGTTACTGCGGCGGCGCCACTCCCGACGCGTCGAGCAGCCAGGTGCTGCTGTCGCTGGCACGTCTCAACCGCGTGCGTGCCATCGATGCCGCCAACTACACGATCACTGCCGAGGCGGGTTGCGTGCTGGCCAATCTGCAGGCCGCCGCCGCCGAGGCCGACCGCTATCTACCGCTGAGCCTGGGCAGCGAAGGCAGCTGCATGCTCGGCGGCAACCTCTCGACGAACGCCGGCGGCCTCAACGTCATCCACTACGGCATGGCGCGCGAGCTGGTCCTCGGCCTGGAGGTGGTGTTGGCCGACGGCCGCGTCATGGATACGCTCACCGGCCTGCGCAAGGACAACACCGGCTACGACATCAAGTCCCTGTTCCTCGGCGCCGAGGGCACGCTCGGTGTCATCACGGCCGCCTGCCTCAAGGTCTATCCGGCGTTGCAATCGCGCGCCACGGCTTTCGTGGCCGTGCGCGATCCGGCCGCCGCCGTCTCATTGTTAGGCGCGCTGCGGCAGGCGAGCGGCGACTGCGTGACCTCGTTCGAGTTGATCCCGCGCATCGGTGTCGAGCTCACGACGCGCCACATCCCCGGCGTGGTCGATCCGCTGTCGGCCGCCTCGCGGTGGTATGTGCTGTGCGAATTGTCGTCGGCGCGCGCCCCGTCTCCAGACACCGAGGAACCGCTCGAGGTGCTGCTGCAGGAGTCGCTCGAACGCGCCTTGAAAGACGGCTGGATCAGCGACGCCGCGGTGGCGCAGAACGAGCGCGAGCGCGACGCTTTCTGGCGACTGCGCGAATCCATTCCCGAGGCGCAGCGCAAGGAAGGCGCCAGCCTCAAGCACGACATCTCGGTGCCGGTATCGCAGGTGCCGCGATTCATCGAAGTCGCCGGCGCCTGGGTGGCCGAACACATCCCGCAGGGAGTGCTGGTGTCGTACGGGCATCTCGGCGACGGCAACCTGCACTTCAACATCAACCAGCGCGCGGGCACGCAGGTGTTCCAGTTGCAGGCGGTGGAAGCAAAGGCGCGCCGCGCAATCCACGACTTCGTTCACACTTTCGGCGGCAGCTTCTCGGCCGAACACGGCATCGGCCAGTTGAAGGTGTTCGAGCTGGAACGTTACGCCAATCCCGTGGAGCTGGATCTGATGCGGCGTGTGAAGCAGGCCTTCGATCCGAACGGCATAATGAATCCTGGAAAAGTCCTGAGCCGGAAGTAGTCCATGGCGGATCAAGTAGATTGCGTGGTCATTGGCGCAGGCGTGGTGGGCCTGGCCGTCGCGCGGGCGTTGGCACTCGCGGGACGCGAAGTGCTGCTGCTCGAAGCCGAAAACCACGCAGGCACGATCACCTCGGCGCGCAACAGCGGCGTCATTCATGCCGGCCTCTACTACGCGCCCGGCAGTTTCAAGGCGCGGTTCTGTGTTGCCGGCAATCGCGCGATGTACGACTACTGCGCGGCGCGCGGCGTCGACCACCACAACTGCGGCAAGCTGATCATCGCCAACGGCGCCGAAGAGGAGCAGGTATTGCAGCGGCTGCTCAACACGGCGCAACGCAATGAGGTCCCCGGCGTGCGTCTCATCTCGAGCGCCGAGGCGCACAAACTCGAGCCCGAGGTCCGCTGTACTGCCGCGCTGCTCTGCTCGAGCAGCGGCATCGTCGATCAGCATCCCTACATGCTCGCGCTGCAGGGCGACCTGGAAAACGCCGGTGGCACGCTGGTGTCCGACTGCCGCGTGGACAGCCTGACCCGCTCCGGCGGCGGTTTTCTCGTCAAGACCGGCGGCGCCAGCGCCACCGAGGTGCAGGCGCGCTTCGTGGTCAACAGCGCGGGTCTCGGCGCCGTCGATCTGCTCAACCGCATCGACGGCTATCCGAAAGAAAGGATTCCCGTGCTGCATCTCGCGCGCGGCAATTACTTCACCGTGGCAGCGCGTTCGCCGTTCAAGCACCTCATCTATCCGGTTCCGCAGACCGCCGGCCTCGGCATCCACGCCACGCTCGATCTCGGTAAGCGCGTGCGTTTCGGTCCCGACGTGGAGTGGATAGACAAGATCGACTACTCGGTGGATACGGCGCGCGCGCCGGTGTTCTACGAAGCCATTCGCCGCTATTGGCCGGGCCTGGCGGACGGCGCGCTGATGCCGGACTACACCGGCATTCGCCCGAAATTGCACGGTCCGGGCGAGCCGCAGCCGGATTTTCGCATCGAGTCGCCGGCGGATCACGGCCTTGCGGGGCTCGTGAACCTGCTCGGCATCGAAAGTCCGGGCCTCACCTCGTCGCTGCCCATCGGTGACTACGTCGCATCGTTCGCCAGGTTGCCCTAGAGTGCCGGGCATGCGCACCACTCTGCCCGCGGCTTCAGCCGCACTCGCCATCATGTTGGCGCTCATCTCTTGCGGCAGACAGGAACCACCGCCGCCCGCGACCGCCACCCCTGCCAGCGCCGCCAACAGCCAGCCGGCCGATGGCGCCGCGCGAATCGCCATCGCGCCCGACGGCGTGCACGTGCAATACCGCCTGTACGGCAGCGGCGAGCCGGCGCTGGTCTTCATCCACGGCTGGTCCTGCGATTCGAACTACTGGCGCGAGCAGATCCCGGCGTTCAAGGGCAGATACACGCTGGTGACGGTCGATCTCGCGGGCCATGGCGGTACCGACGGCAATCGCAGCGACTGGAGCATCGCCGGCTTCGGCCAGGACGTGGCCACCGCCCTGTCGGCCGTGCCTAACAAACAGATCATCCTCGTGGGCCACTCGATGGGCGGTCCGGTGGCGCTCGAGGCCGCGCGCCTGCTCGAAGGCCGGGTCATCGGCATCATCGGCGTGGACAGCTTCAAGTCGATCGGCGCGCCGCTGCCGAGCAAGCAGCAGATGGACGCCATCATCAAGCCCTTCGAAACGGACTTCATCGGGCAGACGCGCGCGCTGGTTTCCGAGCACCTGTTCGCCAAGGGCGTGAACGCGCAGCTCGCGCAGAAAATCGCCTACGACATGTCGCTGTCGCCGCC